>JAKDLG010000195.1 GCA_030452985.1 Humibacillus sp.
CCTGACGACATCCTGACCGGTGGGTTGGTGGGGGACGGTAGGTCGCCGACGAGCACGATGCGGTTCTGGCTGTCGGCGATGTCGGGGTCCGGGTCGGGCAGCGCCGACAGCAGGGAGCGCGTGTACGGGTGTCGGGTGGTGGTGAACAGGTCTTCGGCGTCAGCGACCTCGACCACCTGGCCCAGGTACATCACGGCGATTCGGTCGCTGACGTGCCGCACGACCGAAAGGTCGTGGGTGATGAACAGGTAGGTCAGCCCGAAGTCGTCCTGCAGGTCGATGAGCAGGTTGATGATCTGGGCCTGGATCGACACGTCGAGGGCCGAGACCGGCTCATCACAGATGATGAACTTCGGGCGCAGGGCCAGCGCGCGTGCGACTCCGATGCGCTGACGCTGACCGCCCGAGAACTCGGCCGGGAACCGGTTGTAGTGCTCGGGGTTGAGCCCGACCCGCTCCATGAGCTCTTGCACCTTGACCTTGATCTCTTTGGACGAGCCCAGACCCTGGATGGTGAACGGGTCGCCGATGATCGAGCCGACCCGCCGACGCGGGTTGAGGGAGCCGTACGGGTCCTGGAAGATCATCTGCATGTCACGGCGCACGTCGCGCATCTCCCGACGGTTCAGCGTGGTGATGTCACGCCCGTCGAACGTGACGCGTCCGGACGTCAGGTCATACAGACGCGCGATGCAGCGCGCCAGCGTCGACTTGCCGCACCCTGTCTCGCCGACCAGCCCCATGGTCTGACCGGCCTCGATCCCGAGCGACACCCCGTCGACGGCGTGGATCGACTCTGTGCTGCCGCCCCAGAGACCGCCGGACTGGACCGGGAAGGACTTGGTGACGTTCTCGACGGAGAGCAACGGGGTGTTCATGCCGACTCCTCCTGGTTGGCGGTGGACCGCTGTGTGTCGATCGGCGACCCGGTCTGGTCCGGTAGCGGCGCGCCGAGCTGCGCCTCGACGTCATGGGGCAGCCAGCAGGCCGAAGTGTGCTCAGCATTGTTCGAGACGGGTTCGAGCGTCGGTCGCTCCTGCCAGCAATGGTCGAAGGCGCTGGGGCATCGGGGGGCGAAGGGGCAGCGATCCGCTGGGTTGATGAGCGACGGCGGCGTGCCCAGGATGGGCGTGAGTCGCCCCGTCCGACCGCCCCGGGCCGGCAGCGAGGCCAACAGGCCCTTCGTGTACGGGTTGTGACTGAGATAGAAGAGAGTGCGCCGGGGTGCCTTCTCCATGACGGTACCGGCGTACATGACGACGACGTCGTCGGACATCTCGGCCACCACCCCGAGGTCGTGCGTTATCAGGATGATCGCCGTGTCGAACTCCCGCTGCAGGGTGCGCATCACCTCGAGCACCTGCGCCTGCACCGTGACGTCGAGGGCGGTCGTGGGTTCATCAGCGATGAGCAGGGCCGGGTCGAGCGCCATCGCCATCGCGATCATCACGCGTTGGCGCATACCTCCCGAGAACTGGTGGGGGAAGTCGTCGATGCGCTCACTGGCGCGAGGGATCCCCACCAGCCCGAGCAGCTCGGCCGCCCGGGCCCGGGCGGCCCTCTTGGACGTGTCCTTGCGATGGGTCCGGATCATCTCCACGATCTGCCAACCCACGGTGTAGTACGGGTGCAGGCTCGAGAGCGGGTCCTGGAAGATCATCCCGATCTGGGCGCCGCGCACCTTCTGCAACGCCGATGCTGACGCACCGAGCAGCTCGTTGCCGTTGAAAAGCGCCGAGCCCGAGATCTGGGCTCCCCGGGTGAGGCCGGTGATGGTCTGGGTCGAGACACTCTTGCCCGAGCCGGACTCTCCGACGATGGCGAGCGTCTTGCCACGCTCGACATCGTAGGAGAGCCCGCGCACGGCCTCGACGACACCATCAGGGGTGTGGAACGAAACACTGAGATCGCGCACCTCGAGCAGAGCCACGAGGCACCTCCGTTCGGGTCAGCCGCCCTGCTTGTCGGCACTCAGCCACACGTTGGTCGGGTCGTAGTTCTGGATGGCCGGCACGTAGATGGGGTTCTGCACCTGGGTGGCGTGGTAGTTGGCCTGCTTGGGGTTGGTGATCGGGAAGAACGCGGCGTCCTCCATGACCTGCTTGTCGGCCTTGGCCCAAAGTGAGGCCGCGTCTTCCTTGGTGGGAGCGACAGCAGCCTGCTGGATGAGAGCGTTGGCGGCGGGGCTGTTGTAGAGCCCGAAGTTGCTCCCGACGGGCGGGAACGACGGCTTGCCCGAGAACAACGGGTTGAAGAACGAGAGTGCGGCGTTGCCGTACCAGTCGGCGCCCCACCCGGAGTTGGCTACGTCCCAGACCCCGCGCCGCGCCACTGACGGCACCTGGAGGTACTTGGTGTAGAAGTCAGAGTTGGGCGACGGGATGCCGGTGAGCGTGATCCCCGCTTGAGTGAGGTCCTGCTGCATCGTCTGGAACGTCTTGCTGCTGCCCTCGGAGGCGTTGCGGTAGAGCATCTTCAGCGTGATTCCGTTGGGGAACCCGGCGGCGGCCAGCATTGACTTCGCCTTGGCCGGGTCGTAGGGGTAGAGGTCGAAGTTCGTCTCGCCGCCCACGATGTTCGAAGGCAGCACGTGCGTGAGTGCCGGGTTGAGGCTCGGCCCCCCGATGACCTGGATGATGTTGGTGCGGTTGATGGCGTACTCCAGTGCTTGACGCACCTTGACGTTCTCCATGGCCTTGTTGTTGTTCGGCGACTGGGTGTTGAAGACAATGTAGGGGTTGGTCGACGCGGTCGGCCCGAGCGTGAGGTTGGGGTCCTTCTTGGCCAGCAGTCCGGGGATCTGCGACGGAGGTGGCGCGTTGTCGAACCCCATGTCGGCACTCGCAGTCCCGGTCTGGAGCTGCTGTTGCGTCGAGTCCTGGGTGACGGTCTCGTTGATCACGATCTTGTCGACGTAGGCCTTGCGTACCGGGTCACTGGCCTCGGTCCAGGCGGGGTTGCGCACGAAGTTGATGTTCTTCTTGGGGTTGTAGGACTCGATCTTGTAGGGACCGTCGGAGATCGTGTGCTGGGCGAGCTCTGACCCCCCCGGCACGTAGGCGTCGTACTCCTTCGGGGAGGGCGAGAAGGCAGGCAGGGTGAGCATGTCGGGGAAGTAGCTGGCGGGGTTGTTGAGCTGGAAGACGACGGTCTGGTCGTCCTTGGCCACCACCCCGGGAAGGTCGGTCTTGTTCATGTAGGCGGCCATGGCCGACGGCGTCGGAGCGACCTTGGCGAAACCGTCGCAGAAGGCCTGCATTCCCTGGACGAGGCTTTCGTAGTCGGGCAACCCGCCGAAGGGCTGCGCGGGGTTGCAGGTGCGCTTGACGCCGCGCACGACGTCGGCCGCCGTGACCGCGCGCGCGGGGGAGGTGTCCCACATGGCGCCGCTGCGAAGCTTGATCGTGTAGGTCTTGCCGTCAGTGCTGATGCCATCGCCCTGGGTCGGCAACTTCTCCGCGAGGTCCGGCACGGGCGTCGTGGTCTGGCCGTTGACCGCCGGATAGGTGAACAGCTGCCGGCTCCACTCCCGCAGCGCGAGGTAGCCCACCGAGTAGTAGCTGACGTTGGGGTCCATGTAGTCGACGTCTCCCGAGCCGAGCATGTTCAGGGTGCCCCCCTTCACGGGTGTCGCACTCGAACCACCCGAGCCCCCGGCCGTACTGGTGCCGCCGCTCGAGCTGCTGCACGCCGTCAGAGCCAGGCCGGCCACGGCGACCGCTGACAGGGCCGCCATCGGCTTCTTCCTTCTGGTCATCACGTCTCCTCGTCTCGCGCTCCGGCAGGAGCGCCCGACCCGGCACGAACCGTTCCGCGCCGCCTAGGTCACGTGCTGAACGCTAGGCAGGGAACGGATGACCGCCAGTGCTCCCTGTGAAGATGACATGAGAGCGCAACGCTGGCGTCATGAGAGCGGTCCACCGGGCTCAAAGAGGTCACACGGCTGGCGCGCCGACTCTGCCCAGAAATTTCTCGGGAAACCCCCGGGCAGTAGTCAGGTACGGCGGGCATGATGGGTTCATGGGACGACGGGTTCTCCTCGTCGAAGACGATGACCGTGTTCGGCGAGTGATGCGAATGGCGCTGGAGGACGAGGGCTTCCAGGTCATGGAGGCCGCAGACGGCTCGCAGTGCCTGGAACGGGTCCGAGAGTCGCCACCCGACATCGTGCTGCTCGACCTGATGCTGCCTGACCGTGACGGGTTCAGCGTGTGCCGGGCGATCCGGCGGGGGAGCGACGTACCCGTGATCATGGTGACCGCACGTACCGACAGCCACGACGTGGTGGCCGGGCTCGAGTCGGGCGCCGACGACTACGTCACCAAACCGCTGGTCGCCAAGGAGCTGGCCGCGCGCATCCGGGCCCTGCTGCGCCGCACCGAGCCGATCGCCGGGCAGCCGCCACGCGTGGTCACGGCCGGTGACCTCGTCATCGGGCTCGACGACGGTGTCGTCACCCGGTCGGGCGAGCTGGTGGCACTCACTCGCACCGAGTTCCGGCTGCTCGTCGAGCTCGCGATCGCCGAGGGCCGCATCTGCAGCCGTGAGCACCTCCTCGACCGCGTGTGGGGATACGACTACTTCGGTGACAGCCGCATCGTCGACGTGCACGTGCGGCGGCTGCGGATGAAGGTGGAGTCCGATCCGGCCAGCCCACGCCACGTCGTCACGGCCCGCGGGCTCGGATACCGCTTGGGCGGCTGAACGCGAGTGCGGACCTTTGGGCGGCCGTACCGCGACGGCCTGCGGGCTCGCTCCAGACGGGTGCCCTTGCGCACCCGGGTGGAGGTCGCGTTCGGTCTGCTCGCTCTGTGTGTCTCGACGCTGCTGTCGGTGGCATCCTGGCTCGTCGTCTCGAGGTATCTGCTGACCCAACAGGTGCAGACGGCGGTGGCCGTGACCGGCCTCGACCGGGTCTCCCTCGAGGCCGGGTTGACCGGGGGTACGTCGTCGGTGACCGACCTGATCGACGCTCTTCCGACGAGTGACGCGTCATCGTCGATGGTCCGGGTATCCGGCCGGTGGTACGGCGCCCTCCCCACGGGCGGACCGAGCGCCCTCCCCACCGGCCTGATCGACGCGGTCGGGTCCGGCAGCACGGCGACCCAGCGGATCTCCGTCGACGGCGCACTCGTCCTTGCGGTAGGGACTCCGCTGCGCGACCCGGGTGACCTCGTCGTCCAGCTCTTCTCGCTCGACGACCTGGATCAGACGTTGACCTCGATGGCCCTGGTGCTGACCGTGACGGCCGCCCTCACGACCGCGCTCGGGGTGTGGCTCGGGCGCTGGGCGTCGGGGCTCGCGCTCGCCCCCCTCGGTCATTTCACAACGGTCGTCGGGGCGGTCGCGGCCGGACATCTCGATGCCCGGCTCGAACAGGTCGGTGACGCTGATCTCGATCCGCTCGCGCGCACCCTCAACGCCACCCTTGCCGAGCTCGAGCATCGGGCCATGGTCGACTCCCGCTTCGCGGCCGATGTCGGCCATGAGCTGCGCACCCCGCTGACGACGATGTTGAACTCGATGGAGGTGATCACGCACCGACGCAGTCAGCTGCCCGAGTCGGTGCGGGAGGCCGTCGACCTGCTCGCGGACGACCTGGGCCGGTTCAGGGTGCTGGTCGTCGACCTGCTCGAGATCTCGCGGCACGACGCGGGGGAGGGTCTGGTGCTCGAACCGGTCGATATCGGCGAGCTCACCCGGTGGTGCGCCGACCGCCTCGTCGGCCGGCCCGTCACCGAGGTCACCGCGCGGTCCGGCGACCTCGTCGTCGTCGCTGACAAGCGACGCCTCGAGCGGGTGGTGAGCAACCTGGTGGGTAACGCCCAGGTACACGGGCGGGGGTGCACGGCCGTTCGAGTGACCCGCTCGGGAGCGTTCGTACGCATCGAGGTCGAGGATGCCGGCCCGGGGATCGACATGAACGACCGCAGCCGGGTCTTCGACCGTTTTGCGCGCGGGGTTCGACGGACGCCGCAGCCGCGCAGTCAGGGCCTCGGCCTCGGCCTGGCCATCGTGCAGCGCCATGTGGCGGCCCATGGGGGTTCGGTGCTCGTCGAGGAAGGCATCGGGGGAGGTGCTCGCTTTGTCGTGGAGCTACCGGTGCACTGAACGATCAGGAACCGCGCACGACACCCGTCGGCCAGGAGCGCGTCGTTCCCCCGTCGTCGTGCTCACTCTTCTGGTGGCTCTGTTGCTGTGCTCGTGCTCGCTGGGCGTTCAGAGCAGCCCCGACCTCGTCGACGTGCGAAGGAGCACCGTCTCCAGTCCCGGCTCCGCGAGCGCCTCCGGCGTACCCCTGACGATTCAGGTCTACCTGCTGCACGGAGAGCGACTTGAGCGGGTGGCCCGCTCGGCAGCACCGGGCATCGGCCTCGCTCCGGTGCTGCGGGCGCTGGGGGCACCGATTCGCCCCGACGAGGTCTCGAAGGGGCTTCGCACCGCTCTTCCCGAATCGGCCTCGGGACTCTCCGGCGTGGTGACGGGCTCGACCGCGCGCATCACCGTACCGCCGGGCCTCGACCGCCTCTCCGTGCGCGAGCAGCAGGCCGCCGTGGCCCAGATCGTCTTCACGGTGACCGCCGACAGCCTGGCCACGAGCGTGCAGCTCGTCAGCGGCAATAGGCCGGTCACCGTGCCGGACGGCGACGGGCAGCTCGTCGATCGCTCCGTGACCCGGGGTGACTACGCCGCCCTGGCCCCGCCCCGGTGAGCCGACCTGTGGGGTCTCTCGTGGTGGCTGCAACTGTCGGAACCAATCCGGTTCGGCGACGGCGACGAATGGTCAACGAGTGCTCGCTGGTGAGCCATGTCCCGCGCGTCGGGGGGTCGCTCGTTCGGCGGAATCTCTGCTTCGCCAACCAGCGTTTCCGGCCCCGGATGTGCTCGCGCACCCGGTGCCAGGTGCGCATGACCACGTCGTCTGCTCCGGGCGGCGTCGGTTCCCCTCAGCCCTCGGAGCCATCACCTCGAAACAAGGAGAACTTGTGTTCGGTAAGAAGATGGTGGTCGACCTGATCGACCGAAGCGCCGAGAACGAACGCGATCGGCGCAACTTCATCAAGGCTGCAGGTCTGAGCGGCCTGGCTGTGGCCGGCACGGCTGCCGTGGTGGGAGCCTCAGCAGGGTCGGCGTCGGCCCACGGTGACCACGGCGCCCCGAGTGACGCCGCGATCCTGAACTTCGCTCTCAACCTGGAGTACCTCGAGGGGCAGTTCTACTCGTTTGCGGTCCACGGGTGCGGCATCCCCGAGTCGATGACGCACGGCACGGGAAAGCGCGGCAGAGTCATCGGCGGCCACGCGGTTCCGTTCAAGAGCCGCGTGGTCAAGCGGCTGGCCGAGGAGATCGCGGGCGACGAGCTGGCGCACGTCACCTTCTTGCGCTCGGCCCTGGGGTCGGTCAAGGTCTCGCAGCCGCAGATCGACCTCCAGTCGAGCTTCACGGCAGCAGCGATGGCGGCCGGCCTGATCACCAAGGGTCAGACGTTCGACCCGTTCGCCAACGAGGACAACTTCCTGCTGGGGGCGTTCATCTTCGAGGATGTCGGTGTCACGGCCTACAAGGGGGCAGCGCCGCTCATCTCGAACAAGACCTACCTCGAGGCGGCTGCCGGCATCCTTTCGGTGGAGGCCTACCACGCGGGAATCGTGCGTCTCGCCTTGTTCGAGAGGGGACTCCAGTCGGCGGCCGGCAAGATCTCGAACGCCCGGGACAGTCTTGACGGGCGCAGCGACGACGACCAGGGTCTCTACTACCGGGGCCGGGCCAACTTCGTACCGACCGACGCCAACGGGATCACCTACAGCCGTTCGGCCGGCCAGGTGCTCAATATCGCCTACCTCAACCCGGAGAAGGTGACCAAGGGCGGGTTCTTCCCGGCCGGCGTCAACGGGGTCATCAACACCAGCGCTGACAGCGACTGACTACCGCCGGATGCGGGTCGGTCGGCGCGGGACTCACCCTCCCGACCGGCCCGTGCCGCGGCCCCGGCGCACGGTGGCGACCAGTTCGAGCTCGGTGTCGCGGTCGAGCCCGGCCCGCTCGCGACGGCGTCCCAGGCCGAGTCGACGCTCGGTGTCGAGCGCGTCGCTCATGGTGTCGGCCAGCGGCCTCTGTCGCAGCCCCAGCTCTCGCGCAGTCGTGGCGTCGCGGTCGAGGAAGGCCGACCACCCCGGGTCGTGCAGCCAGAGTGGCAGTGACCGTGGCCCCATGAACTCTTCCACGCCGGCGGCAACCAGGCCGTCGTCATCGACGGCGAACGTTTGACCGTTGAACTCGGCTGTGGCGCAGGCCTGATCCAGCACCGTACCCAGCGACTGCGCCGTGCCCATCGCGTTGACGATGCCGGTCACACCGGTCAGGCCGGCCGTCAGCAGCCACGCCGAGAGGTCGACGACGTCGACCCACTGAACCGGCCGTTCGACCTGGGCCGGAACCACGACCGGTCCACCGTCCTCAGCGGCCAGGGCGAACCGCGACGGCCAGTAGGCGAACCGTTCGCTCGGGTCGCCCGCACCCACGATCAGGCCCGACCGCACGATGAGCGCCCGAGCGCCCCGGGCCAGGGTGACGGCCTGCTCGCACGCCACCTTCCCCCGGCCGTACTCCTCGGCCCTGACGAGATCGTCCGCGGCCGCAGGCAACAGCTGCGCGCTCTCGTCGGCGCCGTGTTCGTCCTGTCTGGCGTAGGCGGAGCACGAGCTGACGAATACCCAGTTCGAAGTTCGCTCCGACAGTGCTGCCAGGGCGCCGCGCACGTGCCGTGGTTGCCGAGCGACGTCGACGACCAGGTCGTACTCGACGTCGGCAGTGGGTGTGGCCGTGGCCATGGCAGTGGGTGTGGCCGTGGCAACCGTGCCGGATGCCGCTGCCGGCGCGGCCACGAGGTCGTTGGCAGGCAGGCCAGGCAGGCCAGGCAGGCCAGGCAAGGCTGCGTACGCATCGGCCCGGTCGCGGTCGGCCCGCACCAGGGTGGTTCCCTCAGGAGCCGGGCCCGACTGTCCGCGTGCCAGACAGATGACCTCGTGCCCCCGGTGAGCAGCCTCTGCCGCCACCGTTCCGCCGAGCCAGGAGGTGCCACCGAGAACGAGGATGCGGGCCATCCCCCGATTCGAGCAGATGCGACGGGCCGTGTGAAGCGGTGTTCGCCTGCGGCAGAAGCAAGAAGCCTAGAGTTGGTGCATGGAGCGGCGGATCTTCGGGATCGAGAACGAGTACGGCGTCACCTGCACCACGCAGGGGCAGCGCCGCCTCACGCCCGACGAGGTGGCGCGCTACCTCTTCCGACGGGTGGTGGCCTGGGGGCGGTCGAGCAACGTGTT
>JAKDLG010000040.1 GCA_030452985.1 Humibacillus sp.
CCTCCCCCACCTTGCCTCCCGCCTTTCCCCGCGAACGACTCGTTCGGGGCCGAACACGGTGGTGTGCCGGCTCGTTCGCCCATCAGCCCGGCGTTCGACCACCAACCCGGCGTTCGACCATCAGCCCGGCGTTCGACCATCAGCCCGGCGTTCGACGACGAAACTCTCAGGGGGAACGGCGGCTCAGGGTCAGCGAGGCCAGGGCGAGCGCCAGCACGACGAAGCCGACGACGATGCCGAGGTCACCCGCCACCGCGCCCAACGGGTCGGCGGTCGAAGCGATCTGCTTCATGGCATCGACGGCGTACGAGAGTGGCAGCACGTCAGAGACCCAGCGCAGCACCTCGGGCATGGCGTCGCGGTCGACGAGCAGACCGCAGAGCAGGAACTGCGGCAGGATGAACGCCGGCATGAACTGCACGGCCTGGAACTCCGTGCGCGCGAACCCGCTGGCGAGCAGGCCGAGGGCCGTGCCGAGCAGGGCGTTGAACACGGCGACGACGACGAGGAGCCACACCGGCCCGGCCACGTCGAGCCCGCACACCCACACCGCGAACCCGGTAGCCACCAGGGCCTGCACGACGGCGAGCACCCCGAACGCGACGGCGTAGCCGATCATGAAGTCGCCCTTGCCCATCGGGGTCGTCAGGAGTCGCTCCAGCGTGCCCGACTGCCGCTCGCGCAAGGTGGCGACCGACGTGACGATGAACATGACGATCATCGGAAACACCCCGAGCAGCGCCGGGCCGATGCCGTCGAAGACCGGTGTGCTCGTGTAGATCCAGGCGAGCAGCCCGAGCAGCACACAGGGCACGATGAGGATCAGGGCGATGGTGCGGGGGTCGCTGCGCACCTGGCGCAGCACCCGAGCGGCGGTGGCCAGCGTCAGGCCGGCGTTCACGACGCCTCCCGCCCGCCACGACGGCCCTGGCCGTCCTGGCCTCGCTCGCGGTGCCGCCCTCGCCGGCCGCGCTCGGCCGTGACCGTGTCGGAGCGGTCCGCCCGGTCCCCCTCCGCGGTGTCGATGAGCTTGAGGAAGGCGGCATCCGCGTCGGTCGTGCCCGTCTGGGCGAGCAGCTCCGCCGGGGTCACGTCGGCCAGCACCTCACCCTCGCGCAGCAGCACCAGCCGGTCGCAGCGGGCCGCCTCGTCCATGACATGGCTCGAGACCACCAGCGAGTGGCCGACCGACGCGAGGTGGGCGAACAGGTTCCACAGGTCACGCCGCAGCACCGGGTCGAGCCCGACCGTCGGCTCGTCGAGCATCAGCAACGTGGGCCGGCCGACGAGGGCACCGGCGAGCGAGACCCTCGAACCCTGCCCGCCCGAGAGGTCCGCGACCAGTTGGCCGGCGTTCGCGGTGAGGGCGACCTCGACGAGGGTCCGCTCGACGGCATCCGCCAGCGTGGCCCCGCGCAGGCCGACGGCCCGACCGAAGTAGGCGATGTTCTCGCGTACCGTGAGGTCGCCGTAGACGCTGGGGCTCTGGGTGACGTAGCCGACCTCGGCCCGCAGCGCCGGCGATCCCGCCTCGTGACCGAGCACCGTGACCGTGCCCGCGCGAACCACCTGCACCCCGACGATCGACCGGATGAGAGTCGACTTGCCGGACCCTGACGGGCCGAGCAGGCCCACGACCTGGCCGGAGGGCACCGTGAGCGAGAGCTCGCGGATGACGGGCCGCCCGCCTCTCGAGACGTGCAGGCCCTCGATCGAGATCGCCGGTCCCTCGAAGTTATTCATCATGTGATGAAATCTAGCCCAGATCAGGCCTCGTTGTCCATCAGGTAGTGCTGGAGCACCGGCCCGAGCCGGGCGACGACCTGCTCGTTGGAGGCCTCCGCGAGCGCCGGCACCTTGACGATGTAGCGCATGACCGCCATACCGACCACCTGGGATGCCGCGAGCGCTCCCCCCAGCTCGGGATCGGAGACCCCGGTCGCCGCGGCGATGCGCCCGAAGACCTCGCGGCCGAGGTACTCCCGCAGCATCCGGGCGGACTCGTCGGTCGTCATGCTCGAACGGATCAGTGCCGTCAAGGTCTCGCGCCGCTCCGGGGCGTCCCAGACCGCCAGGAAGGTCTCGATGACCCGCCAGCCGAGCCGGTCGGGGTCGCCGGTGATGATGCGCTCGACGAGCGCGGCGGGGTTGATCGGTACGGCCAGGGTCTCTGCGAACAGCTCTGCCTTGCCGCCCTTGAAGTAATGGTGCACGAGCGCGGGGTCGACGCCGGCATCACGCGCGATGCCGCGCAGGCTCGCCCGGTCGTAGCCCTTGGCCGCGAACGCCGACCGGGCCGCCTCGATGATGACGCCTCGGGTGTCGTCACCACCGGGGCGCCGTCCGCGGCGTCCGGTGGCAGCCGGGGCCGGCAGGTCACGGGAGGTCATGAGCGTCACCGTAGTGCGGGGGTCTTGGCCCACGGACTGCGCTTCGGGGCATCGGCCCTCCTTCGCCGGGCAGCTCGTGCCCCGAAGCGCAGTCCGCAGCACGATCGGCTGAGGTGGTTCGACGCTGCAAGAGCTCGGCGGCATCATCCTGTCTCGCCCACCGGGCCCACTCGAGCGGGGTGGTGCCGTGCTCGCGGTCGACCGCGGCCGGGTCGGCGCCCGCCTCGAGCAGGGCCCCGATGACCTCCAGGTCGCCCATCAGCGCGGCCTGGTGCAGGGCCGTGCGACCG
This sequence comes from Humibacillus sp., assembly GCA_030452985.1. GTDB lineage: Bacteria > Actinomycetota > Actinomycetes > Actinomycetales > Dermatophilaceae > DSM-29435. Next base: position 2,681 of record JAKDLG010000040.1, read on the forward strand.
TGATACCGGGCGTCCACATCGGCGCCGGAAGCCACGGCCGCACTGATCGCGGCCGCGCTCGCGGCCCGGTGGATGCGTGGCGCTCGTCGCGACGCCGCACCGGGGCCACCCGGCACGTGCGGTTCCAGGACGAACCCGTGTTGCGCGAGCAGGGTGAGCCGGTCTGCGAACCCGTGGGTGTGCGCCCAGCGCAGCTGCCGGTTCATCATCTCGGCGACCGTCTCGCCCACGACCCCGGTGCGCGCAGCCCACACCTCGCTGCTCGGCGCACCGAGGCCGTGGTCGAAGAGCAGCCGTAGGTGACTGTCGTCGCGCCCGAACATCCGGTTGTAGAGCGTCTGTCGGTCGTTGGGGTCGGCGCCGTGCTCGAGCAGCAGCCGGGCCAGCTCGCGCCAGCGTGGATGCCGGGGCTGACGTCCGGGCCCCATCTCCCCTTCCCCGAAGCAGCCCGTCAACGCGGTGAACGGCGGGGGCATGCCCCGCCAGAGGTAGCCGCTGTCGGGGTCGGCGCCGTGCTCGAGCAGCAACCGGGCGCTCGCCACCGCGTCGGCCTGCGGCATCCGGGAGTAGGCGACGTAGAGCAGCGGCGGCCACCGGAACGGGCCCACCTCGCGGCCGGCGCTGCTCGGGTCGGCGGCGAGGTGGTCACGCACGGCGGTGGCAACACCGGCTGCGGCCGCCACAGCGAGGGCCTGCGCCGCCAGCCCTGGATGCTGCTCGAGAAGCTGCGCTGCGCGACCCCACCGCGCCGGATCGTCGTTCTCGTCGTAGCCCAGGCAGGCGAGCACCGGCACGGCCACAGCGGCATCAGCCCCGGCCATGTCGGCGGACAGTGCGCTGGGGTCTCGTCGCAAGGGGCCGCTTCGCCGGAGGAACTCCCGAAGCTTGGGCCAGCTGGCCAGACCGTACGACCGCGCGATCACGAGCTGGGCGCCGGCCAGGGTGAACGTCGATGCGGGGGTGGGCACTCCGTCGGGGTGGCGGGCGGCCACCAGGGCGAGGGCCTCGGGTTCGTCGGCTCGCACGGCGCGCTGGAGCCGGCGGGCGTCTCGACGGAACCGCTCGAGATCGGGGTTGCTGGGCAGGGACAGGGCCATCACGGCCTCCTCTCGTCGTGCCCGGCGTGCGCTGGTCGGGCCGAAAGGAGGTCGACCTGAAGTTGCTGCTGCCAGGGAGGCTGGGCCTCTTCCCGCGCACCGGTGGCGACCTGGACGCCAGCCTCAGTTTACCGCTCGTGACCACTCCGTGAGCGGGTCTGCGGGGTGCGAAAGCACGAGCGCATAAGGTGTGTCGGTGGCCGAAGCACCTTTGGACCTTCCTCGCGTCTGGGTCGAGTTCACCGATCCCGACGATGCCGGCCAGCGTTATCGCTGCGACCTGACCTGGCTCACGAGCAGCTGGACCTGCATCTTCGGCAGCGGGTGCGCCGGCATCTACGAGGGGCGGCCTGACGACGGCTGTTGCACGCTCGGGGCCCACTTCACGGGCAAGGACGACCTCAAGCGGGTGGCTGCGGCCGTCGACGAGCTGGGCGATGACGAGTGGCAGTACCACGCCGTCGGCACCGCCACCGGCAGCCGCAAGGACTGGACGGAGAAGGAGGACGGCGCCCACAAGACGAAGGTCGTCGACGGCGCCTGCATCTTCCTCAACCGACCGGGCTTCCCGGCCGGGGCCGGTTGTGCCCTCCACCAGCACGCGGTACTCACGGGAGTGCAACCGCTCACCCTCAAGCCCGATGTCTGCTGGCAGCTGCCGATCCGGCGCACCTTCCGCACGGTAGAGCTGCCCGACGACACGAGCTACCTCGAGGTGACGATCACCGAGTACGACCGTCGCGGCTGGGGCCCGGGCGGCCACGACCTTGACTGGTACTGCTCGGGAAACCCCGAGGCGCACGTCGGGCGCGAGCCGGTCTACCGCTCCAACCGGCCCGAGCTGGTCGAGCTGATGGGCGCAGCGGCCTACGAACAGCTGGCGATTCGCGCCGAGGCCCACCTCGCGCAGGTGAAGGCGGTGCGGGCCCAGGGTGTTCGCAAGCTGCTGCCTCTGCTCGTTCACCCCGCCACGATCGAGGCCCAGAAGTCCAAGTGAGGTCAGGTGACGACGCCGTGAACGAGGTCATCCCCTCCCCCAACATCTGGGAGAGCCCCGACGTCTACGAGGTCGAGAACCGCGGCGTCGACCGCGAGGGCGTCATCGAGGCCGCGATGCGGTCGGTGCTCGACTGGTCGGGCCTCGATGTCGTCGACATTGGCTGCGGCACCGGCTACCACCTGCCGGTGTTCGCTCGCGAGGCACGGTCGGTGGTCGGGGTAGAACCGCATCCACCACTGGCCGCCCTTGCGGCAGAACGTATCTCGCGGATGCCGCTGTGCTCGGTGCGTGAGGAGGGCGCCGCCTCGATCGGCGTGAGCGCCGCCTCGTTCGACGTTGCGCACGCCAGGTGGTCGTACTTCTTCGGGCCCGGCTGCGAGCCCGGCCTCGCCGAGCTCGACCGGGTGATGCGCCCCGGCGGTGCCGCCTTCGTCATCGACAACGACGCCACCCGGTCGACCTTCGGGAGGTGGTTCCGCCGGGCCCTGCCGAGCTACGACCCTCGCGCCGTCGAGCGGTTCTGGGACCGGCAAGGCTGGCAGCGCGAGCGGCTCGACATCCGGTGGACCTTCGACACCCGCGCCGACTTCGAGGCCGTCGTCGCCATCGAGTTCGCCTCCGAGCACGCCGACCTCATCCTCGAGGAGTTCCCCGACGCCACCGGTGTCGACTACGCCGTCAACCTCTGGCACCGCCGCTTCTGACCGACCGTCGAGAGGGCAGTTCGTGTCGACTCCTAACGTCGAGAGGGCAGTTCGTGTCCTCTCCTACGGAAGCGAGCTGACGCTGGGACGACACGAACTGCCCTCTCGACGGTTCAGGGTCAGTCAGTCGGTGAGGTCGAGGGCGATGTCGACGATGGGGCTGCTGTGGGTCAGGCCTCCGACCGAGACGTAGTCGACCCCGGTTTCGGCATACGGCCTGACGACCTCGAGCGTGAGGCCGCCGGTGGCCTCGATCTCGACGGGTTCGCCTGCGGCGCGGAGCAGCTCGACAGTCTCGGCCAGAAGCCCGGGTGCCATGTTGTCGCACATGATGAAACGGGAGCCTGCGTCGTAGGCCTCCTGCGCCTCGGCCGTGGTCGTGACCTCGACCTGGACGGGCACGTCGGGGAAGGCGCCCTTGACCAGGTCGTACGCCGCGGCGACCGACCCGGCCGCGATCTTGTGGTTGTCCTTGATCATGGCGACGTCGTAGAGGCCCATCCGCTTGTTCGTGCCGCCCCCGGAGCGCACGGCGTACTTCTCCAGCCAGCGCATCCCCGGGGTCGTCTTGCGGGTGTCGAGCACCATGGTCGGCGTGCCGTCGAGGGCGTCGGCCCAGCGGCGCGTGTGGGTCGCCACCCCTGAGAGCCGGCTGATGATGTTGAGCATGGTGCGTTCGGCGACGAGGATCACCCGGGCCTGACCCGACAGGCGGGCGATGACGTCGCCGCGTTCCAGACGCGTGCCGTCGCCGGCCACCACCTCGACGGACGGCATCTCGCCTCCGATCGTCTCGGCCACGGCGGCGAGCGTCAGGGCGATGACGGGCACCCCGGCGACCACGCCCGGCGAACGCGCCACGATATTGGCGACCCGCTCCTGCCGGGCCGGGATGGTGGCCATGGTCGTGACGTCGACCCCGTCGGGGCCGAGGTCTTCGAGCAGCGCGACCCGGATGAGGTCACGAGCCTGACGCTCGGGAAAGCCCTCGAGCCCGTCGGCTCTGCGCCCGGCCGTAACGGCATCCATGTCGTTCACTCCTGGTCCACCGTCTCCGGTTGCGGGTCCGTCGCCTGGTCGAGATCGAGGCCGACCAGGTTCTCGGGCGGCACGTCGACCACCTGCGTCACCAGCTCACCGGCGGCCGAGCGCGAGAGCAGCACGTGGTGCAGGAACCGGGCGTCGTCGCGGTCGGGGAAGTCCTCACGCACATGACCACCCCGCGTCTCCTCCCGCAGCCGGGCGGCGCGGGTCAGGGCCCGGCCGAGGTGCAGCAGGTTGGTCGTCTCCCAGCTCTTCGGGCCGCCCTTGCGGCCTCCGTCACCGTCCGCCGCGCGGGCGCTCAGGGACGCCAGCTCGCGCTCGGTCGCGTCGAGGGATGCCGCCGAGCGCACCGTTCCCGACCCGGCGGTCATGGCGCGCTGCACCGACAGCCGTCGCTTGGGCCGCAGCAGCTCGCGGCTACCACCCGGGTCGACCGGCGTGGTCTCGGGCAGTTCTCCAGCGGCGAGTCGCGCGGTGAGGTCGTCGGCGATGCGGCGGGCGAACACCAGCCCCTCGAGCAGGGAGTTGCTGGCCAGCCGGTTGGCGCCGTGCACGCCGGTGCACGAGGTCTCACCGCAGGCGTAGAGGCCTTCGAGCGACGACCGGCCGCGCAGGTCGGTCTTGACGCCACCGCTGGCATAGTGCTGGGCCGGTGCGACCGGCAGCAGGTCGGTCGCGGGGTCGAACCCGAGCTCGCGGCACCGCTCCACGATCGAGGGGAACCGGCGCTCGAGGAAGTCGGCGCCCAGGTGGCGGCAGTCGAGGAACACGTGGTCGGTACCGGTCTCGCGCATCCGTCGCAGGATCGCGCGGGCCACGACGTCACGCGGGGCAAGGTCGGCCAGCGGGTGCTGGCCCTGCATGAACCGGGCCCCCTCACCGTCGACGAGAAAGGCGCCCTCCCCCCGAACCGCCTCGGAGATCAGCGGCTGCTGACCGCGGGAGCCCTCGCCGAGCCAGAGCACGGTCGGGTGGAACTGCACGAACTCGAGGTCGGCCAGGGTGGCCCCGGCCCGCAGGGCCGCCGCCATGCCATCGCCCGTGGCGACCGGCGGGTTCGTCGTCGACGCGTAGATCTGGCCGAGTCCGCCCGTGGCGAGCACGACGGCGCGGGCGTGTGCGGCACCGACCCCGTCGACCTGCCCCTCCCCGATGACGTGCAGGGTCACGCCGCACACCCGGGCCGCGGCGTCGGTCAGCAGGTCGACGACCAGGGCGTGCTCGATCACCTCGATGTTGGGGTCGTCCTGAACCCGCTTCAGCGCCGCGATGAGGGCTCGGGAGATCTCCTTGCCGGTGGCGTCTCCACCGGCGTGCAAGATGCGGTCACGATGATGACCTCCCTCCCGCGTCAGCGAGATCTGGCCGGTGTCGCCACGGTCGAACTCGGCGCCGAGGGCGATGAGGTCCCACACGGCATCCGTGCCCTCGCGCACGAGCGTCTCGACCGCCTCGACGTCACACAGGCCCACGCCCGCGACCAGCGTGTCGATGACGTGCTCGGCCGCGCTGTCCTCGGGCGACATGACCGCGGCGATGCCGCCCTGCGCCCACGCCGTCGACCCCTCGTCGAGCACCGTCTTGGTCACGAGCAGCACCCGGTCGACCCGCCGGCGCAGGCGCAACGCCGTCGTGAGACCGGCCACGCCGGAGCCGACCACGATGACGTCGGCGGTCGTGGTCCAGCCGGGCTCGCGGGAGCGCAGTCGTCGCGGTATCCGGATGCCGCCCGGTGGGGTGTCAGTCAGTGGGGGGTCAGTCGGGGCGGTGTCGTGCGGCGTGCTCGGCATGGGGTGTCCCTTCGGGCTCATGCGACGGTGAACACCTCGAGGGCGCTGCCCCCGGGGCCGAGCAGCAACGGCAGGTTGTCGATCAGGCGGGTCGTGCCGACCCGGCCCGCGACCGCCAGCAGGGCTTCGCCGCCGTACCACTCGGGCACGTCGGCGAGGGTGTCGGGGTGCACCAGCACCAGGTAGTCGACCAGCGCGAGCGGCTCGCGCACGAGCACGGCCCGCGCCGCCCGACGCACGGCCGACGGCCCGTCGGTGGCCACCGCGGCCCCCGCCCGAAGGGCGGCCGACAGGCACGCGGCCGTCTCGCGGTCGGAGTCGGTCAGGTAGGTGTTGCGGCTCGACATCGCCAGGCCGTCGGGCTCACGCACCGTGGGCACCGCCACGACCCGCACCGGGAAGTCGAGGTCGCGGCACATCCGCCGAATGAGCAACAGCTGCTGGGCGTCCTTCTGGCCGAAGTAGGCGGCGTCGCACCGGGTCAGGTGCATCAGCTTGGCCACGACGGTGAGCATGCCGTCGAAGTGCCCGGGCCGCGACTGTCCCTCGAGCACGTCCCCGAGCGGGCCGGCCGACATCCGAACCGCCGGGTCGCCGTCGGGATAGATGACGTCCGGGGTCGGGGCGAACACGAGGTCGACGCCGGCATCCGAGCAGATCCGCAGGTCGGCGTCGAAGGTGCGCGGGTAGAGCGAAAGGTCCTCTTTGGGGCCGAACTGCAACGGATTGAGAAAGATCGTCACGATGACGTGTGCGTGCGCCGCGCGGGCCGTCTGGATGAGGCGGGCGTGACCCTCGTGCAGCGCCCCCATCGTCATGACCACCGCGACGTCGCCGTCGTCGAGCGCAGAGCGGGCGGCGAAGAGCTCGTCTCGGCTGCGCACCACCAGCGGCCCGGATGCCGTGCCGTCCGGTAGGTCGGGTCGGTCCTTGCGGTCGTGGGGCTCGGGTCCGTCGGTCACGGGTTCTCCTCCTGGTGGGCGAGCACCCGCAGCAGGGGCTCGGCCGTCGACGCCCTGAGCCGCCCGCTCAGCAGGGCCCGCTGCGCGGTGGCGCGGGCCAGGGCTACGTAGGTGGGCAGGATGTCGGGGGCCACCTGCCCCAGTACCTCGACGTGCGCGGCAACCGTACCGGCATCACCGCGGGCCACGGGGCCGGTGAGGGCGGCATCCCCCTGCTGGAGGGTGCCCGCCAGAGCGGCTGACAGCAGCGGCTCGAGCAGCCGCGCGGGGTCGTCGATACCGGTCTGCTCGAGCAGCTGCATCGACTGGGCCACCAGGGTCACGAGGTGGTTGGCGCCGTGCGCCAGGGCGGCGTGGTAGGCCAGCCGCTGGCGCTCCGGCACCCACACGGGTTCGCCACCCATCTCGATGACGAGGGCCTCCGCAAGGGGGCGGGCCAGGTCGACCGTGGTGACGCCGAAACAGCAGTCCTTCAGGCGGTCGAGGTCGATGGCCGTGCCGGTGAAGGTCATGACCGGGTGCAGGGCCAGGGGCATGATCTGGGTGTCGGCGGCCGGCTCGAACACGGAGATGCCGTGGGCGCCCGACGTATGGACGACCAGCTGGCCCGGGGTGAAGGTCTCGGTGGCGGCGAGCCCTGCGATCAGCTCGGTCAGCGCATCGTCGGGCACGGCCAGCAGCACGAGGTGGGCGCCGTCGACGACCTCCGGCACGGTGCGCACCGGCACCCCCGGCAGCATCGCCTCGGCCCGCGCCAGGCTCGCCTCGCTCACGGCCGACACACCTGTGATCCGGTGCCCGGCAAGGGCCAGGGCCGCCCCGAGCGTGGCACCGACCCGGCCGGCGCCGACGATGCCGACGTCGAAGCGGGCAGGACGGTCGAGCGGGCTGGTCACGTGCTGCACGCTATCGCCTACAGTCGGTCGCCGTGGATCCTCTTCCGGCGAGCCTCCCCTGGCGTGCGGCCTGGCACGAGGCGCTGTACGGCGCCGATCGCGGCTTCTACCGCGCCGCAGGCGGGCCAGCGTCCCACTTCAGCACGGCCACCCACGGGCCCACGGGGGCGGTGCTCGCACAGGCTCTGCTGCGCCTGTGGATGACCACCCACTCCGCCGCCCCCGCTGTCATCGTCGACGTCGGAGCGGGAAGGGGCGAGCTGGCGACTCACCTGTCGGCTGCGCTGTCGGCTCTGTCTGCCGTGGCCACGCGTACGGAAGTGGCCACTCGACCGGAGCAGGACGGCACGCGTACGGAAGTGGCCACTCGACCGGAGCCGGATGCCACGCGTACGGAAGTGGCCACTCGACCGGGAGAGGGGGCGTCAACGCGGGTGGTGGCGGTGGACGTGGTCGACCGCCCCACCTCGCTCGACGATGCCGTCGAGTGGGTGCGCTCTCCCGGGGGCGCCGCCCTGCCCGACGAACTGCGCGGGCTGACCGACGCGCTGGTGATCGCGCACGAGTGGCTCGACGTGGTGCCCTGCGTCGTGGCGCAGATCGACGACCATCGCCGGCTCCGGCGGGTGCTCGTCGACCCGGCATCCGGCCGCGAGTCGCTGGGCGGCCCGCTCGACCCGGCCGAGCTGGAATGGTGCCGGTCGCACTGGCCGATGGGCCGACCCGGCGACCGGGTCGAGGTCGGCCTCTCGCGGGACGCGGCCTGGCGCGGGCTGCTCGACCGGGTGCGCTCCGGCCTCGTCGTCGCCGTCGACTACGGGCACACCCGGGCCACCCGCCCTCCCGAGGGCACGCTCACGGCGTACGCGTCAGGCCGGCAGGTCAGCCCGGTGCCCGACGGGTCGTGCGACATCACGTCGCACGTGGCGATCGACAGCCTCGGGGCCCGCCGGGTCGCTCTGCAGCGCGACGTGCTGCGCGAGCTAGGGGTGAGCGGGCGACTGCCTGACCACACGGCGGCCGCCGCCGACCCGCTCGCCTACCTCCGCGCCCTGGAGACGTGCTCGGCGCAGGCCGCCCTCATCGACCCCGACGGCTACGGCGCCTTCTGGTGGGCCATCGAACCGGTGTCCGGTGGCGACGTAGCCTGAGCCCATGCGCCGCTTCGTCACCTCGCTCTTCGCTCTGCTCCTGCTCGCCGTCATCGCCCTCGCCTTCCCGAGCCTCGCGTCGGCGCACGACGTCCTCCAGAAGACCACCCCGTCCGACGGCGCGACCCTGCAGCGGATGCCGTCGACGGTCAGTCTTCAGTTCGCCGAGCCGCCCCTGGCGATCGGCACCCAGGTGCTGGTCAAGGGCCCTTCCGGCGATGTCGCCGACGGCAAGCCCACCATCGAGGGCAACGTGGTCGTGCAGGCCATCTCGGACTCCGCCCCAGCGGGTAGCTACACCGTCACCTACCGGGTCACCTCCGACGACGGTCATCCGATCGGCGGGACGTTCACGTTCAAGGCCAGTGCTAGCCAGGACGGAGGGACGGGCGCGACCACCGCACCGATGAGCGTGACGCCTCTGGCGAGCGCCACGCCCCAGGCGAACGCGACGCCCAGGGCGAGCGTGGCTGCAGGTGCGTCGCAGGCCACCAGCGCCCCGATCGCGAACGAGAGCTCATCGCTCGTGCCGGTGCTGCTCAGCATCGTCGGTGTTCTCGTCGTGCTCGCGATCGGGGCGTTCTTCGTGCTCCGGCGGCGTCAGCAGCAGTGACAGACCCTGGTTCCCCCGGTCAGTCGAAGGGCTGGGTGAGGAACCAGCGGTGACCGAACGGGTCGTGGAACACCGCGACCCGCCCGGCGGGCGGGCTGTCCTCGGGGCCACGGTCGAGGGTCACCCCGGCCGCCACGACACGGGCTGCGACAGCGTCAACGTCTCGCACCGACAGGTGCAGGGCCACGTCGTTCCCGCGGCCCGGGTCGGGCGGCGCCACGCCGGCGTCGGCGAACTCATCGGACATCATGAATCGGGCGCCGTCGATGGCCAGCTCGACGTGGCCGATGCGCCCGTCGGGCATCTCGATGGGCTCGTAGACGACCTCGGCGCCGAGCACGTCGTGGTACCAGGCGATGGCGGCCCGCCCGTCGGAGACGCAGATGTAGGGGGTCAGCTCACTCATCGACGGCCTCCCGCCGGTGCGACGACCAGCCGTTCGTAGCCGCGCAGCACGAACGTCGGCCGGCGCTGCGCCTCGACCACCTCGACCGGGCCCAGGGCACGCAGCAGGGCGCGCACGCTCACCGACAGCTCCATCCGTGCCAGCGGCGCTCCGAGGCAGAAGTGGATGCCGAGTCCGAACGCCAGGTGGGGGTTGGGGTCGCGGTCGGCCCGGAACTGGTCGGGCGCGTCGAACACGGCAGGGTCGCGGTTCGCGGCCCCGAGCAGGGCGCAGACCTTCTGGCCGGCGGCGATCGTGACGCCGTGCAGCTCGACGTCACTCGTGGCGGTGCGCTCGAACAGGTGCAGGGGCGAGTCGTGGCGCAGCATCTCCTCGACCAGTCGTTCGACCACGGCGTCGTCGTCGAGGCCGGCGATCACGGCGTCGCGCTGCTCGGGGTTCGCCAGCAGCGACCCGAGCCCGTTGCCGAAGCCGTTGACGCTCGCCTCGTGACCGGCGTTGAGCAGCAGCACGACCGTGGCGACCAGCTCGCGAGCCGACAGCCGGTCGCTGCCGTAGCGGGCCTCGACGAGTGAGGAGAGCAGGTCGTCGCCGGGATGTTCACCGCGATCCGCCGCGAGCCGCTCGACCCAGGCCGCGAAGCCGTCACACGCTCGTTGGGCCTCGTGCTGGGACTCGGGTGACGGGTCGAACTCGTACATCTTGACGATGGCCTGGCTCCAGTCACGCAGCTGCTTCCAGTCGTCGGTGGGCGCCCCCAGCAGCTCACAGATGACCAGCACCGGCAGCGGTTCGGCGAACGTCTCGATCACATCGACCTGCCCGTCACGCTCGAACCGGGCCACCACCTCTTGGAGCAGGCTCTGCGCGATCTGCTCGACCCGCGGCTGGAGCCGGGCCACGTGGCCGCGGGCGAAGGCTCCCGCCACGAGCCGCCGCAGCCGGGTGTGCTTCGGCGGCTCCGAGTCGAGGATCGAGTCGGCGTGCAGCCAGTCGAACACGGTCCACGGGTCATCGGGTGAGGTCGAGCGCTCGCGGAAGATGCGGCCCAGACGGCGGTTGCGCAGCACGTCGCCGGCGGCCTGGTGGGTGGTGGTCACCCACTGGCCCAGCCCCTCGTGCCACACGATGGGCGAGTCCTCCCGGGCCCGGGCCAAGGCGGGGTAGGGGTCGGCCACGAAGGCGGGATCGTGCAGGTCGAACGATGTCGTCACGGGGCCACTCTGCCGCACTCGCTCGCGGCGCGGGCCGGTACACACGGCATACTCGGTGCCATGACCGAGACGACCACCGCCGGCCGCTCCGGAAACGAGCGCGCCCTGACGGTCGGCATCGGCGCGGGCGGTCTCGCGACCGCCGACATGGTGCTCAACATCGGCCCTCAGCACCCGGCCACCCACGGCGTGCTGCGCCTGCGCATCGTCGTCGACGGCGAGCGCATCGTGACGGCCGAACCGATCATCGGTTACATGCACCGCGGCGCCGAGAAGCTCTTCGAGGTGCGCGACTACCGGCAGATCATCGTGCTCGCGAACCGGCACGACTGGCTCAGCGCCTTCAGCAACGAGCTGGGTGTCGTGCTCGGCGTCGAGCAGATGCTCGGCATGGAGGTGCCTACCCGCGCCGTCTGGGCCCGCACGCTGCTGGCCGAGCTGAACCGGACGCTCAACCATCTGATGTTCCTCGGCTCCTATCCGCTCGAGCTCGGCGCGATCACCCCGATCTTCCACGCCTTCCGAGAACGCGAGGAGCTGCAGGCGGTGATGGAGGAGATCTCCGGCGGGCGGATGCACTACATGTTCAACCGCGTCGGCGGCCTCAAGGAGGACCTGCCGGCCGGCTGGCTCAGCCGGGTCGAGACGACCATCGCCGACGTGCGGAAGCGGATGCCCGACCTCGAACGCCTCATCGTCGGCAACGAGATCCTCGAGGCCCGCACCCGTGGCGTGGGGGTGCTGCCCCGTGACACGGCGTTGGCCTTCGGGGTCTCGGGGCCGATCGCGCGCGCCAGTGGGCTCGACGTCGACCTGCGCCGCGACGCTCCCTATCTGGCCTACGCCGACCTGTTCGGTGCGGGTGGCCCCGGCCGGGTGGTGACCCGTTCGGCCGGAGACTGCCTGTCTCGCCTCGAGGTGCTGCTCGAGCAGGTGCACGTCAGCCTCGACCTGGCCCAGGCCTGTCTCGAGCGCCTTCGCGTTCTGCCGCAGGGCCCGATCAACGTCAGGCTGCCCAAGGTGCTCAAGGTGCCGGAGGGCCAGATCTACTTCGCCACCGAGAACCCCCTCGGCTTCAACGGCTACTACCTGGTCTCGCGCGGCGACAAGACGCCGTGGCGGCTGAAGCTGCGGTCGGCCTCGTTCAACAACGTGTCGGTGCTCGCGCGGATGCTGCCGGGGCAGCTGATCTCCGACATGGTCGCCATCCTGGGGTCGATGTTCTTCGTCGTCGGGGACATCGACAAGTGAACGGCCGGCCGAACCGCTCGACCTGGCTGAGAGTCGCCGCCGTCACCGCCACCATCACCCTCGCGGCCGCGTGCTCGGACCAGGACACCGTCGACACCGTGCCGCCACCCTGGCCGACGCGAACGGTTCAGCCCGAGGGACCGGCGAGCGTTCCGGGCTCCACCGCAGCCACGGCCGCGCCCAGCAGGTCGCGCAGCACACCCCCCACCTCCACGACGACCACGACGACCACGACCAGGTCGAAGACGCCCAAGCCCACCCGAACGACCGCCGCTCGGCCCTGAGCGTCAGAAGGCAGCGGTGGTTGAAACGGGCGCCGGCCACACCGAGGTCGATCGCTTCGTGGCCTCGCTCGCGCAGGGCTGGCAACGGGAGGCCTGCGCTCGGTTGCTGCACGACACCCGGGCCACACCCGGGCTCGCTGAGCACCTGAGGTGGGGGCAGCCTTACTTCGACCAGGCCGGTGCCGCGGTCACGAAGTGGTTCTGCGCCAACGAATGGGTCAACGTGTACTTCTTCCGCGGACGCGAGCTGCCTGACCCCGCAGGTCTTTTCGTGCCCAGCGACAACAAGCGAATGCTGACCGTCAAGGTCACCCCCGATCTCGACCTGGACCGCGCCGCGTTCCGTGAGCTCGTCCGGGTCGCCGCGGACCTCGCCGGCCTCGGAGCACTGTGAAACGCTGGATTCATGGACCTCCCCCGGAACGAGATCGACCCCGATGGCCTGCTCGAGTACTCCGTCGTGTTCACCGACCGATCCCTCAACCACATGTCGGCCCGCTTCGTCGGCGTCATGCAAGACCTGCTGGGCATGCTGAAGACGACCTACCGCGCCGAGACCGCGGCGGTCGTTCCCGGTGGCGGCACGTTCGCGATGGAGGCGGTCGCACGCCAGCTGGCCACCGACCAGCACTGTCTCATCGTGCGCAACGGCCTGTTCAGCTACCGCTGGACCCAGATCCTCGACGCCGGCGGCATCGCGAAGTCTTCGACCGTGTGCCAGGCCCGCCCGGTCGACACCGGGCACCAGTCGGCGTGGGCCCCCGCCCCCGCCGCGGAGGTCGCCGCCACGATCCGGGCGGAGCGGCCCGCCGTCGTCTTCGCGCCTCACGTCGAGACCTCGGCCGGGATGCTGCTCACCGACGACTACGTGCGGGCGCTCGCGGAAGCCACCCACGAGGTCGGCGGCCTGCTCGTGCTCGACTGCGTCGCGTCGGGTGCCCTCTGGGTCGACATGACCGAGCTCGGCGTCGACGTGCTGGTGAGTGCGCCCCAGAAGGGCTGGAGCGGCTCACCGGGCGCCGGGTACGTCATGCTCGGCGCCGCCGCCCGTGACGCCGTGCTGGCGTCGCGCTCATCGAGCTTCGCCATCGACCTCCGGGTGTGGCTGGGGGTCGCCGAGGCCTACCTGGAGGGCAAGGCGACCTACCACGCGACCATGCCGACCGACGCGCTCGCCCACAACGCGACGGTCATGCGCGAGACCTTCGACCTGGGTCTCGACACGGCTCGAGAGGCCCAGGTCGAGCTGGGTCGCCGGGTGCGCACCCTGCTCGCCGAACGCGGTCTTCCCTCGGTGGCTGCCGCCGACGTCGCTGCCGCGAGCGTGGTCGTCGTGCACACCGACGACCCCGCCATCAAGAGCGGCGCGGCGTTCAAGGCGGTCGGCCAGCAGGTGGCGGCCGGCGTGCCGCTGCAGTGCGGCGAGCCGGCCGACTTCGGAACCGTGCGTGTCGGGCTGTTCGGCCTCGACAAGCTGGCTGACGTCGACGGGGCCGTCGCCCGGTTCGAGAAGGGACTCGACCTGATCGGCTCGTGACCCTGGCCGGCTCCGCTCGGGGGGGTCCGACCGGTGTCCGCCTGCCGGCGCGGGTGTCTCAGGCCAGGTTCTCGTCGTCGTCACGGCGACGCAGCCGGCACCACCGCTGCACGAGCATGCCGCTGACCGCCAGCAACAGCGCGACCACGATGTGGGCCACGAAGACCCACAGCCGGGAGCGGTTCGACTCGATGTCGCTGTCGGGCAGCAGCACGAGCGCGTTGGCGAGGTACCAGCCGACCAGAACCGCACCCGTGAGCGCCCCGGCCTGACCCAGCACGAGGGTTCGCGCAGCCCGAAGCGGGGTGACGTGCGCCAGCGGCCTCCCGTCGCGAACCTGACGCACCTGCCAACCCGCGGCCAGCAGCCCGCCGGCGAGGAAGAGCATCGCCGCGACGCCCACCCAGCCCGGTTCCGGCCCGCCCGAACCGGAGAACATGCGCAGCCCGAGCCAGGCGACCACCGTCGTGGCCACCCCCGCCAGCACCAGAGTGGTGATGCGCACGCCGACGTGCGGGTTCACGGCGCCCCCCAGTCCGGGCCGGAGCGAACACCCGATCGGTCGAGCCCCGAGACGAGCTGACCCACGTGGCGGATGCCGTCCGCGCCGTCAGCGCCGTCAGCGCCGGGCGAGGTTCGCAGGGTGGCGCCGGGATCGGCGTCGTTCCATGGCACCAGCACGAAGGCCCGCTCGACCGCCCGCGGATGCGGCAGCGTCAGGGCCGGGTCGTCGCTGACCACCTCGTGGCGCGAGCCGGGTCGCCCGAACTGGATCAGGTCGAGGTCGAGGGTGCGGGCACCCCAGCGCACCTCGCGCGTTCGGCCGTGGTCGCGCTCGATGTCGTGCAGGGCAGCCAGCAGCCCGGCGGGAGGCAGCGACGAGCGCCCGACGAGCACGGCGTTGAGGTAGGGCGGCTGCTCGGGGCCACCCACCGGGTCGGTCTCGACCAGCGACGAGACGCGGGTGACGACGAGCCCGTCGAGCCTGCGCAGCTGCCCGACCGCCTCCGAGAGCACCTCGCCCCGGTCGCCCAGGTTCGAGCCGAGCGCGATGACCACGGCCGGCGCGTTGGGGCGCTGGAGCCTGACCTGCACGTCGGTGAAGGGGTGACCGACGGGGGCTTGCGGTTTGTGCACGACGACCTCGACGGCATCCACCAGGTCGTGGCTCAGCACGTCGTCGGCGATCACCTCGGCCAGCCGCTCGATGAGGTCGAACGGCGGCCCGGTGATGCGCTCGACGACCGACGCCGCGACCTCGGCGTAGCTGACGGTGTGCGCGAGTGCGTCGGAGCGCCCGGCCGGCGCCAGGTCGAGGCTCATCACGACGTCGACGACGAAGGTCTGACCGTCACGCTTCTCGAAGTCGAGCACGCCGTGGTAGCCGAAGGCCGAGACGCCCTGCAGCACGATGTGGTCGGTGCGGGTGGGGAGGTGGGGCGCGTGGTTGACGGCGGTCAGGTTGGTCGGGTTGGTTAGGTTTGTCAGGTTTGTCACGGAGCGGCATCCTCGTCGGGAAGGTGGAGCAACGCTGCCTCGACGACGGCAAGGGCCCGAACGGTGGAGGCGACGTCGTGCACCCGCACGCACCACAAGCCGGCCATGGCCGCCATCACCGAGGTCGCCGTCGTCTCGAGATCGCGCTCGGCAGCGGGCCTCGGAGCGTCGGACGCAGCACGGCCGAGGCGGCCCAGGAACGTCTTGCGGGAGGCACCCAGCAGGATCGGCTGGCCGAGGTCGTGCAGCACCGGCAGGGCGGCCATCAGGGCCCAGTTGTGGTCGGCGTTCTTCGCGAAACCCAGACCGGGGTCGAGCACGAGCCGGTCGGGGTTCACTCCACCCGCCACCAGCTCGTCGCGTCGCACCTCCAGCTCGTGGAGCACCTCACCGACGACATCGGTGTAGACGGCCCGAGACTGCATGGCGGTGCTGTGCCCGCGCCAGTGCATGGCGATGTAGGGCGCCCCGACCCCGGCGACCCACGGCACCATCTCCGGGTCGGCCAGGCCGCCCGAGACGTCGTTGACGATGACCGCGCCCACCTCGACGGCAGCGGCGGCCACCTGCGCCCGCATCGTGTCGATCGACACGACGGCACCGCGTTCGGCGAGGTCGGCGACGACGGGCACGACCCGGCGCAGCTCTTCCTCGACCGAGGGGCGCTCGGCACCCGGGCGGGTCGACTCTCCGCCGACGTCGACGATGTCGGCTCCGGCCTCGAACACCTCACGGCCGTGAGCGAGCGCAGCGGCCAGCTCGAACCACTCGCCCCCGTCGCTGAAGGAGTCGGGAGTGACGTTGACGACCCCCATGACCAGGGTGCGGTCGCGCTGGGCGAGCAGCTCGGCAGCGCTGGTGCTCACCGGTTTCCCTCGAGCATCAGCGACATGGCTTCCGCTCGAGTGGCCGGGTCGCGCAGCTGACCGCGCACGGCCGACGTGATCGTGCTGGCACCGCTCTTGCGGATGCCGCGCATCGACATGCAGAGGTGCTCGGCCTGGATGACGACGATGACACCCTGCACGTCGAGGTGGTCGACGAGCGCATCGGCGATCTGCGACGTGAGCCGCTCCTGCACCTGCGGCCGGCGAGCGTAGACGTCGACCAGACGGGCCAGCTTCGACAGACCCGTGACCCGCCCGCTCTTGTTCGGGATGTACCCCACGTGCGCGACCCCGTGGAACGGCACCAGATGGTGCTCACACGTGCTGTAGAGCTCGATGTCGCGAACGATGACGAGTTCCTGGTGGTCGATCTCGAAGGTCTTGTCAAGAACCTGGTCGGCCGTCATGTCGAGCCCGGCGAAGACCTCGGCGTAGGCCCGCGCGACCCGACCCGGCGTGTCGACCAGGCCCTCACGATCGGGATCCTCCCCGATCGCCAGCAGCAGCTCACGTACCGCGGCCTCGGCCCGGGCGTGGTCGACGGGCATGTCTCAGCCTCGCTCGCCCGGGTTCACCGGCCGGTCGTCCGGCACCTCGACGACCTCGACCACGGGGTGCTCCTCGGCGAGGGGGTGCGCTCCGACCGACGCCGCCTCGTCGATCTTCTCCTCGATGGTCCGGTCGGGGGCCACCGGCGGTGGCAGGTGCCCGTTCTGCGTGGGGCCGTGCCCGTTGCGGGTGGCCGCGATCTCGGCGGGGGTGAGCACCGGAGGCCGGTCGCTGAGCTGGCGCGTCTGCGACGAGAGCCAGGTGGGTCGCGGCGCCTGCTTGGTGATCGGCTTGAACAGCTCGGCCAGCTCGTGGGCGTTGAGCGTCTCACGCTCGAGCAGCTCGAGCACCAGGGTGTCGAGCACCTCGCGGTTGGCGTTGAGGGCGGAGTAGGCCTCGTCGTGGGCGGCCTCGATGAGACCACGCACCTCGGCGTCGACGATGGCGGCGATCTCCTCCGAGTAGTCGCGCTGGTGGCCCATGTCGCGACCGAGGAACACCTCGCCGTCGCTCTGGCCGAGCTTGATGGCCCCGATGCGCTCGGACATGCCGAACTCGGTGACCATCTTGCGGGCCATGCCGGTGGCCTTCTCGATGTCGTTGCTGGCCCCGGTCGTCGGCTCGTGGAAGACGATCTCCTCGGCCACGCGCCCGCCGAGGGCGTAGGCCAGCTGGTCGAGGATCTCGTTGCGGGTCGTGGAGTACTTGTCGTCGAGCGGCATGACCATCGTGTAACCCAGGGCCCGGCCGCGCGGCAGGATCGTCACCTTGGTGACGGGGTCGGTGTGGTTGAGCGACGCGGCGACGAGGGCGTGGCCACCCTCGTGGTAGGCCGTGATCTTCCGTTCCTTGGCCGACATGATGCGGGTGCGCTTCTGCGGGCCGGCGATGACGCGGTCGATGGCCTCGTCGAGCGCGTGGTTGTCGATGATCTTCTGGTCGCTGCGGGCGGTGAGCAACGCCGCCTCGTTGAGCACGTTGGCGAGGTCGGCGCCGGTGAAGCCGGGCGTGCGACGGGCCACGGCGAGCAGGTCGACGTCACTGGCCATCGGCTTGCCCTGCGAGTGCACCTCGAGAATGCGGTGCCGGCCGATCATGTCGGGGCTGTCGACCGCGATCTGCCGGTCGAAGCGGCCCGGGCGTAGCAGAGCCGGGTCGAGGATGTCGGGGCGGTTGGTCGCAGCGATCAGGATGACGTTCGTCTTGACGTCGAAACCGTCCATCTCGACCAGCAGCTGGTTGAGGGTCTGCTCCCGCTCGTCGTGGCCGCCCCCCATGCCGGCGCCACGGTGCCGGCCGACGGCGTCGATCTCGTCGACGAAGACGATGGCCGGGGCGTTGGCCTTGGCCTGCTCGAACAGGTCGCGCACGCGGCTCGCGCCGACGCCCACGAACATCTCGACGAAGTCAGAACCGGAGATGGAGTAGAACGGCACGCCCGCCTCGCCCGCTACCGCACGGGCCAACAGGGTCTTACCGGTTCCGGGCTGGCCGTAGAGCAGCACGCCCTTGGGGATCTTGGCGCCGACGGCGAGGAACTTCGCCGGCTCCTGGAGGAACTCCTTGATCTCGTCGAGCTCCTCGATCGCCTCGTCACAGCCTGCGACGTCGGCGAAGGTGACCTTCGGAGTGTCCTTGGTGGCGAGCTTGGCCTTCGACTTGCCGAACTGCATGACCTTGTTGCCGCCACCTTGCATCTGGCCCATCAGGAACCAGAAGAGACCGAGGATGATGATGATCGGCAGGATCGAGACGAGCAGGGTACCCACCCAGCTGGGCTGGTCGATCTGGTCGTCGGTGCCCTTCGGCGGTGGCTTGGCGTTGAGGGCGTTGACGACCTCGGTGCCACGGGCGTCGACGTAGTAGGCGTAGACGCTCTTGGCGTCCTTCACCGAACCGTCGGGAGAGGTGTAGGGCGTCTTGAGGGTCAGCTGCATCTGCTCGTTGTTGAGCAGCTTCGCCGACTCGACGTTGCCCGTGGTGATCTGCTTCATCGCAGCCGACGTGTCGATGCGGGGCGGGCCGGAGCTGGAGAAGAGCATCCCGAAGACGAGCGCACCGACGAGCACCAAGATCCACACCAGCGGTGTGCGCAGAATTCGCTTAGCGTTCATGTACCTGCGGGGCGGGTGGCCCCGGTCCTCCTGCTCGTCAGATGAGTTGATCCACCGGGCACAACGTCCGGCCTACCACCAGTGTTCCGCATTCGTGCTCGTCGTGACGAACTCGTCCCACCCGACCGGGCCCACAGGCGATCCTCAGGCTGCCGACCGGGTCACTCGGGGGCCAGTGGGCCCAGCTCTGCATCAGGCGGCGGATCAGACGGCATCCACTGCTGTCGGGGCGACACCGGACGCCGACTGATCCGCCGCCTGACGCGGTCCGGAACGCAACCGCGGCTCGCTCATCGCCGGGTGGCACGCAGCGCTTCGAGCACGCGGGCGTCGACACCGTCGGGAGTCAGCCGGGCCTCGTAGTTGACCTGGCCCGCCCAGTCAGCGAGGGCTGCGGCCAGGTCGTCGCTCGCGAAGCCCGTACCGGCGAGCAGGCCGCGCACCTCCTCGGCGAGCGGACCCTCCAGAGCCTGAACGTCCTCCGGGCGACCGAAGTACATCTCCCAGTCGGAGAGCAGCCGGCCGAGCTCACCGACGGGGTCGCCGTGGTCGTCGACGCG
The DNA here is from genome assembly GCA_030452985.1 of Humibacillus sp. Taxonomy (GTDB): domain Bacteria; phylum Actinomycetota; class Actinomycetes; order Actinomycetales; family Dermatophilaceae; genus DSM-29435. Next base: position 22,237 of record JAKDLG010000040.1, read on the forward strand.
CAGGTCGGCCAGCACACCGCAGGCGTCGTAGCCCGCGCCGGGCTCCACGGCGTACATCGCCGCGCTCTGACGCCCCCGGGAGTCGCCGCCCGCGTCGTCGCCGGCCACCAGCGCGGCGAGGAGCCGCTGCGCGAAGGGTCGACCGGCCGATCCACGCCAGGACGCCTCCATCGCCGCCACCACCTCGGGCCCGGTGAGGATGTTGCCCTGGATGGCGTAGGCGCTCTCGCCCTCGTCGTGGGCCACCCCACCCGCCCAGGGGATGCACTCGGCGCCCGTGAAGGTCGCGGCGCTGCTGACCCCCACGACTCCGAGCTGGCGGGTCGCACTCTCGCCGTCCGGCCGGGTGGCACTCTCGAGCGCGTCGTCGGCGGCGGCGCCCGACCGCAGCACCTCGACCAGCTCGTCGAGGTAGGCGACGCGAGCCGAGGCCTGGGTCGCGACAGCTCCCACCCCGTTCACCGCCGCCGGCACGACCGCACCCACGGCCAGGAACTTGCTGGCCACCGCGACGCCGAACGACGAACCCTGCCGGGCGACGATCGAGAAGGTCATGAGCAGGTCACCCCCGAGCCTCTCGTCTCACTCGTAGACATGGGGGGCGAGGGTGCCCACGCAGCGTAGGTTGCGGTATCTCTCGGCGTAGTCAAGCCCGTAGCCCACGACGAACTCGTTGGGGATGTCGAAACCGACGTACTTCACCGGGATGTCGACCTTGACGACGTCAGGTTTGCGCAGCAACGTGCAGATCTCGACCGAGGCCGGGCTGCGCGACTCGAGGTTCGCCTTGATCCACGACAGGGTCAGGCCCGAGTCGATGATGTCCTCGACGATGAGCACGTGCTTGCCGGTGATGTCGGCATCGAGGTCCTTCAGGATGCGCACCACCCCCGAGCTCTTCGTGCCGGAGCCGTACGAGCTGACCGCCATCCAGTCCATCGGCACCGTGCCGGGAAGGGCTCGCATCAGGTCGGCCATCACCACGACGGCGCCCTTGAGCACCCCGACGAGCAATACGTCCTTGCCCTCGTAGTCGCGCCAGATGTCGATGGCCAGCTCGCCGAGCCTGGCCTGGATCTGCTCCTGGGTGAACAGGACCTTCGCGAGGTCGTCTCCCATGTGCTCGTGGTCCACGAACGACTCCTTGGGTGGGCAGTGGCGCCGGCTGGGCAGCAGACGCCCACCATTCAACCCCACTCCCCGCACGCAAGCTCACGAGTGGGCCGGCTCGACGGGTGGTGACGGGTCTATGCCCGTCGCGGGCCAGGCCCCTTCACCCCTCCACGGGTCGTGCCGGATGCCGGATGCTGGGTGGATCAGGCGTTCGCCGGGTCGCGCAGCGGCATGAACCGGATGCTCCCTCGGTCGCGGGCGACGGCGATACCGCCGGGCACGTGCAGGGGGCCCTGACCGTGCCACGAGGTGAGCAGGGCGTCGAGCGACTCGACGTGGGCCGCGCTCACGTCGGCGAGCGGGGCACCGGCCTCCGCAGCGAGCAGACGCCACACCCGCGTGCGGATCGCCCGCGGCAAGGCCGCCAGCGCGTCGAGGTCAACGCCCGGGTGGCCGGCGGCGTCAGGCAGGGCGGCTCGGGCCCTGACGGCCAGGGTCTCGAGGTAGTCGGCGTCTTCGCGCAGCAGGTCGGCGCTGCGCGCCAGCGCGGCCCCGAAGCCCGGGCCGAGGTCGGCCTCGAGGGTCGCGAGCAACCGTCGGGCCCGAACCCGCCGGAACGACTCGTCACTGTTGTGCGGGTCTTCCCACGGCTCGATGCCATAGGCCTCGCACGCTGCCCGGGTCGTCGCCCGGGGCAGGGCGAGGAGCGGCCGCACGAACCGGTCGCGGCGCACCGGCATCCCGGAGAGTGAGCGCGCCCCCGAGCCGCGGGCGAGGCCGAGCAACACCTGCTCGGCCTGGTCGTCGCGGGTGTGCCCGACGAGCACGACCGCGGCCCCGAGCCGGTCGGCGGCCCCGTTGATGGCGGCGTAACGGGCCGCGCGGGCGTCGGCCTCGAGACCCGCACCCGTCGTTCGCAGCTGCGCCGTGACCACCTCGACGGGGGTCAGGCCCATCTCGCGGCAGAGCGAGGCTGCCTCGGCTGCCACCTCGTCAGACCCGGGCTGGAGGCCGTGGTCGACGACCACGGCACCGCCGCGGAGGCCGGCGCGGGGGGCCTCGAAGGCGAGCGCCGCGGCGAGGGCCATCGAGTCGGTGCCGCCGGAGCAGGCGACGAGCAGCAGGGCCCCCTCGGGCACGTCGGCGAAGTGTTCACGCACCGCGAGCCGAGTGGCAGCCACGGCCGGGTCGGGACCGGACATCGCGGGGCCGCCCGTCATCCGTGCACCCGCCGCACCCACGCGGCGGGGTCGAGGATCTCGGCGGGCTCGGGCAGCGACTCCGGTGATCCCCATACGGCGTTGAAGCCGTCGCGGCCGACCTGGTCGGTGACACCTCGCACGAAGGCAGCCCCGTCGCGGTACTGACGCATCTTGGCTTCAAGCCCGAGGAGGCGCCGCAGGATGCGGTCGACGCCCACCGAGCCCGTTCGCTTCTGGTCGAACTTGCGGCGGATCTCGGCGACGGAGGGGATGACCTTGGGGCCCACGTCGTCCATCACCACGTCGGCGTGACCCTCGAGCAGCGACATGACCGCCGTGAGGCGGGCGATCCTCGCCCGCTGCTCCGGCGTCGCGAACAGCTGTGCGATTCCCTCCCCCGAGCTGAACACGGAGGAGATGTTGCGGCTCAGCTGTTCGAAGCGCTTGGTCAGGTCTTCGGGTGTCGGGGCGAGGTCGACGGCGAGGCCCTGTGACTCGGCGACCAGATGGTCACGCAGCCACGGCACGGCGGTGAACTGGAGGCGGTGGGTCTCCTCGTGCATGGCGACCCAGCGGCGGAAGTCATGCGGGTCGACCTTCAGCTTGCGCTCGGTGGCCACGATGTTGGGGGCGACGAGCAGCAACCGCGGGGTGCCGCCGGGCGCGAGGTCGTACTGTCCGAGCACCTTGCTCGACAAGAAGGCGAGCAGCCCACCCATCTCGGCACCGGTCACCTTGCCGCCGATCGCGGCCGCCGCAGCGCCGGGTGACGACTTGCCCTTGGCGGCGAGCTTGTCGACGACCGGGTCGAGCAGCGCCCGGAAGGAGTCGACGTTGGCACTGATCCAGCCCGGCCGGTCGACGACGAGCACCGCCGGCGCGCCGTCCGGCGCCTGCAGATCACTCGTCTCGGCGACCGGGGCGGTGGCCTCAGCCGCAGCGGCGCGCAGGTCGGCGACGATGTCGTTCGCCTCGGCGCTCGTCACCTGGGGCCCGGCCTTGACGAGCGTGCGGCCGGTCTTCTTGGCGAAGGTGTAGTCGACGTAGGCCGGCCGGGTGGACTTCCCGGATGCCGTGACACCCGCCTTCGCCCCGCCCGATCGCCTCGCGGATGGATCGTTCGCGACGGTCGTCTCGGTCATGCCAGCCCCTTTGGTGGTACATCGCTCCCGCTCGACGCACCGACGGTTCCGGGACGTCTCGGTCTCCACGCTTTCATACCCAACGGCAGACCCCGCGTGCGGCTGCGCCCAACGGTCGTCAGCGGCATCCACAGGAGGCAATCACTGCTACAAAACGATCCAACGCGGTGCGCGCCTCGTTGGTTCCCGCTCCGGCCACCAGGCCGGCGTACACGAGCAGCCGTCCGTCGTCGTCGACGACGCTGCCGGCCAGCGCGCTGACCCCGGTCAGGGTGCCCGTCTTGGCCCGGGCGCGACCGGCCGCGGCGCGCGTCGTCGCGGTGTCGAAGCGGTCGGCGAGGGTGCCGGTGAGGCCGCCGATCGGTAGGCCGTCGAGGGCGGTTCGCAGCACCGCGTGCCGGCCGTCGTAGCCCAGCACGAGCAGCTGGCTGAGCAGGTTCGCGGTGACCCGGTTCTCGCGGGAGAGACCGCTGCCGTCGCGCAGCACGATGCCCTTCGTGGCGATACCGAGCGAGGCCACCTTCGAGACCACCCACGCACCCGTGCGGGCGAACCCGTCGGGGGCGTCGGTGACGATGCCCGAGCGGAAAGCCGCCTGCCGGGCCAGGATCTCGGTCAGGGCGTTGTCGGACTCGGTGAGCGCCAAGGCGAGCTGGTCGCTCACCGGCGCCGACTCGACCACTCCGTAGGAGCCGCCTGCCCCAGCCTTCGCCGGGTCAGCCTTCGCGGCTTTCTTCGACACGCTCACCCGAAGGCCTCGCTCGCGAAGGCGTTTCGCGAACAGGTCTCGGGTCGAACCGACCGGGTCGGCCGGGCCCGCCTTGCCGGGCAGGGCTCGTTGGTCGGAGCGGCCCAGCATCGCCACCGCTCCGGTGATGCCGAGGGGGCGGAAGCGGGCTCCCCAGGTCGGCGCGAGCGTCGGGCCGGCGGCGTTGGTGGTGTCGACCGAGAGACTGACCGACGTCAGCGACCTGGCCTTCACGCTCTTCGCCACCTGCGCCGCGAGGTCGGCCAGCCCGGCCCGCCCGGCCACGGCGTTGGGGTCGCCCTTGCCGGGAGCGAGCAGGGAGTCGCCGCCGGCCACGAGCACGATGTCGCTCGGGCCGACGCCGGCCACGACGCGGGTGCTGAGCGTGGCACCCGGCGCGAAGGTCTGCCCGATCGCCGCGGCCGAGAGCAGCTTCGTCGTCGACGCGGGGGTGCGCAGCGTGTCACCGTCGCGGTCGTAGAGCACGGCACCGGTCTGCCCGTCACGCACGACCAGGGAGGAGTCAGACAAGGCCGGCAGTGCCGTCACCGGCCCGACCCTGCCCTGGATGCCGGCCGTGTCGGGGGCCGCGGAGGCCCCAGCGAGGCCGGGCAGCGGCATCCCGGCCGAGGTGGTGGGGGTGGGCTGCGGCACGAGCGGCAGGGTGCGGGTGCCGGGCGTCTCGGTGGGCGGCGGTGGTAGGGCCGGGGCGGTCGTCAGCAGGCCGGGGGCCAGGTCGGCGGCGTCGAGGGCCGCGTACCCGCCGACGAGCACCCCGACGGCGGCGAGCACGGCCAGCGCACGTTTCATCGGGCCACCCCTCTCGTCGGTTCCGGACCGGCACGTTCGCCAACGGACGCAGCATGCTGTCACACTGTCGCGGGAGATTCTGTCAGCAGCCGACTGGTTCAGGCGCCGCTGACCGCCATCGGGGCGGCCGAGCAGCCATCACGAGGCACACACGAAGGGGAAGACGTGGAGTTCGACGTCACCATCGAGGTCCCGCGGGGCCAGCGCAACAAGTACGAGATCGACCACGCGACGGGTCGGGTGCGCCTCGACCGCTACCTCTTCACGCCGATGGCCTACCCGGCCGACTACGGGTACATCGAGGACACCCTCGGTGAGGACGGCGACCCGCTCGACGCCCTCGTGCTGCTGCCCGAGCCGCTCTTCCCGGGAGTCGTCGTGAGGGTGCGTCCCGTCGGGATCTTCCACATGACCGACGACTCCGGCGGCGACGACAAGGTGCTGTGCGTGCCCGTCGACCCCCGCACCGAGCACCTGCAGGACCTCGGCGACATCAGCCGCTTCACGCTCGATGAGATCCAGCACTTCTTCGAGAACTACAAGACCCTCGAGCCGGGCAAGTTCGTCGAGGCCTCCGACTGGGCCGACCGTGCAGCGGCCGAGAAGGTCATCAGCGAGGCCATCGTGCGTGCCACCGAGCAGGGACTGTCGACGGCCCGCTGGGCCATGCCCGACAGCCACTGAGCTTTCTGCCCCCTGACGCCCGGCCGAGAGGCCACCTCATCGCCGTCCGTGGTCGACCGGCCATCTTTCGTCGTCCGGCTGCCCATGACTGAACCTTCGTGCGGCCCGAGGCGCCGCCGCGACCGGTCGGCACGCAGGAGGGCAGGATGGGCTCATGGACCTGCGCATCTTCACCGAGCCCCAACAGGGTGCGACCTACGACGATCTGCTTGCGGTGGCGCAGGCTGCGGAGCAGCTCGGCTTCAGTGGCTTCTTCCGTTCTGACCACTACCTGCACATGGGCGGCGACGGTGGGCCCGGGCCGACCGACGCGTAGATTCGGCTGACGACGCTCGCTGGGCTGGCTCGCGAGACGAGCACGATCCGCCTGGGCACGCTCGTCACCTCGGCCACCTTTCGGCTGCCTGGTCCGCTGTCGATCCAGGTCGCGGGCGTCGACCAGATGAGCGGTGGCCGGGTCGAGCTCGGCCTGGGCGCCGGGTGGTACGAGGCCGAGCACGCGGCCTACGGCATCCCCTTCCCCTCCGTCGGCGAGCGCTTCGACCGCCTCGAAGAACAGCTCGCGGTGATCACCGGGCTCTGGGCCACGCCGCCCGGCGAGACCTTCAGCCATGCGGGCGCCCACTACCCCGTGGTCGACTCCCCCGGCCTGGCCAAGCCGGTGCAGGTCGGCGGGGTGCCGATCATCATCGGCGGCGGAGGCAAGCGGCGCACCCCCTCGCTCGCCGTGCGGTACGCCGCCGAGTTCAACGCCGCGTTCCAGCCCGCCGCTGCGGTCGGCGAGCTGTTCGCTCGCGTGCGCGGCTTGGCGCACGAGCAGGGCCGCGATCCGGGCGACCTCGTCTACTCATCGGCCCAGGTGGTGTGCCTCGGCAACGACGACGCGACCTTGCGGCGCCGGGCGGCTGCCATCGGGCGCGACGTCGACGAACTGCGCGCCAACGGTCTGGCCGGAACGCGCGCCGAGGTCGCGGAGCGGCTCGCCGCCTTCGAGGCGGTCGGTACCGAACGGATGTACCTGCAGGTGCTCGACCTCTCCGACCTCGACCACCTGACCGAGATCGCCGACGCCCTCCTCCCCTGACCCGTCGAGAGGGCAGTTGATGCTGTCCGCGGGACGCACGTGGGCCACGCAGGGAGCATCAACTGCCCTCTCGACGGGTCGGCGGGTGGCTGAGCTTGTTGCCATACATTGATTTTCGATGGATATTAGGTCGGGTGATCACGAACGACACCCTGGGCAATGACCTGCTTCGGTCGGCCGCGCGCCTCTCGCGCTGGGCCAGCCGGAACGCGTCCTTCGACGTGCCGTTCGCTCAGGCCCGGTTGCTCGCCCTGCTCGACGAGCTCGGCCCGTCGCGCGTCAGCGTGCTCGCTGCCGCCGACCACAGCAGCCAGCCCACCATCACGACCCAGCTGCACAAGGTCGAGGCGGCCGGCTGGGTCTGTCGCCACGTTGACCCCGACGACGCGCGGGCCAGCGTCGTCTCGATGACCGAGGCCGGCCACGCCGCCCTCGCCGAGGTACGACGAGCCCGCCTCGCCGCTCTCGCCCCCGCGCTCGACCAGCTCGACGCCACCGGCCGCGAACGGATGCGCGTCGCGGTCGAGGTCATCAACGAGCTGCTCAGCGCCGCCACCGAACCCACGCACCACTCCACCCCCCGAAAGGACGGATGACCGCAGCATGTTGCGTCAATCCAAGACCGTATGGTCAGTCGCCTTCGCCTCCGTGATCTCCTTCATGGGGATCGGGCTCGTCGACCCCATCCTGAAGCCGATCGCCGACCAGCTGGGGGCCAGCCCCTCCCAGGTGTCGCTGCTCTTCACCAGCTACCTCGCCGTCACCGGCGTGGCGATGCTCGGCACCGGCTGGGTCAGCAGCCGCATCGGCGCCAAGCGCACCCTGCTCGTCGGTCTCGCCCTGATCATCATCGGCGCCGGGTTCGCCGGCAGCCAGGACACCGTCAACGGCATCGTGTCCTTCCGCGCCCTGTGGGGCCTCGGCAACGCGCTCTTCATCGCGACCGCCCTCGCGACGATCGTGAAAGCGGCATCCGGCTCGGTGAAGCAGGCCATCATCCTCTACGAGGCCGCGCTGGGCGTCGGCATCGCCACCGGGCCGCTGCTCGGCGGGTGGCTCGGCAGCATCTCGTGGCGCTGGCCGTTCTTCGGCGTCGCCATCCTGATGGCGATCGCCTTCATCGCGACCGCGGCGAGCCTGCCGAAGACCCCACCGTCGCTGCACACGACCTCGATCATGGACCCGATCCGCGCTCTCGGGCACCGGGGGCTGCTCACCGTCGGGATCACCGCGCTGCTCTACAACTTCGGCTTCTTCACCCTGCTGGCGTTCACACCGTTCCCCCTCGGGCTGGGAGCCCAGCAGATCGGCTTCATCTTCTTCGGCTGGGGCCTGCTGCTCGCCCTGTCGTCGGTGTTCGTCGCCCCGTGGGTGCAGCGCCGGATCGGCACCCTGGCCGCCATCTCCGGCGCCCTGATCGGCTTCGCGGTCATCCTGGCCGTCATGGCCGCCCTCACCGACAACAAGACCGTGCTCATCGTCGGTGTCGTGCTCTCCGGGGCCTTCCTCGGGGTGAACAACACGCTCATCACCGAGACCGTCATGAAGATCTCTCCCGTCGAGCGCGGCGTCGCCTCGGCCGCCTACAGCTTCGTGCGCTTCGGCGGCGGGGCCATAGCCCCGTGGCTGGCCGGCACCTTGGGCGAGAAGTCGATCCACCTGCCCTTCTGGGTCGGTTCGGGCGCGGTCGTGCTCGCTGTGCTGGTGCTGCTCACCGCGAAGAGCATCTTCCGCCGGCTCGACGCCGAGCCCGGCCACGGCGCCGAACCGGTCACCTCGCAGATCGAGGCCGAGGCCTTGTCAGCCGCCGAAGCCTGAGCCCCCCACCCCCGCCAACGCTAGGTCGGCGTTCAGTGGAAGGTGACGGGCTTGCCAGCCTTGATGTCGGCGTACCCGTCCGGGTCGGCCTCCAGCGCCGCCCGGCGGGCCCGGCGCCGGAACCGCAGGATCATCACCAACCCCAGCGCCCACACGGGATACTGCACGGTCATGGCCAACCGGAAGGCGTCGACGTCCCAGGTGGACGGGCCGCCCGGGGCCACGCGGTCGAGCACGATGCCGACACCGGCCACCCCGGCGAGGGTCGCGATGAACCCACCGGTGTTGACGATCCCTGAGGCGCTGCCGATGCGCGTCGGAGGGTTGAAGGTGCGAGCCAGGTCGAAGCCGATCATCGAGCCCGGACCACCGACGGCGATCAGTACCACCAGGACCGCGAGCATCCAGGTCGGTGCCCGACCGGGCCAGAGCAGCACGGTGGTCCACGCCACGATCGCCGCCGCGACGATGCCCAGCACGAGGGTGCTGCGTGAGAACGGGAAGCGCATCGTCATCGTGCCGATGATGGGGCTGGAGATCATGGCCGTCGCGGTCATCACCATGAGCAGCACGCTTGCCGTCGCCTCCGAGAGGCCCTCCCCCGCGACGAGGAACGGGAAACCCCACAGCATGGTGAACATGTTGGCGGAGAACTGCGACGTGAAGTGCGACCACAGACCGAGCCGGGTGCCCGGAACCAGCCAGGCCTGTTTCAGGGTGCGGGCGATGGCCCGCAACCGCAGCTGGTCACGATGATGGTCGGCGTACGGGCTGTCCTTGACGATGGCGACGAGCGCGATGCCGGTCACGACGCCCAACGAGGACGCCACGGCGTACGAGGGGGTCCATCCGTACCGGTGCAGGGCGGCCGCGAGCGGCCCGGCTGCGGCCAGCGCCCCGGTCTGTCCGAGCAGGCCGGTCATCTGGGTGACCATCGGGGTTCGCCGCGGCGAGAACCACAGGGCCACGAGCCGCAGCACCGAGATGAAGACCATCGCGTCGCCCATCCCGAGCAGCACGCGGCAGACGAGCGCGGCCCCGAAGGAGTCGACGAAGGCGAACGCGAACTGCGACACGGTGAGCAGGGTGAGACCGACACCGAGCAGCTTCTTCGACCCGAACCGGTCGAGCAGCGCCCCGACCGGAATCTGCATCGCAGCATAGATGGCGACCTGCACGATGGTGAAGGTCGACAGCTGGGCACTGCTGATGCCGAAGCGCTCAGCGGCATCCAGACCGGCCACCCCGAGCGACGTACGGTGGAAGACGGCCAGCACGTACACCGAGATCGCCGTACCCCAGACCGCCCAGGCGCGGCGCCCGTCGAGGGCGTAGCGCTGGGCCGGCCGGTCGTGCTGGGTCATGCTGGCCTCACGGACGTGCGGTTCTGCGACGAGCGGGTCTTTCAGTCGATGGCGCTCGTGGCGGCCGCCTTGGGAGCCGGCGCCTTGGGCACGCAGTCGACGATGGCCCTGGCCACGGTCTTGGCCATGTCGGGCTGGAACACGCTGGGAACGATGTAGTTCGCGTTGAGCTGCTCATCGGTGACGACGGAGGCGATGGCTTCGGCCGCCTTGATCAGCATCTCGGTCGTGACATCGGTGGCCCGCGCATCGAGCAGCCCGCGGAACACACCGGGGAAGGCCAGCACGTTGTTGATCTGGTTCGGGTAGTCGCTGCGCCCGGAGGCGGTGACGGTCGCCTTCTGGGTCGCGAGGTAGATGTCGACCTCGGGGTCGGGGTTGGCCAGGGCGAACACGATCGGCTTCTCGCCCATCTCGTCGATCCAATCGGCATCCATGATGTTGGGGGCGCTGACCCCGATGAACACGTCGGCGCCCTGCAGCCCATCGCGGAGCGTTCCGGAGAGCCCGCGCGGGTTCGTCTTCTCGGCCAGGCTCTTCCACGCCGGAGTGAGGGTGTCGTCGGCCTTGTTGAGCAGCCCGGCCCGGTCAGACACGGTGACGTCGACGGCGCCGGCCGCGAGCAGCAGCTGCACGATCGCCGAGCCGGCGGCCCCACCGCCCGAGACGAGGATCTTGGCGTCGGCCAGCGGCTTGTCGATGAGCCGCAGTGCGTTCGTCAGCGCCGCGAGCACGACGATGGCGGTGCCGTGCTGGTCGTCGTGGAACACCGGGATCGAGAGCCGCTCTCGCAGCTTGGCCTCGACCTCGAAGCAGCGCGGCGAGGAGATGTCTTCGAGGTTGATGCCACCGAAGCCGGGGGCGATCAGCTCAACGGTGCGCACGATCTCGTCGACGTCGGTCGTGTCGAGGCAGATCGGCCAGGCGTCGATGTCGGCGAACCGCTTGAACAGGGCGGCCTTGCCCTCCATCACGGGCAGCGCCGCCATCGGGCCGATGTCGCCGAGGCCGAGCACTGCGGTGCCGTCGGTGACGACCGCGACAGCGTTTCCCTTGATGGTGAGGCGGGGAACGTCTTCGGGGTGCTCGAAGAGGGCCTGGCTCACCCGGCCGACGCCCGGGGTGTAGGCCATGGCAAGGTCTTGCCGGTTACGCATGGGGACCTTGCTCTCGACGCTGATCTTGCCGCCGAGGTGCAGCAGGAACACCCGGTCACTGACCTTGTGCACGTGCACGCCCTCGAGCGTCTCGACCGCGTCGACGATCTCGCCGGCATGGTCGGCGTCAGACGCCGAACAGGTGAGGTCGATGACCAGTCGATCGGCCTGGGAGTCGACGATGTCGAGGGCGGTGGTGATTCCACCTCCGTCGGCCACCTTCATCGCCAGCGCCCCGATGACGGCAGGGTCGGTGCCGGCATGGATGCGCATGGTGATCGAGTAGGACGCCGCTGTGGCGCGGGCACGATTCTTCGACTCTGACACGGAGGTCATCCTGTCACGAATCGGGGCAGGCGCACGCCCTCATCTCGCTGTCGGTTCCAGCGCCCCTTCACTTGCTCGGATGCCGCCACGGTCCGATCCCCCCGGCCCACCGGCAGGCACACCACCGCAACCCCGCCACGGT
>JAKDLG010000004.1 GCA_030452985.1 Humibacillus sp.
CCGGCCGGGGGGCGCCCGGGAGGGGGGGGGGGGCGCCCGGGGGGGCGGGGGGGGCGGCCGCGGTGCCGGCGTTGTGGGCCCCGGCCGCGGGGCCCCGGGGCGGGGCGGGGGGGGGGCGCCCCCACGACGGTGACAACACCGGCAGCAGTGACACCGGCAGCAGCAGTGACGTCGGTGACAGTGACGACGCCGGTCAGTCCGACGACACCGACAGCGAACCGGCCGACGACGACACGACGCCGCGCCGTTCACGGCGTCGGCGTGGGGGCAAGGGCCGGCGCGGCCGAGGCGGAAGCGACGAGCTCGAGACCGAGTCGGCAGCAGCATCCGCGACCGGGTCTGCCACCCGCGACGGCTCCGACGATGCGGGGGACTCCCGCAGTGCCGGTGGTACCGGGGGTACGCCTGGTTCGGGGTCGCGTTCCGCTGACGACGACCAGGGCGACGAGGAGAGCGCGTCGAGCCGGCGGCGTCGTCGGCGGCGTCGTTCGGGGGGCTCGGCCGACGGGGGCGAGGAGTCGCCGCACGTCTCGACCCGGGTACGTCAACCGCGCGCCCAGAGCGACGAGCCGGTGGCCGTGCGTGGCTCGACCCGGCTCGAGGCGAAGAAACAGCGTCGCCGTGAGGGTCGGGAGGCCGGGCGCCGGCGTACCGTCATCACGGAGGCCGAGTTCCTGGCCCGCCGTGAGGCGGTCGACCGCGTCATGGTCGTGCGAAACAAGGACGACCGCACCCAGATGGGCGTGCTCGAGGACGGCGTGCTCGTCGAGCACTACATCGACCAGGCCACCAACGTCTCGATGGCCGGCAACATCTACCTCGGCCGGGTGCAGAACGTGCTCCCGTCGATGGAGGCGGCCTTCGTCGACATCGGCAAGGGCCGCAACGCGGTGCTCTACGCCGGTGAGGTCAACTGGGACGCCGCCGGGCTCGAGGGCAACCAGCCCAAGCGCATCGAGAACGCCCTCAGCTCCGGCCAGGCAGTGCTCGTGCAGGTGACCAAGGACCCGATCGGGCACAAGGGGGCGCGGCTCACCTCGCAGATCTCGCTGCCCGGTCGCTACCTCGTCTACGTGCCCAACAGCTCGATGACCGGCATCAGCCGCAAGCTGCCCGACACCGAACGGGCCCGTCTGAAGAAGATCCTGCGCGACGTCGTGCCCGAGTCGGCCGGGGTCATCGTGCGCACCGCGGCGGAGGGCGCCACGGAGGCCGAGCTGCGCGCCGACGTCGAGCGGCTGACCGCCACCTGGGAGACGATCTCGAGCCAGGCCGAGGCCGCCACGAGCGGTAAGGCAGGCAAGAGCAAGGGCCGGAAGAAGAACGGCGGAACGGGTTCCACCCCGATCGCGACCGCTCCGGCGCTGCTGCACGGCGAGCCCGACCTGACCGTGCGGGTCATCCGCGACGTCTTCAACGAGGACTTCTCCTCTCTCGTCGTCTCTGGCGACCAGGCCTGGGACGAGATCCACCCGTACATCACCTCCGTGGCCCCCGACCTGGCCGAGCGGGTCACGAGGTGGACCGGCGAGGGTGACCTCTTCACGCACCACCGAGTCGACGAGCAGCTCGCCAAGGCCATGGACCGCAAGGTGTGGCTGCCCAGTGGCGGCTCCCTCGTGATCGACCGCACCGAGGCCATGACCGTCGTCGATGTCAACACCGGCAAGTTCGTCGGATCGGGCGGCAACCTCGAGGAGACGGTCACCAAGAACAACATCGAGGCGGCCGAGGAGATCGTCCGCCAGCTGCGGCTGCGCGACATCGGCGGCATCATCGTCGTCGACTTCATCGACATGGTGCTCGAGAGCAACCGCGACCTCGTCGTGCGCCGGCTGCTCGAGTGCCTGGGACGCGACCGCACCAAGCATCAGGTGGCTGAGGTCACCTCCCTCGGCTTGGTGCAGATGACGCGCAAGCGGGTTGGCTCCGGCCTGATCGAGGTGTTCGGCGAGAGCTGCTCCCACTGCAACGGCCGCGGCTTCATCATCCACAGCGACCCGGTCGACCGCGGTGCTGCCTCAAGCGGTTCCGAGAGCTCGGGCCGGTCCGGTGGCGGCGGAACGTCCGGCAGCGGTGGCAGCAGCAGCAACGGCGGTGGCAGCAGCAACAACAACAACGGCAATGGCAGGGGCCGTCGGGGAAACCGTGGCTCCGGCGACGGCGGTGGCGCCTCGAACGGCGCAGTCGCGCCGTCGGCCGCACCCGAGCCGCCGAAGCACACCGGCCCCACCGCAGCCCAGATCGCTGCTGCGGCCCACGCGGCGGCGCTCAAGACCACCGCTGCCCACCCGGTCGCGCAGGTGGCCGAGGCCGCTGTCAGCATCGCGGACGACCTCGCGGCCGAACTGGCGTCGGAGGCGAGCCCCACCGGTATCGACCGGGCCATCGAGGCAGAGATCTCGAGCACGCCCGACACCGACACCGGCCCTGGCCTGATGGCCCCCACCGGCCTCCCCGCCGCCGGCACCGAAGGCAGCGCCGACCGCACGGACAACGCCGACCGCACCGACAACGCCGACCGCACCGACGATGCCGTCAGCACCGACAACGCCGTCAGCACCGACAACGCCGTCAGCACCGATGATGCGCCGGCGAGCGCCGACACCGGGACCGTCGCCACCGAGGTTGCTCCCGAAGCCGCGCCGCGCGCTCGCCGCCGTCGTGGCCGGGTGGTGGCCCCGGCGGGACCACCTCGTGCGGCGGGTCACGATGAGCAGCAACCGGCCGACTGACCGGGGGTGGATGCGACCGGGCCTGCTCGGTTTGGTTCCCGAGCCTCCCAGCCGGTAATCTTGTCCCTCGGTGCGCCCACCGGGCCCGTGTTGACGGGCCGGTACCGAAAGTGGCGACCCAACCCAGTAACGAGAAAGTGAGTTCGACGTGTACGCGATTGTTCGCGCAGGTGGTCGCCAGGAGAAGGTTTCCGTGGGCGATGTACTGCTCATCGACAAGGTCAAAGGGTCGGGGCAGGCCGGCGACGCCATCGAGCTCACGCCACTGCTGATCGTCGACGGCACCACGGTGACGTCAGACACCGACAAGCTGGCCACGGTGTCGGTCAAGGCCGAGGTCGTCAAGGCCGCCAAGGGCCCCAAGATCGTCATCATGAAGTTCAAGAACAAGACCGGCTACCGCAAGCGTCAGGGCCATCGTCAGCCGCTGACCCAGGTCAAGATCACGTCCATCGACGCCTGATCCAACCCGGAACACAGAGACTCACGAGAGAAGGACTGACATGGCACACAAGAAGGGTGCGTCCTCGACCCGCAACGGTCGCGACTCGAACGCACAGTTCCTCGGCGTCAAGCGTTTCGGTGGTCAGACGGTCAACGCCGGCGAGATCATCGTCCGTCAGCGCGGCACGCACTTCCACCCCGGCGACGGCGTCGGCCGCGGCAAGGACGACACCCTGTTCGCCCTCGTCGCCGGTGCCGTCAAGTTCGGCACCAAGCGGGGTCGCAAGACGGTCAACATCGAGCAGCCGGAGGCTGTCGCCGCCGATTGACCACCACCTGCTTCATTCGTGAAGGGCGGGCCCGCAACGGCCCGCCCTTCACGCGTTTCACGCTGACCCGGCCCCTCTCAACGCGGCATCCACACCATCGGATGCCGGGCAGCGCCCTTGATCTGAAAGAGTGACCTCTCATGGCAGTGACCTTCGTCGACCGTGTTGTCCTGCACCTCAGCGCGGGCTCGGGCGGGCACGGGGTGGCCTCGGTCAAGCGCGAGAAGTTCAAGCCGCTCGGCGGCCCCGACGGCGGCAACGGCGGACGGGGCGGCTCGGTCATCCTGCGGGTCGACCCCCAGTCCACGACCCTGCTCGACTACCACCGCCACCCGCACCGCGGCGCCCCCAACGGCAAGCCCGGGGCGGGCGACGAGCGCAACGGCGCCGACGGCGGAGACCTGGTGCTGCCCGTGCCGGAGGGCACTGTCGTCAAGGACGCCGACGGGGCGCTGATCGTCGACCTCGTCGGGATGGGTACTGAGCACGTCATCGCAGCCGGCGGCCGTGGGGGCCTGGGCAACCGGGCCCTCAGCTCGGCCCGTCGGCGGGCCCCCGGATTCGCCCTGCTCGGCGAGCCGGGTGAGGACATCGACGTCGTGCTCGAGCTGAAGTCGCTCGCCGACGTAGCCCTGATCGGCTTCCCGAGCGCCGGCAAGAGCTCGCTCGTCTCGGTGCTCTCGGCGGCCAAGCCGAAGATCGCCGACTACCCCTTCACCACGCTCGTGCCCAACCTCGGCGTCGTGACCGCCGGATCGAGCCGGTTCACCATCGCCGACGTGCCCGGCCTGATCCCGGGCGCCCATGAAGGCAAGGGCCTGGGCCTGGAGTTCCTGCGCCACGTCGAGCGCTGCTCGGTTCTCGTGCACGTCATCGACTGCGCGACCCTCGAGCCGGGCCGCGACCCGATGACCGACCTCGACGTCATCGAGAAGGAGCTCTCGCTCTACGTTCCCGACGCCGACCTCGGGGGCCGTCCCCTCGCCGAGCGCACCCGCATCGTCGTGCTGAACAAGGCCGACGTGCCGGAGGCGCGCGAGCTCGCCGAGATGGTCAAACCCGATCTGGAGGCCCGCGGCATCGAGGTGTTCGTCATCTCGGCTGTCGCCCACCAAGGCCTGCGCGAGCTGACGTTCGCCATGGCGCGCCACGTCGAGGCGGCCCGGGTGCAGCTCGAGCAGGCGGTGCCGCCACGCGTCGTGCTGCGACCGCGTTCGGTCGACGACCACGGCTTCGAGGTCAAGCGCGAGAGTGGCTCTGGCGACATCGAGGGCGAGTTCTACCGCGTCACGGGGGTGCGACCCGTGCGATGGGTGCGCCAGACCGACTTCTCCAACGACGAGGCCGTCGGCTATCTCGCCGACCGGCTGGCCCGCCTCGGGGTCGAGGACCAGCTCTACAAGGTCGGCGCCGTGGCCGGAGACACGGTCGTCATCGGCACCGGCGACGACGCCGTCATCTTCGACTGGGAGCCGACCCTGCAGGCCGGCGCCGAGCTGCTCGGCAGCCGGGGCACCGACCTGCGCCTCGAGGAGCCGTCGCGGCCGACCCGCGACGAGAAGCGGGAGGCCCAGGCCAACCGGTACGCCGCCCGCGCCGCCACCCAGGAGGAGCTCGAGGCGGAGCGGCGCTCGGGGCTATGGCAGCTGCGCGAGCACGACGCCGAAGACGACGAATCTGACAGAGGGTAGATTCCGTCCGAGCCGGCGCGATGTGCACGGTGACTGCAGTCGGCTCAGTGATGGGTCCGATACACCGAGCAAGCCAAGGAGACCGGATGACCAGCAACGAGCAGGCCGACCCGCGCGTCCTGGGCCGCCTGAAGTCCGTGGACGGTCAAGGGACAGTGGTCATTCAGGACCGCTTCGCCGCAGCTGTCGACACGGTGTGGAAGGCGCTCACCGACAAGACCGAGCTGGCTCACTGGCTCGGCGACTTCACCGGTGACCTCACGGCCGGCCGCACGCACCACTCGCGCTTCCACGCCAGCGGGGCGGAGGGCGACAGCCGAATCGACGCGTGCGAGGCGCCGAACCACTTCCGGGTTACCCGGATCGAGGACACCGGCGAGGACGGCAACGTCATCGACGCCACGCTCAAGGCCGACGGCGGTGACACGATTCTGGCCGTCACCCAGTCCCACCTCCCGGTGAGATGGATCGCCGCGTTCGGCGCCGGACTGCAGATCCACGTGGAGGATCTCGGCCTGCACCTCGCGGGCAAGGAGCGCAGCCAGTCCGACGCGCGCATGGACGCACTCGTGCCGCTGTACGAGGAGCAGGGCGTCACCGAGGGCTGACCGAACCGCGAGAGGGGTGGAGGCCTACCGCCCGTCTCAGCCTCGCAGGCGCGTCATCGCGGGGTCATAGACCGGCTCCGGCGTGACGGTGGCACTGACCGCCGTGCCGAAGTACTCGATCTCGACGGTGTCGCCTTCTGCCAGTGAGCTCGGCAGGTAGGCGTACGCGATGGGCTTGCCGATCGTGTACCCGTAGGCCGCGCTCGTGATGTAGCCCACCGGCACCCCGTCGCGCCGCACCGGTTCCTTGCCGAGCACGACCGAGCGTCCGTCGTCGATGGTGAGACAACGCAGCCGGCGGGCCACGGTGTCGGTCGAGACGCCCTCGAGGGCAGACCGGCCCACGAAGTCACCCTTGGCCGCCTTGACGGCGAAACCCACCCCGGCCTCGAACGGGTTGTGCTCGGTGGTCATGTCGGTTCCCCATGACCGGTAGCCCTTCTCCAGGCGCAGCGCGTTGAAGGCGGTGCGGCCGGCGGCCACCACCCCGTGGGCCTGGCCCGCCTGCCACAGCACGTCCCAGAGCCGTTGGCCCTGGTCGGCAGAGGTGTAGATCTCCCAGCCGAGCTCACCGACGTACGACAGCCGCATGACCGTGACCGGCACCCCGCCGATCTCGGCGCGTTTGGCCCGGAAGTACTTCAGACCGTCGTTGCTGAAGTCGTCGGTGCTGACGGAGGTGACGAGGTCGCGGGACAGTGGCCCCCAGAGCCCGATGCAGCAGGTGCCGCCGGTGATGTCGCGCACCTGCACCCACCGCTCCGGCACCTGCCGACGCTGGAGGCGGGCCTCTCGCGTGAGGTAGGCGAGGTCGATCTGGCTGTTGACGCCGACCTGGAACGACTCGTCGTCCAGCCGAGCCACCGTGATGTCACTGCGGATGCCGCCGGCCTCGTCGAGCAGGAGGGTGTACGTGACAGCGCCGGGTCGTTTGGCCACATCGCCGGTGGTGAGCCGCTGCAACAGGTCGACGGCGCCCGGGCCGCAGACCTCGAGTCGTTTGAGGGGGGTCATGTCGTACATGGCGACCGCGGTCCGGGTCTTCCAGGCCTCGGCGGCGGCGATGGGGGAGTAGTACCGGCTCGCCCACGGATCCCGTTCGGTCGGGCGCCACTCGCTCGGAAGCTGGTCGACCAGCGCGGCGTTGGTTTCGAACCAGTAGGGCCGCTCCCAGCCGCCGCCCTCGAGGAAGAAGGCACCCAGCTCACGGTGGCGGGCGTGGAACGGGCTGACCCGCAGACCGCGGGGGGAGTCCTTGGGCTGTAACGGGTGGAGAATGTCGTACACCTCTACGAAATTCTGCTGCGCCGTCTCGCTGACGTAGGCGGTGGTCGTCTGCACCGCCTCGAACCTCGACACGTCGCACTCGGCGAGGTCGACCTGAGACCGACCGGTGGTGATGACCTCTGCGACGGCTCGCGCCACGCCCGCGGAATGGGTGACCCAGACCGCCTCCGCGACGTAGAACCCGTCGACGTCGGGCGACCGGCCGATGATCGGCCCGCCGTCGGGGGTGAAGGAGAAGATGCCGTTGAAACCGTCAGCCACCTGCGCCTCGCGCAGAGCGGGCAGCAGCTGACGAGATGCCGACCAGGCCGGGGCGAAGTCGTCGGGGGTGAAGCGCAGGCGCGACGGCATGTGCTGCTCGTCGACGTGCGCAGGCGTCGCTCCGAGGGTGGCCGCCACGACGGGCATGGGGCGGTGCCCGTACGAGCCGATGCCGAGCCGGTCACCGTGCTCGCGGAAGTAGAGGTCCCGGTCCTGATGGCGCAGGATGGGCAGGCTGGCGCCGTCGGGCCGCTCGCCGCGCCCCTGAAGCTGCGCGACGGGCGTGGTCGTGACGTACTGGTGGGCCAGCGGCAGGAGCGGAACCCTGAGCCCGACCATGGCCCCCACCTCGACGCCCCAGAAGCCGGCACACGACACCACCACATCGGCCGGGATGAGCCCACCGGGGGTCTCGACCCCGGTGACGTGCCCACCGCTCTGGGTGATGCCCGTGACCGGCATCCCGCCGAGATAGGTCACGCCGGCGGCGCGGGTGCGCTCGATCAGCAGCGACGCCGCGCGGGCGGAGAGCGCGAGGCCGTCACCGGGGATGTGCAGCCCGCCGAGCACGATCGCGGGGTCGAGCAGGGGATGCAGCCGGGTGCACTCTCCGACATCGACCAAGCGGGCCTCGACGCCCCACGAGGCGGCGAAGCCGTGTTTCCTCTTGAGCTCGGCCAGACGCTCGGTGGTGGTGGCCACCTCCAGCCCTCCGACCGGGTTGAAGCACGAGCGCCCGTCGTGCTCGAGGGCGAGCAGCTTCGAGGTGGTGTAGCGCGCGAAGAGGGTCATGCTGCGGGACGGGTTGGTTTGAAATACCAGGCCGGGCGCGTGGGAGGTGGAACCGCCGGGCAGCCCGAGCGGGCCCTGCTCCACGACGGTGATCTCGGTGACGCCACGGGCCACCAGCTCGTCGGCGAGGTTGGTCCCGACGATGCCGGCGCCGATGATCACTATGCGTGGCGCAGAAGTCATGAGGGGCAACCCCTTGCGGTGGTCGGGTCAGGTGCGGGGCAGGTGCGGGGCAGGTGCGGGCCGGTTCTCGAGTGCAAAAGGCCCAAAAAGTTGCGCAGGACGCATGCTAGCGCATGGAGCGCAACGCGAGATAGCCTAGTGCTAGGGCGGCGGCGAGGTCGCCCGCTGAATCCTTTGAGGTGCTGAACCCTGTGATGGGCGGTGTCCTTGGGGGTCTCGAGAGTCATGAGTCCGTGGAGGTGCCAGCCCAATGTTCGCTGCGTGTTCTCGGTCGGCCATCGAGCGCGGTGAAGGACTGCGCCTCGACGGTCCGCAGACCCAGGGTGTGCCCATCGTCGTGTTCCGTACCGACGACGACGAGTTCTTCGCCGTCGATGACACCTGTACGCATCAGGATGCGTCGTTGGCCGACGGCTGGCTGGAGGGCTGCCAGATCGAATGCCCGCTGCACGCCTCGCGCTTCGACCTGCGTACGGGTGCGGTCGATGCCCTGCCGGCCAAGGCGCCCATCCGCACCCACGCCGTCTCGGTCATCGGTGACGACGTGTTCGTGACCTTGTCCAGCGAGGCCCCGAACCTCCCCAACGGTTCTGCGCTGTCAGGGCTGTCAGGGCTGTCGACGCCGTCGGCGCTGCTCGTGAGCGCGATGCAACCCCAGGGAGACCCGGCTTGACCATCACCGACCGAGGCTCCTCGCCCGTACCGCCTGAACTTCAGTCTGCCGGGGCCTCGCTGTCGCAGAGCCTGGTGCGAACCCTGCCGGGACGGGCGTACTCGTCCCCGGAGACCTTTGCCAAGGAGCAGGAGCGGATCTTCGAGCAGCAGTGGTGCTGCGTGGCGCGTTCGAGCGACCTACCGAGACCGGGCGACTTCCAGACCGTGCAGGTGGGCCGGGAGAGCATCATCGTCAGCCGCAACCGCGCCGGCGCCGCCCGCGCCTTCTTCAACGTCTGCCGGCACCGCGGTGCCCGGCTGTGCACGGCCGAGCGGGGCACGGGGAAGCGCTCGTTCCAGTGCCCGTACCACGCCTGGACGTACGACCTCGATGGGCGCCTGATGGCAGCGCCGAACCTCACCAAGATGCCCGACGTGGGCCGTGACGAGTACGGCCTCCACCAGGCCCACGTGCGCGAGTGGCTCGGCTACGTCTGGGTGAGCGTGGCCGACGTTCCCTCCTCGTTCGAGGAGACCGTCATGGCCGCGGTGCGTACCCGCCTCGGTGACCTCGAGTCGATCGACCACTACGGCATCGACACGCTCGAGGTCGGTCGGCGCATCCGCTACGACGTGGGAGCCAACTGGAAGCTCATCGTCGAGAACTTCATGGAGTGCTACCACTGTGCGACGATCCATCCCGAGCTGACCGAGGTGCTGCCGGAGTTCGCGGAAGGGTTCGCAGCGCAGTACTTCGTGGGGCACGGGGCCGCGTTCGGCGAGGAGGTCGAAGGGTTCACGGTCGACGGCTCGGAGGGCCTGACCCGGATTCCGGGCATCTCCGACGGGCAGGACCGGCGCTACTACGCCGTCACGATCCGCCCGAACGTCTTCGTCAACCTGGTTCCCGACCACGTCATCGTGCACCGGATGACCCCGCTCGCGCCCGACCGCACGATCGTGGAGTGCGACTGGCTCTTTCTGCCAGAGGTGCTCACCTCGGGTGTCGACCTCGAGAAGTCCGTGCGGCTCTTCGACCTGGTCAACCAGCAGGACTTCGAGGCGTGTGAGCGGTGCCAGGCGGCCACCGACTCCAAGAAGTACGCGCAGGGCGGGGTGCTCGTGCCCAGCGAGCACCACCTCGCCGAGTTCCAGGCCTGGGCGACCGCCGCCATCGCCGACTGACCGGGCCGGTTCGTTCGTCGCTCAGTCGCCGCTCTCGGGCCAGAAGCCCATGCGCCGGCTCAGCTCGGCGGCGCCCGCCGCTAGCGGGCCCAGCTTCTCGGCCAGGCGGTCGGCGTCCAGCCGGTAGTCGGGGCCGGAGGCGCTGAGGGCCGCGATGACCTGGCCGTCCTCTCCCCGTACGGGAACGGCTACCGCGTTGAGCCCGAGCTCGAGCTCGCCGTGGCTTGACGCGTGCCCCTCTTCAGCGACGGTACGCAGCTCCGCGCGAAGCGCGTCCGGGTCGGTGTGCGTGTGCGTCGTGAAGCGCTCGAGCGGCCGCGCGAGCAGGGCACTGCGCTCGCCGGGCTCGAGGTGGGCCAGCAGCACCTTGCCACTGGACGTGGCGTGGAGAGGGGTCAGCTGCC
Source organism: Humibacillus sp. (assembly GCA_030452985.1). Taxonomy (GTDB): domain Bacteria; phylum Actinomycetota; class Actinomycetes; order Actinomycetales; family Dermatophilaceae; genus DSM-29435. The sequence continues at coordinate 10,574 of JAKDLG010000004.1, forward strand.
CGACCCAGTTCGAGGTGGCGACGGACGCCGCACCCCTCGACTGCACCACGTTGACGGCGAAGTGCTCCCTCAGCACGGCCACGTTGACCGACTCTCCCAGCGAACGGGCCAGGGCATCGGTGAGGGGCCGCGCCTGTTCGGCCAGGTCGAGGTGCACATCGACCCGACCGGCGAGGCGCACCAGCCCGAAGCCCAGCCGGTACTTGCCTCGCTCACCCGTCTGCTCGACCAGCTCGCGGGCCTCCAGGGCGTTCAGCAGCCGGGAGGCCGTGGACTTGTGCACCCCCATCTCGTCGGCCAGCTCACTGACGCCGCCCTGACCCCAGCCCGCGAGCAGCTCGAGCACCTGCAGGGCGCGGTCGACCGACTGGAGGCTGCCGTTGCCGGGATCGGATCTGGTACTCGACATGATGCCCTTCGACGTCGGGGTGGGTGGGTGCGCTCACGACGGTTTCGCCTACCGGAACGAGTTGCGCCTGACGCACACATTGACACATGGACGATCCGTGGCCGAAACCATCCGAACGGTGCAGGGCGTGTCAGCGGTTCGGGACCGCTCTGGCCTGCGCGGCCACGCCCGTGCGGTGGGTCGCCCGGCTAGGGTCACCCTCATGAGCTCGTGGGGCGCACTGCTGCGCCGAGGACACCTCGGTACCGAGGCCGACCGGGCGACCTACCGCACGCTCCACACCGCGCTGCTCGCCTCACCACCGCTGCGTACCGGACTGCACGCCGCCTCGGCCGAGCGCGCTCTCAAGCACCTGCGCACCCTGCTCGGGGCGCCCGCCCTGGCGATGACCGACACGAGCACCCTGCTCGCCTGGGAGGGCGGCCGCGCCCACCACTCACCCCAGACCACCGTCATCGCGGCGCCCACGCTCGAGCACGGCCGCACCACGGTGCTCGACGGAGCCGACATCGCCTGCCCCGAGCCGTCGTGCACCGTGCGTCAAGCGGTGGTGGCCCCCCTCGACGTCGACGAGCTGGTGGTCGGCACCCTGCAGGTCTTCACCGACCGAGCCTCGGCCGGGCTCGTGCGGGCCACCAACGAGGTGGCTCGCTGGGTCTCGGGCCAGCTCGAGCTCGCCGAGCTCGACGCCTCCCGCACCCGGCTGATGGAGGCCGAGGTGCGCGCCCTGCGGGCCCAGATCAGCCCGCACTTCATCTACAACTCGCTGACGGCGATCGCCTCCTTCACCCGCACCGACCCCGAGCGGGCCCGCGAGCTGCTGCTCGACCTAGCCGAGTTCACCCGCTACTCCTTCCGGCGCCACGGCGAGTTCACCACGCTGGCCGAGGAGCTGCGCTCCATCGAGGCCTATCTGGTGATCGAGAAGGCCCGCTTCGGCGACCGGCTCACCGTGACCCTGCGGGTGGCGCCGGAGGTGCTGCCCGTCGTCGTGCCTTTCCTCTGCCTCCAGCCGATCGTCGAGAACGCCGTGCGGCACGGTCTCGAAGGCAAGACCGGGCCGGGCGAGATCAGCATCCTGGCTCATGACGTCGACCGCGACGCCGTTGTCATCATCGAGGACAACGGCGTCGGCGAGGACCCCGAGCGAGTGCGCCGGGTGCTGGCCGGTGATGACGGGGCTGACTCGGTGGGCCTGGCCAACGTCGACGAGCGGCTGCGCACCACCTTCGGCGACGACTACGGCCTCGTCGTCGAGACCGCACAGGGGGCCGGTACCCGCGTCGTCGTGCGGCTGCCCAAGTTCCGGCCGGGGGTCTACGTATGAGCCTGCCGCCGACACCCGAGCCGCCCGAGCCGGGTGGCGGAGCCCTGCCACCCCTGCCCGCCCTGCGCGTGCTCGCGGTCGACGACGAGGCGCCGGCTCTCGACGAGCTGGTGTGGATGCTGGGCCGCCACCCCCAGGTGGGGCAGGTGCTGTCGGCGGGCTCCGGTGAGGCGGCGCTGCGGGTGCTGCACGACCAGCAGGTCGACGCCATCTTCCTCGACGTGCAGATGCCCGGCCTCAACGGGCTCGACCTCGCCCGGGTGCTCTCGCGGTTCGCGGCCGCTCCGCCCGTGGTCTTCGTCACCGCCCACGAGCAGCACGCGGTCGACGCCTTCGAGCTCAACGTCGTCGACTACGTGCTGAAGCCCGTACGCGACGAACGGCTGTCGGAGGCGGTGCGCCGGGTCGTGCGCGCGGTCGAGGGCAGAGTGCATGGCGGGGCTGGGGGCGCTGGGAGCGCTGGAGGGTCGGCATCCACGAGCGACGACGAGACGATCGTCGTCGAGCTCGGCGGCGTCAGTCGTCTGCTGGCCCGGGCCGACGTGATGTGGGTCGAGGCGCACGGCGACTACGCGAGGCTGCACACGGCATCCGACAGCCATCTCGTTCGGATGCCGCTGACGACCCTCGCCGACGAGTGGCGCGACTCCGGCTTCGTGCGCATCCACCGCAGCTTTCTCGTCGCGCTCGGGCACATCGCCGAGTGGCGCACCGAGGCCGGGCGCACCACGGTGATGGTCGGCGGCCACGAGCTCGTGGTGAGCCGGCGACACACCCGCGCCCTGCGTGACCTGCTCGTTCGGCGGGCCCAGCCGCGCACTCGAGGTGGCACGTGAGCTCTGACGAGGTGCGGGCCCGGGTGCGGGTGGTGAGCCCGCGCACGTCGGCGGCCCGCACCCGGGTCACGTCGATCGCCTCCGAGATCGATGACCAGACCAGGCTCGGCGAGGTCTACATCGTCTCGTTGATGCGCAGCCAGCTGCGCCTCGCGGTCGGGGTGCTCGCCGTGCTGGCGGTGACCCTCGGCGGGCTGCCGCTGCTCTTCCACCTGGTGCCGCAGATCGGGCGCATCGAGCTGTTCGGCGTGCCGCTGCCCTGGCTGCTGCTGTCGGTGTTCGCCTTCGCCGAGATCATCGTTCTCGGCTGGCTCTACGTGCGCCAGGCCGAGAAGAACGAAGACGACTTCAGCGACCTGCTGGAGGGTCGGTGAACCCCGCCGCCACCATCGCGGCCATCGTCGCCGTGTCGATCGCCTCGCTCGCGGTCGGCGCCTTCGGGCTGCGGTTCTCGCGCACCGTGAGCGACTTCTACGTCGCCTCCCGCGGGGTCGGCCCGGTGCTCAACGCGTCGGCGATCAGTGGCGAGTACCTTTCTGCGGCATCGTTTCTCGGCGTCGCCGGCCTCATTCTCGCGCGCGGGGTCGACATGCTCTGGCTGCCCGTCGGCTGGACGGCCGGCTACCTGCTGCTGCTCGTGTTCGTGGCGGCGCCGCTGCGTCGCTCGGGGGCCTACACCCTGCCCGACTTCGCCGCGCTGCGCACCGAGTCGCAGACCGCCAGACGGGTCGCGAGCGCCCTCGTGGTCGCGATCGGCCTGCTCTACCTGATCCCGCAGTTCCAGGGCGCCGGGCTGACCCTGCGCACCCTCACCGGCGCTCCGTCGTGGGTCGGCCAGGTGGCCGTGGCCGTCGTCGTGTGCCTGGCGGTGCTGCCCGGCGGGATGCGCAGCGTCACGCTTGTGCAGGCCTTCCACTACTGGCTCAAGCTGCTGGCGCTGCTGACGCCCGTCTTCTTCCTGCTCGTGGCCCTCGCATCGCGGGACGGCGCCGACGCAGTGGGAACCCTCGGTGCCGTCGACGTCACCGACTGGGTCGAGCCGTTGGGCGGCGACCACGCCCTCTACCTCACCTACTCGCTCGTGCTCGCCACCTTCCTCGGCGCGATGGGCCTGCCGCACGTCGTCGTGCGGTTCTACACCAACCCCGACGGGCGCGCCGCCCGGCGCACCACGCTGGTCGTGCTCGCGCTGCTCTCCGGGTTCTACCTGCTGCCGATCCTCTACGGCGTGCTGGGGCGGCTGCTGGCCTTCGACCTCGTGGCCTCCGGGCGTACCGACTCGGTGGTGCTCGAACTGCCGAGCCGGGTGTTCGACGGGGTGCTCGGTCAGGCCCTGACCGCCTTGGTCGGGGCCGGTGCGTTCGCTGCCTTCCTGTCGACCTCCACGGGGCTGGTCGTCTCGGTGGCGGGAGTGCTGAGCCAGGACCTGCTGCGCTCGGGGCCCGGCCACCGGCACGGCATCCGCACCTTCCGGCTGGCCACCGTCATCGCAGTCGCCGTGGGGGTGGTGCTCACCTTCTTGTCGGTCAACGTGCCCGTCGCGCACGCTGTCGAGCTCGCGTTCGCGGTGGCGGCCTCGACCTTCTGCCCCTTGCTCGTGCTCGGCATCTGGTGGCGGGGGCTGACCGCCGTCGGCGCGGTGGCCGGTCTCGTCGTCGGAGGGGGGCTGTCGGGGTCTGCCGTGCTCGCGACCACGTTCGGGGTCGACCGGGGCGACTGGCTGGGCGTGATCATCTCCCAGCCGGCTGCCGTGACGGTGCCGACGACCTTCGCCACCATGGTGCTGGGCTCCTTGCTGACCCGCGGGCGGCGCCCCGAGCACGTGGCCCAGACCATGGTTCGACTCCACGCACCCGAGCATCTGGTGCTCAACCGCGGACCGTTCCACCCCGAACGCACGACCGTTCATCGCACTGAACCGACCGCTCGCCGCGGCTAGAAACGCATCCGGCGACCCGTCGGCGCCGTTCGGCGACCGGGCCCTTCTGCCCCCTTACCCGGCCCACGATCCGGCTCCTACGGTGGCACCGCCGGGCGAGCACCGGTACCCGGAAGGTCCACGGCCGCAAGGTCCCCCGACGGCGAGACCGCCGTACCGACATCGCGACCCAACCCAGCGCCCCCGGAGGTGGCCTCAGTGAGCAAAGAAGCAGTGAGCAACGAAGCTCTCGAAATAGAAGACCCGAACATCGCCCTGCAGAACTCCGACGACTTCATCGAGCTGCGCACGAAGTTCCGCAAGTTCGTCTTCCCGATGACCGCGGCCTTCCTGGCCTGGTACTTCTTCTACGTGCTGCTCGCGGTGTTCGCCCACGACTTCATGGGCACCAGGGTGATCGGCAACATCACCTGGGGCCTGTTCCTCGGGTTGATGCAGTTCGTGACGACCTTCGCCATCACGATCATCTACGTGCGCTGGGCCGGTCGCGAGTTCGACCCACGGGCCGAGGCGCTGGCGCAGAAGATGGGGGCGGTCAAGTGAGCTCCCTCAACGCTCTCGGCGCTCCCACGCTCGTTCCGGCCGCGACGACCGTCGGCAACCCGGCGATCAACATCGGCATCTTCGCGCTCTTCGTCGTGGTCACCCTGGCCATCGTCATCCGCGTCTCCCGCAACAACAACACCGCGGCGGAGTACTACGCCGGCGGGCGCGCCTTCACCGGCCGCCAGAACGGCATCGCGATCGCCGGCGACTACCTCTCGGCCGCCTCGTTCCTCGGTATCGCCGGGGCGATCGCGATCAACGGCTACGACGGGTTCCTCTACTCCATCGGCTTCCTCGTCGCCTGGCTGGTCGCCCTGCTGCTCGTGGCCGAGCTGCTGCGCAACGTCGGCAAGTACACGATGGCCGACGTGCTGAGCTTCCGGCTTCGCCAGCGTCCCGTGCGCATCGCGGCCGCCATCTCCACGCTCGTCGTCTCGTTCTTCTACCTGCTCGCGCAGATGGCCGGGGCCGGTGGTCTGGTGGCCCTGCTTCTGGGAATCGAAGGCGACCTCGGGCAGCGGATGGTCATCGTCGTCGTCGGCATCATCATGCTCTTCTACGTCGTCTTCGGGGGCATGAAGGGCACCACGTGGGTGCAGATCATCAAGGCGGTGCTGCTCATCATCGGGGCGGTCGTCATGACGGTCTGGGTGCTGGCCCAGTTCGGCTTCAACATCTCGACCCTGCTCGGCGACGCCGCGGCGTCGGCGCCCGCCGCCGCCGACGGGACGGCCCGCGACCTGCTGTCGCCAGGGCTGCAGTACAAGAACCCGGTCGACTTCATCTCGCTCGCCCTGGCCCTCGTGCTCGGCACGGCCGGCCTCCCGCACGTGCTGATGCGGTTCTACACGGTGCCGACCTCCCGCGAGGCTCGCCGCTCGGTGGAGTGGGCCATCTGGCTGATCGGCCTGTTCTACCTGCTCACCCTCGTGCTCGGCTTCGGTGCGGCCGAGCTCGTCGGGGCCGAGGAGATCAAGGCGGCTCCGGGCGGGGTCAACTCCGCGGCACCGCTGCTCGCGTTCCACCTCGGCGGTGAGATCCTCCTGGGGATCATCTCCGCGGTCGCCTTCGCGACGATCCTGGCCGTCGTCGCCGGGCTGACGATCACCGCGAGCGCGTCACTGTCGCACGACATCTACAACACGGTCGTCAAGGGCGGAAAGGCCACCCCGGAGCAGGAGGTGAAGGTCGCCCGCATGGCCGCCCTGGTGCTCGGTGCCGTCGCCATCGTCGGTGGCATCTTCGCCCTGGGCCAGAACATCGCCTTCCTGGTGGCCCTCGCCTTCGCCGTCGCGGCGAGCGCGAACCTGCCGACGATCCTGTACTCGCTCTTCTGGAAGCGGTTCAACACCCGCGGCGCGTTGTGGAGCATCTACGGCGGTCTGATCAGTGCGATCACCCTCATCGCGTTCTCGCCCGTCGTCTCGGGCAAGGCCGTCGACAAGGTGACCGGCAAGAGCCCGTCGATGCTTCAGGACATCGACTTCCACTGGTTCCCGCTCGACAACCCCGGCATCGTCTCGATCCCGCTCGGGTTCATCCTCGGCTACATCGGCACGCTGACGAGCCGGGAGTACAACGCCGCGAAGTACGCGGAGATGGAGGTACGGTCGCTCACCGGCTACGGGGCCGAGGGCGCCAGCCAGCACTGACGGCACTTGCCCCGCACCCACCTCGGGGACGACGGGCGGGCAGCACACGGCATCCAGGGCGACATCCTGCTCTGGATGCCGTGTGCTTGCTGCTGTCTGCCAGCCGGCCGTCCCACAGTCGGGCCGCCCCGACTGCGTAGAGTGCACGGGTGTCAGCCCGAGCGGTCTTCAGCAGTGCGAGGCGCATCGTCGTCAAGGTGGGTTCGAGCTCGCTGACCGGTGCCGACGGTGGCATCGACCGCGCGCGGCTCGTGGCGCTCGCGAACGCGCTGGCACACCGACACGCCGCCGGTGGCCAGCTCGTGCTCGTCAGCTCGGGGGCCATCGCCGCCGGCCTCCATCCGCTCTCACTCAGCGCCCGCCCGCGGGACCTCGCGACCCAGCAGGCCGCCGCCTCCGTGGGCCAGGGCGCGTTGCTCGCGGCCTACACCCAGGCGTTCGCGGCGCACGAGGTCACGGTGGGGCAGGTGCTGCTGACGGCCGACGACGTGACACGGCGCTCGCACTACGCCAATGCGCGGCGCACGCTCGAGCGGCTGATCGACCTGCGGGTGCTGCCCATCGTCAACGAGAACGACACCGTGGCCACGAGCGAGATCCGGTTCGGTGACAACGACCGGCTCGCAGCGTTGGTGGCCCACCTCATCGACGCCGACGCGCTGGTGCTGCTCTCCGACGTCGACGCACTCTACGACGGTCCGCCGAGCCGGCCCGGAGCGAAGCGGATCCCGGTCGTGGCCGGCCCCGACGACATCGCCCACGTCGAGATCGGTGGCAGCCACTCCAAGGTCGGTACCGGCGGCATGACGACCAAGATCGAGGCGGCCCGCATCGCCACGGCTGCCGGGGTGGTCACGGTCGTGACGGCTGCCGACCGGCTCACCGAGGTGCTGACGGGCACTGATGTCGGAACCCTGTTCCTGCCCATCGGCGTTCGCGGCCGGTCACGACGCCTATGGTTGAAGCACGCCACGACCGCACGGGGGCGTCTCGTCGTCGACGCCGGTGCGGTTGCTGCCCTCGTGCAGCGACAGAAGTCGCTCCTGCCGGCGGGGATCATCGGCGTCGATGGCAGCTTCCTCAGCGGCGATCCGGTCGACGTCTGCGGACCCGACGGCACGACCATCGCACGAGGGTTGGTCAACTACAGCTCGGCCGAGCTGCCTCCGCTGCTCGGCCGATCGACCAGGGAGCTTGCTGTGGCCCTCGGGCCCGAGTACGAGCGAGAGGTCATCCACCGCGACCACCTCGTCATCCTCTGAGTCCTTCTCGCTCATGGGGCGTTGGGTGCTCTGACCGGTGAGTGTTCGGTTCGCGACGGCCTACCCTTGGACCATGTCGGATGCCGTTGACCCCGCAGTTGCCGCGTACGTGACTGGTCTCGCCGAGAACGCTCGAGAGGCCTCGCGCCGTCTCGCGCTGATGCCGCGTGCCGAGAAGGATGCCGCCCTGCTGGTGCTCGCCGACGCGGTCGACGCCGCGACGTCGCAGCTGCTGGAGGCCAACGCCGACGACCTCGAACGCGGACTCTCGGCCGGGATGCCCGAGAGCCTTCAGGACCGGCTGCGCCTCGACGCCGACCGGGTCGCCGCCGTGGCGCAGGCCCTGCGCGACGTGGCGGCCCTGCCCGACCCGGTGGGCGAGGTGGTGCGAGGGTCGACCCTGGCCAACGGCCTCCAGATCCGCCAGGTGCGGGTGCCGATGGGGGTCATCGGGATGATCTACGAGGCCCGACCCAACGTGACCGTCGACGCGGCCGGCCTCTGCCTCAAGTCGGGCAACGCCGTCATCCTGCGCGGCGGTTCGGCGGCCGGCGCTACCAACCACGCGCTCGTCACGGCCCTGCGCGACTCGCTTGCGGCGCAAGGCCTTCCGCCCGACGCCGTGGTGCTGCTCGAGGAGGGTGGCCGGGATGCGGCGCGGGCCCTGATGACGGCGCGCGGCTACGTCGACCTCGTCATCCCCCGCGGTGGCGCCGACCTGATCCAGACCGTCGTGCGTGAGTCGACCGTGCCGGTCATCGAGACGGGCATCGGCGTCTGCCACGTCTATGTCGACCGGGCGGCCGACCTGCAGATGGCGGAGGCCATCACGCTCAACGCCAAGACCCATCGTCCGAGCGTCTGCAACGCTGCCGAGTCACTGCTGGTCCACCGTGACGTGGCCGGCGACTTCCTGCCCAAGGTCATCGCCGCTCTCGCCGGCTCTGGGGTGCGGTTGCACGTTGCACCCGAGATCCAGGGTTACGCCGCGGCGGCCGGTGCCGCCTACGACCTGGCGAGCGAGACCGACTTCGCGACGGAGTGGCACGGCCTCGAGCTGAGCGTCGCCCTGGTCGCTGATCTCGACGACGCCCTCCGCCGCATCAGGCAGTTCGGTACCGGACACACCGAGGCCATCGTCACCGACGACCGGTCGGCTGCCCGCCGTTTCACGGCCGAGGTCGATGCGGCGGTGGTGATGGTCAACGCGAGCACCCGTTTCACCGACGGCGGCGAGTTCGGCTTCGGTGCCGAGATCGGTATCTCGACCCAGAAGTTGCACGCCCGCGGGCCGATGGCCCTGCCCGAGCTGACCACGACCAAGTGGATCGTCGAGGGCGACGGCCACGTGCGCTGACCCACCCCGACCGGATGGCATGATTGCCGATCATGGAAGGCACCGAGGTACGCAAGCTGGCCCTGCTCGAGGACCAGCACTGGTGGTACCGCGAGCGGCGGCACCTGCTGGCGAAAGCGATCGCGGGGCTCGCACCGGGAACAGCGCTCGACATCGGTGCGGCCGGCGGTGGCAACACCCGGGTCCTGCGTGACCACGGGTGGAGCGCCGTGGCCCTGGAGTACGGCGCCGAGGGGGCCGAGGTGGCCCGCGATCGGGGCCTGGCGACGGTTCGAGCCGACGCGACCCGGCTTCCCTTCGGCGACCACAGCCTCGACCTCGTGGTGGCCTTCGACCTGCTCGAGCACCTCCATGCGGACGACGTGGCCGTGAGCGAGGTGCTGCGGGTGCTGAAGCCGAGCGGTCACTACCTGATCGCGGTGCCGGCCGACCCCAGGCTGTGGTCAGACCACGACGAGGCCGTCGACCACGTGCGTCGTTACACCCGGCCTGAGCTCGTCGGTCTGCTCGAGGGCGGCGGCTTCGACGTCGTCGATGTCTCGTCGTGGAACGTGCTGCTGCGCCCCGTCGTGGCCATGCGTCGCAAGTCGAGCTCGGGATCAGACCTTGACAAGGTGCATCCCGTCGTGAATCTCGGTCTGCGCACCATCATCACCGCCGAGCGCTATCTACCCGTGAAGAATCTGCCGGGCGTCAGCCTGCTCGTTCGGGCCACGCCCAGCGCGCACCGCGGCTGACTCCCCGGCCGGCGGGTCGTCAGAGGGCCCGGCCGGCAAGGAGTCGTAGGCCACGAAGTAGGCCGGCCGGCCCTGCAGGTGGGTGTACATTCGCCCGATGTACTCGCCCAGGATGCCGACGCACAACAGCTGGATGGCTCCGAACCCCGAGACGATGGCGACGGTGGAGGTCCAGCCGGCCACCGTGTGCCCGCTGACCTGCGCGATGAGGGTGTAAGCGACGAGCAGCACCGCGATGAGCGCGCCACCGAAGCCGGCGAAGGTCGCGACCCGCAGCGGCGCGGTCGAGAACCCGGTCATGGCGTCGATCGAGAGCGTGACCATCTTCAGCAGGGGGTACTTCGAGGCGCCGGCGGCCCGTTCGTCGCGGCGGTACTCGACCGCCTCGGAGGGAAAGCCCAGGGCGGGCACGATGAAGCGCAGCACGCGGTTGTGGTCGGGCAGGGAGTTGACCGCGTCGACAGTGGCGCGAGACATCAGCCGGAAGTCACCGGCATCCGCATGGGCCGAGGTCGCCGAGATGACGCCGATCACCCGGTAGAACGCCCGGGCGGAGGTGCGTTTGAACATGCTGTCGCTCGAACGGTCGGCCCGCACGCCGTAGACCACGTCGACCCCGCGGTCGCGAGCGACGGCCAGCATCTGGGGGATGACCTCCGGCGGGTCCTGCAGGTCGGCGTCGAGCGTGACGACGTAGGCGCCGCGGGCAGCGACGAGGCCCGCCGACACGGCGGCCTGGTGCCCGGCGTTCGCGCGAAGCCGCAGAACCCGCAGGGCGGGCCAGTCACGCTGGTAGCGCTGCAGCAGCGCCGGTGTGAGGTCGGTGCTGCCGTCGTCGACGGCGACGACCTCGTAGGTGACCTCGAGGTCGTCGAGCAGCGGGCGCAGCCGTTCGACGAGCAGCGGTAGCACCTCCTGCTCGTTGTACATCGGGATCACCACCGACAGCTCGAGAACCATGCCCCCAGCGTACGGCCGCCGACGGGGATGCCCTGTCGCCTCGCTGTGTCGTCACGGCTCTGCTGCGGATGCCGCCGGGCCGGGTAGCGTGCGAGGGTGCTGCATCGCGTCGAACCCCCGTCATCGGAGACGGCGTCGCCACAGCGGGGAGACCAGGTGTTCGGTCGGTTCACCAAGTGGGGCGGGGGCGCGCACTGGCAGTGGCAGGGCCGCTACCTCGACGAGGACGAGTTCGGACGGTGGTTCGAGGCGCCCGCCGGCACCCGATGCTCGCGGCCCGGAGTCAGCTTTCTCGAGGCGGACCCGTGGGTCTCCCTCGTGCCGCGCGACGCCGGGTGGGTGGCCGGCTTCTACCCCGCCACCAAGGACATCAGCCTGTATGTCGACATGACGACATACGCCAGTTGGCTACCCCTGGCGCCGGGGCGAGACGGACCCCGCTGGGAGGTGACCATGGTCGACCTCGATCTCGACGTCATCCTCACCCGCGAGGGTCACCTCTTCGTCGACGACGAGGACGAGTTCGCGGCGCACCGGGCTCTGCTGGCGTACCCGTCCGACGTCGTCACGCTCGCCGAACGAACATCGCGGGAGGTGGTCGAGGCTGTCTCAGCGGGGCGCGAGCCCTTCGCAACCGTCGGTTTCGAGAGACTGCGGCAGGTAACCTGCGCAGAATGAGCGCTGTCGGGAGGGCCGGTTCGGATGACCTCTCGGGCGGCCTCGGTGGACTCGGTGGACTCGGTGGCGGCAGTGACGTCGTCGCCGGTCGCTACGCGCTCGTCGACCCGATCGCCTCGGGTGGCACCGGCACCGTGTGGCGCGCCTACGACCACGAGCGCGACCAGTGGTGCGCGGCGAAGGTGATGCGCCAGCGGCACGCGGGCGAGCTGCTGCGGTTCGCCCGCGAACAGTCGGTGCGCTTGCAGCACCCGCACATCGCGAGCCCCTACGCGTGGGCGGCCGACGACGGCACCGTGCTCATCGCGAGCGAGCTGGTCGACGGCGGCTCGCTGCACACGCTGATCGGCGACTACGGCCCGCTCGACGAACCGACCGTCGTGGTGCTGCTCGAGCAGGTCCTCTCGGCGCTCGCCGCCATGCACGAGGCGAGGCTCGTGCACCGGGACGTCAAGCCGGGCAACGTCCTGCTCCGCGCCACCGGCGACGGCCCGTTGCACTGCATGCTCACCGACTTCGGGCTGACGATCGGCGCCGACGACCCGCGCCTGACCCAGACCGGCATGGTCATCGGCACCCCCGGCTACCTCCCGCCCGAGGTGATGCTCGGCACCGCCCGACCGCACCCCAGCCACGACGTGTACGCCGCCGGTCGGCTGGCCCTGACGATGGCCCTCGGCCTCGAGCCTCGAACGGCGGGCTGGCCGGCGCCCGGCCACGAACCGCTCGGCCCAAACAGCCAACTCGACGAGGAACGGCTCGCACGTGTGGTGGACCCCCAGCTGCAGGCCGCGCTGCGGCTCATGACCGAGGCCGAACCGGCCCGGCGACCCACCGACGCCCAGGCAGCGATCCTGCTGCTGGCCGGCATCCCGCGCTGCGCATCGTCGCGAACAGCCGACGGCGACCCGGTGACCGTGTTCAACCAGCTACCCGCCACCACGACCACGCCAGGCCTGGTTGACCGTTCTGACGACGCCTCTGGCGTGGGCTCTGATGACGGGGCTGTCGACGCTGCTGCCGGCGTGGCTGTCGAAACCAGACAGGAGACGGATGCCAACGAGGAGGCCGACGGCGGCACGACGGTGCTACGGGTGCGGCCGACCGCGGCCCAGCGGGAGGGTGACCACGACCGGCCCGCCCCACCGACGGCGCCGTCGTCGCCTCCGGTAGAACCTCTTGAGTCGGCGGCTGCCGCGGAGGCGCCGAGACGCCCAGCTCGTCGACCCCGGCGGAGGTCGGTCGGCGCGGTGCTGGCGGTCGTGGTCGCGGCAGCCGGCACCGCGGTTGCGGCCGCCACCGGTTGGGGGCCGTTCGACGACTCACCAGCCCCGTCGGTCGTCCCCACGGCCCCGATCGTGCACCCAGCCGCGATGGGCGAGGCGTGCGGGTGGCAGCAGCAGGGTGACGTGGTCAACGCTGCCCAGGGCCCGCTGACGTGTCGCCTCGTCGACGGGGCCTACGTCTGGGGTCCCTGAGGCGACTGAGGCGACTGCCCCTGACGTCAGTCCGCTGGGGTGCGGCGCGACCTGGCCTGCATTGCCACCACGGCCAGCCCCGCGCCGCCCACCGCGGCCGCGAGGAGTAGCCAAACCGTCAGGGCATCGGCGCCCAGGATCCGGGGGTCTCCCGAGCTGAAGCTGCTCATCGTCGCAGGGTCGACGGCTGGCGTCTACGCCTGGGTGCCGTCGGGTGGAGTGCGGCGGGCTCGGGTCACGAGCACGGTGGCGCCGGCTCCGACGAGCGCGGCCAGCGCGGCGATGAGCACGAAGACGAGCACGCCGGGGCCGCCTGAGTCGGCCGACGACTGCTCGGCAGCGACCGTGGCGGCATCGCCGGGCGGTGGCGGTGTGGCAGCCGTGGTGGGTGCGACCGTCGCGTCGGTTGAGTCGGGACGCGTGGTAGGGCCAGTGGCATCGGTGGCCGGCTGATAGACCGGCCCCGCCTCCGGAGTGCCGACCACGACGGCGGTGATGAGGTAGCGGGTGCGCGACGGCGTCTTCTGCTTGAAGCGCGCCCCCAGCTCGATGTAATACGCACCGTCGAGCTGGAAGTGTTTGAGATCGAGGCTGGAGCTCGTGCGATTGGTCCAGCGCACCGGGTGCTTCGTGGTGGCTGAGAAGGCTCTTTTGTCAATGTCTTTGGTGAACCAGAACCGCCCGTTGGTGTCGCCCGTTCTGGCCGCCGGTTGGCGCAGCGGGTTATACAGGTTGGTTTCGATGATGGCGGGTCTGTCGAGCGTGGGAGTGGCGGGGCCGACCTCCTTGATGACGTAGGCGAAGCGTTGGCCCCACAACAGGTCGACCTTGAAGAAGCGGTGCTCTCCCGTGGTGATCTCGTCGGTGTAGGTCACTCCGCTGGTGAGTCGGGGCGCATCGTTGAACCCGGTGCCGCCCTCGATAGACCGGGGGGGCCCGAAGCGCGGCTGGGCCACGGGCGGTAGCGCCTCGGTTTGCGCGGACGGCACGTTCGACGTGTCGGCCGGGGGCTCGAGGCGCACGACGAGCTCGAGCGGGAGGGCGTCCTGGAGGAACGCGTCCCCGACCCGGCTTACCTCGAGCACGGCCCGCCCGTCGACCGGACACCTTTTCGAGGCGTTCTTCGGGCCCAGCGAGCGCACGAGCACCGCGCTGGGGACCCCTGACTTCTCCCCGTTGAAGATCTCCGTCTTGGACGCTCGCTCACAGGTCTCACCGGACGGCCCTCGCAGGATCAGCGACACCCCGAGAAATCGCGAGTCGAAGTAGTCGACCCCGCCCGGCCGGGCCGGAGGCACGAGGGTGCCAGCGACGTACAACGTGGCGTCCGGTTGGAGGTCGACGGTGTAGAACTTCGTGGTCCCCGTTCCGAGCCCCGGGCCACTGCTGTCCGCGCCCTTGGCCAAAGTGTCGAGGTACTGGCCGGGTTGCAACAGGGGGGCCTGCGTGGAGGCCTGGTCGGCGCCGGTGATCTTGGTGCCTCTGGCGGCGTAACCGGTGACGGCGTAGTCGACCTTGACCTTGAGGGCGCTGGTGAGCTGGTCGGCGTCGGTGGCGTCGCTGTAGGTGCCGCCCGTCGCGGTGGCGACGCAGGAGAGCTGGGCGCGGGCTTTGGCGTCGACCTTGAACCCGACGGTGTGCACGGTGAGGTCGACGCCTTGCTTCTTCAGTTCTTTGGCGACGTCGCAGGGGGCGGGGGGTGCGCAGGTGTCTTCGCCGTCGGAGACGAGCACGATCGAGCGGGGCCCTTCTTGGGGTAGGGCCTTGGCGGCGGCGCGTAGGGCGTTGCCGATGGGGGTGTAGCCGGAGGCCTTGACGCTGTTGACGGCGGCGGACATGGATGCCGGGTCGAGTGGTCCGACGGGTACGAGGGTGCGGATGTCTTGGCAGCCCTTGGCTTTGTCGGAGGCGCCCGAGCCGGTGGTGGCGCCGTAGACGGTGAGCCCGACCTTCGTGTCAGCCGGCAGCGCGGTCACCAGGGAGGTGACGGCCTTCTTGGCGGCGTCGATGCGGGGGCCGGGGGCGTCGGTCTCGTTCATCGAGCCGGACGCATCGAGTACGACCATGACCGGCACGCTCGCTGACGTCGGTGAGACAGCGGGCGAGAGCGCGGCCGCTGCGGAGGCTGGCGATGCCGTGACGACGCCGATCCCGGCCAGGGCCACGGCGACCAAAGCAGCGGCATACCGCAACCGGCCTGACCGCCCTCGAGACGACGACGCTGAGCTGGCGAGGTCTGGTGCCACGGAGAACCCCCTGGTAGTTTGCAGGTGCAATGATCGAAGCAAACATTTGCACATGCAATCGAAAAGCGCAAGCGTTCGTCGCTGTACTGACGACAGGAGACCACAGGTGAGTGCCGACGTACCGGCGATTCCCGGACCTGGCGAAGAGCAGCAGCGTGCGCTCTACGGCGAGAGCTGGGCCGATCGTCTGGGCCGGTTGATGATGGCCTACCGGCTGTCGCAGGCACGTCTGGCCGGTGTGATCGGCTTGAGCGCGCCGATGCTGAGCCAGCTGGTCACCGGCCACCGGGTCAAGATCAGCAACCCGGCGGTCTTCGGGCGCATCGTGCGCCTCGAGGAGCTGAAGGCCGACCCCCGCGTGACCTCCGCCGACCCGGCATCCATCGCGGCGGTTCTCGAGGAGGTGGCGGCCTCGAGCCCGGTGCTGACGACGATGACAGCCCGGGTCGCGGGCCCCCGTCAGCAGCCGGGAGCGGCGAAGGATGCCGGTGGTGATCTCAGGCGTCACCTCGCCACCCTCGCCGAGCCGGCTCAGCTCGCTGCGGCAGCGGCTGCTGCTGAGGCGGCCGGCGCCACCGCCCTGGCCGAGGTGCTGCGCGAGGCGGCCGGCTGACCGGCATCGACCGTCGTGTGCTGTTGCCACGGTTGGGCGCTAGGCTGACCCCATGTCTGACCGAGTGCAGAGCGTCCTGAGCCTGGTCCCCGCAGAGGCCACCAACGAGCTCCCCATGCCGGTGATCGCTTATTTCCTGATCACCTTCGCGCTCTTCCTGCTGTTGCTCGGCGTGACGTGGAGCTTCCGCAACACCGCGTACAAGGTGCAGTCGCCCCGGCCCGCGCCCGAGCCGCACGACGCACCGGGCAGTGCCGTGTCGTCAGACGGGTCGCAACACTGAGCATGCGCCTTGGCGTCATGGGTGGGACGTTCGACCCGATCCACCATGGGCACCTCGTCGCTGCCAGTGAGGTGCAGGCGCTCTTCGACCT
The DNA here is from genome assembly GCA_030452985.1 of Humibacillus sp. Lineage (GTDB taxonomy): Bacteria > Actinomycetota > Actinomycetes > Actinomycetales > Dermatophilaceae > DSM-29435. The sequence continues at coordinate 26,988 of JAKDLG010000004.1, forward strand.
CGACGAGGTCGTCTTCGTTCCGACCGGAAAACCGTGGCAGAAGGCCGACAAGCATGTCTCGCCGGCCGAGCACCGCTACCTGATGACGGTCATCGCCACCGCCAGCAACCCGAGGTTCACGGTGAGCCGGGTCGACATCGACCGCCCCGGGCCGACCTACACGATCGACACCCTGCGCGACATCTCGGCCGAGCGTCCCGGTGACGAGTTGTTCTTCATCACCGGCGCCGACGCCCTGGCCGAGATCCTGTCGTGGAAGGACGCCGACCACATCTGGGATCTCGCCCACTTCGTGGGGGTCACCCGACCCGGGCACGTGCTGTCTGACAAGGGCCTACCCGAGCATCGCGTCACCCTGCAGGAGGTGCCGGCCATGGCGATCAGCTCGACCGGATGCCGTGAGCGCGTGGCCGACGGTGAGCCCGTCTGGTACCTGGTACCCGATGGCGTCGTCCAGTACATCAACAAGTACGGCCTCTACACCGGGCCACGGGTGGCTTCTCGCCCCGCGGTCGCCCCGAGAAGCGAACCCGGGCCGGCTGCGCACCCGGCCGCCTCACTGACAGAACACACCAAGGCACTCTTGCCGCAAGGAGATTCGTGACCGCAACAGAACGTTCGCTTCAGCTCGCCAAGGTGGCGGCCGTGGCCGCTGAGGAGAAGATCGCCGAGAAGGTCATGGCCATCGACGTCAGCGACCAGATGCCGCTCACCGACGTGTTCGTGATCGCCTCGGCTGCCTCCGAGCGCCAGGTCGGTTCCATCGTCGACGAGGTCGAGGACCGCCTGCGTGAGCTGGGCTGCAAGCCCCTGCGTCGTGAGGGTCAGCGTGAGGGCCGTTGGGTGCTCATCGACTTCGGCGACATCATCGTGCACGTCCAACACGAGGAGGAGCGCGAGTACTACGCGCTCGAGCGGCTGTGGAAGGACTGCCCGGAGGTCGACCTGAGCGCGATCGAGCCGCTGCCACGACCGGTGCCGGTCGACGCGGACGACCTTGACGAGGTCGACGAGGCGTGAGCCCCGCAGAGGGGGCGGCTCCGCGACGCATCGTGGTGATGCGTCATGCGGAGACGGTCGACAACGCGGCCCGGGTCTGGCAGGGCCACAAGGACTCCGCGCTCTCGGCCGTGGGTCGCGAACAGGTCGCGGCGGCCGCACCGCACGTGGCCGCCTACCGACCGGCGTTGCTCGTCTCGAGCGACCTGCAGCGCGCTGCTGCCACGGCCGACGCCATCGCCGGGCTCACCGGCCTGGAGCTGCGGCTCGACTCTCGTCTTCGCGAGGTGCATGTCGGCCAGTGGCAGGGCCTGCGGGTCGAGGACGTGCGCGAACGTTTCCCCGACGACATCGCGGCGCTCGAGCGGGGCGACGACGTGCCCAGGGGCGTCACGGGAGAGACCCGAGAGCAGGTGGCCGCACGGGCGGGCGCCGCGATCCGGGAGGTCGAGCGTGAGCTGCTACCCGGCGAGACGGCTGTCATCGTGGCGCACGGGGTGTCGGGCAGCCTGGCCGCAACCGAGCTGGTGGGCCTGCACCGTGATGTGGCGGATGCCGTGCTGCGTGGGGTCGACAACTGCCACTGGATCGACCTCGTCGAGACGGGCAAGAGCTACTCGGAAGCGTCACGTTGGAGAATCGCCGGTTGGAACCTCGGCCCCTGGAAGACCTGACCCCCCATGGGCCCCGCCCGGACGTGACTCCGGTGCGATCCGATTTGGGATCAGACCTGTTCTTTGGCTAGAGTGACGCAGTCGCCTCAGCGAGCATGATCTTGAGGTGGCACCCGTACGGGGCTGTGGCGCAGCTGGTAGCGCACCTGCATGGCATGCAGGGGGTCAGGGGTTCGAGTCCCCTCAGCTCCACCAGAAGGTCGTTGTTCAAACCAACGACATCACCGGTTTGAGTTCCAGATTCCGCCGTCCGTCCCTGTTGGCGGACGGCGAGGGTCTGGACGTCGCGGTCGAGGAACACGTTGAACGGGACGCCGGGTTCGCCGTGGATGGCGTCGTCATCAGTGACGATGAGCTTGTCGAAGAAGGCTTGGTTGGCGATCCTGCGGAGCGAATCGTCGATGCTCATGTAGATGGCGTGCATGTCCCCGGCGAGGGCGAGGCAGTCGTCCAGGTGGGCTTTGGCTTGGTCGTACTCGATGTCGCCGGCGTTGATCTGCGCGTCGAGGAACGCGAGCCGCCGCGCGATGCGGTCCTGCTCGGTGCCGAGCAGGTCGAGGGGCACGGCTCCGGCGTAATGAGCCTGCATGAGCTTGGTGCGCTCGTCACGGAGCGCGTCGCGTTCTGCCTTGTACCCCTGGGCCTCGTGCTTGGCGACCTGGTGCAGTCGGTCGAACTCACTGGTGACCAGCTCGCGCAGCGCGGTGACGACGTGTTCGGGTATCTGGACGTGGCGGTAGTAGTCCTCGACGGCGGCTTCGATGTCGGGCACGAACATGGACTTGCGTTCGCAGTTGGTGCGGCGGGCGTGCCGGCCGGTGCACATGAAGTACGGGTAGATGACGCCGCGGCGGCTCTTGGCGTTGGTCAGCGTCAGCCGGGACCCGCACTGCCCGCAGTACAGGCTGCCTTTCAGGTAGTGGTCATGGGACTGGGTCTTCTCCCCGGAGGTCTGGTGCGCGGTGAGCACCGCCTGGACGCGGTACCAGACCTCGGGCGCGACCAGCGGTTCGTGCAGGCCGTCGTAGCTGGCACCGCGGAAGCGGACGCTGCCCTTGTAGTAGGGGTTGGTGAGCATCTTGTGGATCGTGGACAGCACCGGCGGCTTGGAGGGCCGCTTCGGGGTCGGCACGGTGGTCAGGCCCCGGTCGATGAGTTCCTCGCGCAGGCTGATCGTGGAGTAGTTCCCGGTGGCGTAGGCCTCGAAGGCCCACGTGATCAGTGGTGCCCGGTCGGGGTCGACTTCGACGGTGCGGACCTCGCGGCCGAGTTCGTCACGCTTGGTGACGTTGAGGTAGCCCATCGGGGCCTTGCCGTTGGTCCCGCCACCCTGGGCTTTCTGGTTCATGCCCTTGGAGACCTCGCCGGCGAGGTTCCGGGAGTAGAACTCCGCGATGGTGGACATGATGCCGTGCAGCAGCATCCCGGACGGGGTCTCGTCGATGTTCTCGGTCGCGGAGACGAGCATGACCCCGGCCTCTTTGAGGGCGAGGTGGATGGTCACGTCGTCGGCGCGGTTGCGGGCGAGCCGGTCGACCTTGTGAACAATGCAGTAGGCGACCTGGTGGGTCTTGACGTACTCGATCATCCGCATCAGCTCGGGCCGGTCGGCCTTGCGGGCGGACTCGCCGGCGTCGACGAACTCCTCGGTGATGATCGCGTTCAGCTCGCGGGCCTTGCGCAGGTTCGCCTCGCGCTGAGCGGGGATCGAGAAGCCCTCGTCCCGTCCGCCCTTGGAGGCCTGCTCTTTGGTTGACACGCGCAGGTAGGAGACGGCGAGTGTGGTGGTCTCGCCGATGCGATCGAGCGCGGTGGCGGCGGGTGGCTGCTGTGCAGTGGTCGTGGCGGTCATGGGTCGTGTTCCCTTCCCCGGTGGTCGGGGCCAGCACGAGCGGCGGCTACCGCTGGTGCGGTGCGACTCGTAATGGGGAAACACGACCCGGCAGCTCCGAAGGAGCCGGCCGGGTAAGCCACGAAGGCCAAACAGGACTGCGCACCACGACCAAGCCCGAAAGCTCAGCCGTTGGCTTCTTGCGCTTCTGATTCTACCTCGCCGTCCCGACATTGCTCTGAGGCCGGCAGGACGGTGTCGGCGTCCGTCGCGGGCGTGGTGCGGTCCTGCTCGGCGCGGGAGCGGGCCATGCCGATGAACAGTTGGACGAGCTTGTGCAGGTCTGGGCTCTGCCGCGGCTCGGCCTCGATCCGGTAATCCCGCATCCTCTCCGGCAGCCGCTCATCCCTGTCGCGGGAAGCCCGGCCGGTCACGGGACTTCTCCGGTGCGCTCATCGAGGCTGCGGAAGAACGCCTCCTCGGCCTCGCGGCGGGCTTCGACCTGATCGAAGACGAACTGTACGAAGTCCTCCCCGCGGTCGGCGATGATCACGTCCTCCACAGGCGGTGCGGGGTCTTCGCCGGGCCAGGTGGTCTGGCGGGTGGGTCGGTCGCGGTCCAGGCGGGTGCCGGAGGCGGCGACCCATTCGCGGAGCCGGTTCCGGGCGTCGGCGAAGTCACGATGCCAGCCGAACGGCGCGGACCCGGCCTGCTCGGGGTCATAGGCGCCCAGCCAATGCAGATGCAGAGCCGACAGCTCCCACACCAGCTCGGGGTGGCGGTGCCAGAACGGAGGCACCACGCTGGCGGGTAGTCCGTAGGTGCGGCGCAGCCACGCCACCCAGTCGTTGAGCGCGAGCCACTCGACTTCCAGATCGTCGGCGGACAGCAGGTTCCAGTTCACCGGGTGCGGCGGCTCGGCCACATCGTCCGCTCCGGCGTCGGGCCCGTCGTCCGGGTCGAAGTGGTCGGGCTCGTCAGGCTCAGGGGTGTACTCATCCATCGTCGTCAGCCCCTTCCGGTCACAGGCTCACGGCCGCGGGCGATGCGGTGGCCGGGCGGTGCTCAGGTGCGGTGAACGCGGTCGCGTCGCGCTCGGGCGGGCTGCGGCGGGGTGTGCGGTCGACGTCGTAACGGGTGCGGGCCATGTCGTGGCCGAGGCGGCGGGCGACGAACTCCTCACCTTCGACGTTCTGCCCGTCGCGCTGATAGCTGTACTCGCGGACATAGCCGTCGGCAATGACCTTGTCGCCCTTGGCCAGTCGTTCGTGGCCCTGCTCAGCGGCGGCCTTGAACGCGACCAGGTTGTGGAAGGTGGTCTCCAACTGCGTGAACGACCCGTCCTGCTCTTGCCGGTAGTGCTCCTTGCCGACCTTCATATACAGCCGGGCATCACCGTTCTCCGTGCGACTGAGCTGCGGGTCGGACGCGACAAACCCCGAGAACGACTGCTGAGTCTGGATAGCCATCGGACTCTCCTCCTGACACTCACGCGACCCCCGTTAGGAACCGCTCGTGTCAGGCAGGTGCACCCACGCGCCCCACAGATGACAAGGGAGGTCAGGTGTCGGCGGGGCGACGCAGCAGCGCCTCGATGGCCGCGCCGTCCGTGCCGAGCTGGGCGGAGTTGGGGCGTGTCGGCCAGGGCCGCAGGCCGGTCACGATCGGCGGGGCGGACCGCAGCAGGGTGACGCCGGTGCCAAAGGGCAGGGTGCGGATGCGGTCGGGCGGGAGGATCGGCACCCTTCTGATGGAGCGTTGGTTCGATCTGGTGCCGTGGTCGCCGAGGGTCACCGAATCGGTGTACTCGTCCCGTTCGCCGATCAGCGAGGAGAGGTCTTGGAGGTCGCGGGAGTTGGAGGCGCCGCCGAGGATGATCTTGACGATGGAGGCATCCCAGATCGCGCCGGCGGCGTTGTCGCCCCACTTCTCCCGCGCTTGTGCGAGGGACTGCAAGACGGGGAGGCAGGTGATGCCGGTGCCGCCGCCCTCGGCCATCAGCGTCGGCAGCGACGGCAACGGGCTGAGGTTGCCGATCTCGTCCAGGGCGAGCAGCAGGGGCGGGTCGAGCCGGGCACCCGGTGAGCGGGCGGCGAGGCGGCGGGCGGCTTCCACGAGGTCTTCCACGAACGCGGCCACGAGGGACGCGGACGCCCCGGCACCCGCACCCGTCGCCAAGAGAAACAGGGTCCCGCGCTGTTGGAGGAAGGCTTCGGGGTCGAAGTCCTCGCCCTCGCGAGCAGTCACCGCGTCGAGGACGCGCGGGTCGGCCAATGCTGAGAGGGCGAGGGAGACGCCTTGCCAGATGGAGTCGCGCGTCTTGGGGTCGGAGTCGATCATCGCGCCGAGGGAGTCGGCCCATCCGGTGGCTGCGCCGGGGTGGTTCGTGAGGACGGCGACGGCTTCGGCCGCGATGGAGGGGTCCAGGGTCCACCGGAACAGCTCGGCCGGCGGCCGGCCGTCCAGAGCGGCGGCGTGCAGCAGGGCTTGGAGAGCGGTGCGGGTCTTGCCTTCCCAGAACCCGCCCGACTCGACACCGCCGTAAGACAGGCCGGTGGAGGCGGCGAGGCCGGTGGCGCGGATCATCGCCGTCAACGGGTCCTCACACCCCCGCACCGGGGACCACCGCAGGCCGGCGGGGACGCCTTCGGCGAGGTGCTGGGGGTCGAACACTCCCACCGGCCGCCCGTCCCGCGCTCGGGCTTTCAGGGTGGCGGTGAGGTTGTCCGGCCGCGTTGACGTGGTCACGACCGCTCCCGGCGCATCCAAGATGGCATTGATGACCACGTGCAGGCCCTTGCCTGACCGGGGTGGGCCGAGCAGCAGGATCGAGTCCTCCACCGATGCCCACACCTGTTTGCCGTGGCTGGTGCCGAGCAGGTACCCGACATCGCCTGGTGAGGGTTGCTCCACGGAGGGGCGCAGTGTGCCGGCGCGGCGCAGCAGTGCCTTGCCGGAGGCGGTTTGACTGACTTCGTGGCCGGTGGCGGTGCCGGCCAGGCGGCGGGGGTCGGTCTCGGTCTTGCGGGTGTGACGGCGCAGCCACACCCACACCCACCCGCCACCGACGCACAGGCCCGCGAGCAGGAGGCCGGTGACGATCCAGTAGACGACCGGGTTCAACCCTGCGGCGTCGAGCGCGGCGGCGGGGTCGGCGGGGTTGAACAGCACCCCGAGCCCCGACGCCGGTCCCGCGGCGGGCTGGTTGGTGCCGGTGAGGAACGCGGCCACGCTGCCTGATGCGCGCAGGATGAGCGCGACGCCGAACATGCCGACCAGCCCGATCAGGGCGGCGTTGGTCAGCTCGTCCCCGAACGACCCGGCCTGCCGGCCCTGCGGGCTGCTCACGGCACCCGCCTGACCACGATCGTGCCGGAGATACGCCCGTAGAGCACCGCCTCGCCCGCGTCGTCGCCCTCAGGCAGCGCGGCGTCGAGCTGTTGCTGGTCGAGCAGGGCTCGGGCGGCCCCGGTGCCGGTGGCGTCGGTGTGGGCGACGATCACGGCGACGGCGATGTCCTCACCGGGCACGAACCCGTCCCCGGTGACCTCAATCAGCACCGGAGGCTCGTGCTGCGTGGTGTGCTTGGCGCGGCGTGAACGCTGCGTCCCCGGCCCGGCCGGTTCGTCGTCGGGTGGTGGTGGGGTGGGTTTGCGGGCGCGGATGAGGTCGGTGAACACGGTCCCGTCGACCTCGCGGACCTCGATCCGCACCGCTACGGTGCGATCGTGGGTTACCGCGTCCAGCAGCGGCCCGAAGGTGCCCCGTGTCCACTCCGAACCCGCGGAAGGTGACGGGAACGGCGTGCCGTCGACGGTGACGTTCAGGGCGCCGTTCTCAGTGACAGTGATGACGACGTGTGGCAGCGCCACCGGTGTCTCGTCGGGCTGCTGGGACGGGGTGTGGTGCAGCGGGTTGCGGCCCTTCATGACTGACCGCCCAGGTAGCGGGCATCGGTCCGGAACAGTTCCAGCTCGACGGGATGGAGCTGGTGCTGCGAGATGAAGCTTCTGGACTTGATCTTCCACAGCCCCTGTCCGACGCCGAGGGTGGGGAGGAGCTTCTGCTCGGTCCCGGTCAGCCCGAGCGCGGCGGCGGTCGGGCCGAGCTGGTCGGACTCCTGCCGGTAGACGATCCGGGTCTCGGCGTTCGCCAACAAGGAGTTGGCGAGGGACCGCATCGCGGAACCTTGGTCGCCGACGTTGTCGAGGTCGGTGAGCTTGTGGAAGATCAGCATGTTCGCGATCCCGTAATGGCGCGCCAGCCGCCAGTGCGCGTCCATCCGCCGCAGCAGCGCGGGGTGGGACATGAGCCGCCAGGCCTCGTCGTAGATCACCCACCGTTGCCCGCCGGCCGGGTCCAGGAGCGCGGACTCCATCCATGCGCTGGAGCACGTCATCAGCACCGAGATGAGGGTGGAGTTCTCCGTCACCCGCGACAGGTCGAGGCTGATCATCGGCAGCGACGGATCGAACGCCACAGTGGAGGGGCCGTCGAAGAGCCCGCCGAGGTCCCCGGCAACCAGGCGACGCAGGGCATGCCCGACGAGCCGGCCATCCTCCCCGAGGCGCCCATCGTTGTCTTGGGATGGGGACAGGATGCGGTCCACGACCATCGGCAGGATCGGCACCGTGTTCTCCCGCACCGTCGCGGTCAAGGCGAGGTCGATGGCGGTGTGCTCCAGCGGCGTCAGCCCGCGCGCCAGCACGGTTTCGGCGAGGGCGCCGATCAGATCGCGACGCCGGGAGGCGACCGTGGAGGCCCACTGCTCATCCGACAGGCCGGAGGGCCGGTGGCCTTCATCGAGCGGGTTCAGTCTCGTGTGCAGCCCGTGACCGAGGACGATCGCCCTGCCGCCGACCGCTTCGGCGACCGCGGTGTGCTCGCCCTTGGGGTCGCCAGGCACGTAGACGCGGCGGCCGAACGGCAGGGACCGGGTGTAGAGGCTCTTGGCGAGGGATGACTTGCCGGAGCCGACGATCCCGGCCAGGACGATGTTGGGCGCGGTGATGATGCCGCGGGCATACAACACCCAGGGGTCGTACACGAATGACCCGCCGGAGTAGAGGTCTTGCCCGACGAACACGCCATCGGAGCCGAGGCCGCCTTCGGCGACGAACGGATACGCCCCCGCCAACGTCGCGGACGTGTCCTGATGGCGGGGCAGCCGGAACCGGCCCGGCGACCTCAGCGCAGCGGGTCCGGGTTCGCCGACGGCAGGCAGGTAGGTCGTCGCCCGGCGCTCGGCCTTCTCAGCTTCGGCCTTCGCCCGCGCCGCCTGCTTCTCGGCCCGACGTTGCTCGGCCTGGAGGCGGGCGGCGGCCTGGCGGCGTTGCTTGCGCAGCCGGCGTCGCTCGGCGGCAGGAGCGACCAAGACCGAGGTGTGCAGCCGCTCGGGCTCACTCGCGCTCACAGCGAGAGTCCTCGGGACTGCTTCACCGCAGCCACACCGGGATGCTCGAACCACGACGGATCGGGCGCCCTCCGCGACGGCACGGACGCCGCCTGTCTCGCTTCCGGCTCGGGGGCGCCGATCCCGGCGATTGCCTCCCGCGCCGGCACCACACCAGAGTCTTCGAGGACGTCGGCGGGCGGGGTGTGGTGTTCGCGGAGAAGGCTGACGTGGCCGGCGAACGGGTTGTAGGTGAGGGTGTAGCCGTCCTCGCCAGTGATCACCCGGTCCAGCGGCCCGGTCGGGGGCTTGTCGTAGACGTAGCCGTTCTCCAGTGCGGCCTGGGTGGTCTCGTCCCCGTAGTCATAGCCAGCGAGGTGTTCGAGCGCCGCGGCGGTGCCGTCCCGGTCGATCACGTCGAGTACCTGGTCGGCTTCCTCGCCTTGGAGGAACACCACGCTGATCCACTGCCGGCCCGTCCCGGACGCTTCGCTTGCCGGGGCCGGCTCGGCGGGCTCGGTCAGCTCGGTGAGCGCGTCGGCGTTGGTGCGGGCTGCCTCGGCCACCCATTCCGGGAACAACCCTGTGTGCTCGGGCGTGCTGTCGGGATGGTCGAGGGCGTACTGGCGGGCCTCGCCGGCGGCGCCAAGGAACGTGGCGAGGTCGCGGATCGCATGGTCGGGGTCGACGGGCTGGCCGGCGCCGGTGAACAGGTCCCGACCCTCCAGCTCCCGCCCCGTAGTGGTGTCGATGATCCGGTAGGCATAGCGCTGATGCTCACCCGCCGGCGTATCGGGCCACACCGTCAACGTGAGTGTCCCGGCCTGCACGGTCGTGGTCGCGGGGTCGCCATCGAGGCGCGCGGCCAGTCGTTCACGGGCAGCGTCTCGATCCACGACTGGCTCGGGGTGCCACGCGATTCGCCCGGAGTGGGAGAACGCGGTGTTGAGGTGGTCGTGGGCCTGGTCGAGCAGGGTCCCGGCTCGGTGCAGCTCGTCGGCGGCAGCGAGCGCGGAGCGGTCCCCGGCGAGGTGGTCGCCGTCATCGTGCTGTGCCCGGTCCCGGTGGGCGAGGTGAGTATTGGCGAGCTGGTCTAGCACCTGCCGCAGCGATCGCATGGTCGCGGTGAGGTCACCGAACACGGTGTAGGTGTCGGCCGGGTCATCGAACACACGGGAGGCGTGGGCGAGACCCCGCATCGCTTCGGACGCCTCGGCGGCATCGGTGAGCGGGTCGCGGAACGTCGGCATGATGGGGTCTCCCAGACTGATTGAGGGCGTGTGCTCTCAGGTGCGCGGGGTGTCCCTTATCGACGGAAGCCACTGATAGCGGACAGGAGGTGTCCGTGGTGGCGTCTACGGTCGATGACATGACGAGCATTCAGCAGACGCGGACTGTCGCGCAGAAGATGGGCGTCAAGCCCGGCCTGCGTGCGTATCTGCGCGACGCGCCGGCGACGGCTGTCACGGCGATGGGCCTTCCTGACCTCGACGTTCCTGAGACGTTGACGGGCGAGTTGGACTACCTGCATCTGTTCGTCGTTACCCAGGACCGGCTGCGTGAGCAGTTCGGCGAGCTGCGTGACCGACTCCGTCCGGGCGGGATGCTGTGGGTTTCGTGGCCCAAGGGCGGCAAGCTCGGCACCGACCTGACCATCAAGTCGGTGATCGCGATCGGTTACGAACTGAACATGGTCGAGAGCACCTGCCTGCGTATCGACGAGGTCTGGTCGGGACTGAAGTTCACCCACCCCAAGCCCGGCAAGACCTACGCCAACAGCTACGGCACCCTCCCAGACCAGCGGACCTGACTGCGGGCGTGCTCATACGCGGCGGCAGAGTGGAAGGGCGGCGGCGGTGAACGCGGCGGCCTGCTGCCCGACCAGGAGGCGGGTCTCGCAGGAGGCTTGGATCGCGGCCTGCTCGATCGCCGCCACCCCGGCGTCCAGCTCCTCGACGGTGGGTGCGGAGACGGCGATGAGGCCGGTGTAGCGGAGGATGCCGTGGCCGGCGGTGAGGTCGGCTTCCTGTTGGAGCACGTCGTGGTACTCCGCGGTCTGCGCCGCGTCCTCGATCTGCCCGATCTTCGCCCGTTGAGCCTGGTCGGAGATGTGCTCGACCTTCTTCTTCCGGATGTCGCGGGCCGCGGCATCGGAGCGCAGCGGCGTGCACAGCAACGAGAAGCTCCGCTGAATCCCGGTCGAGAGCAGCACCGGGGACAGGAAGCCGGGATAGACCAGCGAGCGGGGCCACTCCGAGACCCACAGCACCGCGTGGTGCGCCGAGTCGGTGCGCAGCCGCGACCAGGACTCGTTGACCGCGACCGGCCCGGCGGTGGCGAGGGACTGGCCGAGCTGTCCGTGGCGTTCGAGGGTGGCGGCGATCGCCGGGTCATAGGCCGAGCGGAGGATCACTGCGATCTGTCCTGGGGTGAGCCATCCCGAGGGTGCCAGGTCGGCCGAGCGCAGCGCCGCGACGAGGGTGTTCATCTCTTGGCGCAGGACCGCGGCCGCGCCGCGCAGGCCGCCGCCGGCGGTCCTGATCTGCCGCGCGGCCGTGTTCATGTCCAACGCCAGCGACAGCGTCGTCGCGTGCCTCTCGCCTGCGGGACCTGCGCGGTCGATCAGCTCGGCGTACGTCTGTGCGGCCCAGGTGTCGTCGGCGGTGCCGTGCGCTTCCCACCATTCCGCGAGGCCGGTACCGGAGTCCGGCAGGGTGCGTTCCAGGACTTGCAGGGTGGCGATGCGGCCGGAGCGGCACACGGTCGCCAGGACACGGCCCCAGGAGGTGACGCGCCGTTCCTGCTCGCCCGGATCGAGGAGCACGAACGCCGGATGCGTGACCTCGCAGACCACCGTCAGCGTGGCGGCGGTGGGGTCGTGGATCATCCCCGCGTTCGTTTCGGGGTCGGTGTACTCGCGGAGTCGCGCCATGTCGCCGGGCAACGCGAGTGTTCCCACTGGTCGGGGCTTGACGACGTGGCGGCGGTAGAGGAGTTGGCCGCCGGTGGTGCGCCAGAGCCACCAGCACGCGACCGGCAGCCATTCCACCGCCGGCCGTCCGGCGACCGGTATCCAGGTCAGGGCGGCGGCGATGACCCAGATGGGGGCGGTGTAGGCGAGCAGGATGCCACCCCCGGCGTAGAGGGCACCGACGACCGAGAGGACGCCGGTGGCGAGGGTGATGAGCTGCGCCAACGACAGTCCCAACAACACGCCGCGGCGGGTGAGGCGGGAGAACTTCACCGGCACCAGCTCACCCGACGACCCAGCGGGCTCGGTCTGCTTCGCGGACATGGCGGCTCACTCCTTCCCGGTCGGCTTCGGCGCCGGCGGCGGGGGCTGCTTCGGCGGACGTGCCTCCGGCTGGGACGGCCCCGCCGTGGGTCCCGCGCCGGGCGTCTTGGGTGCCGGGGTCGACGGCGGGGGCGCCTGCGCGGGCGGCGGGGTGGTGCCCGTCTGGCCCGCGGAGTCGGCGGTGGAGTCGGCTTGGTTGCCGATGGCCTCGCCCGCCTTGGGTCCGGCGGTGGCGGCGTCCTTGGCGACCTTCGCCGCCACGACAGCGGCTGCGGCCGGACCAGCCGCCGCACCCGCGCCAGCCCCACCGCCCGCACCTGCTCCTGCGGAGCTGCTGGCGGCCGCCTTGCTGCCCGCGCCAGCGGTGCCGCTGGAAGAGGCTGGTGTGGGGTTCTTCGGCTCCGGCGGCTTCTTCCCACCGCCACCACCGCCACCGTCGTTGTCGTCGAGGACCTTCTTCGGCTCACCGCCGCCGTTGCCGCCGGGCTTGGAGGGGACCGGGACGGGACTGTTGAGGGCGTTCTTTGCGTCCTGTTCGGAGCCGATGGCGTGGTACATGTCGAACCCGACGAACGCGATGAACTTGTAGGTCAGATACGGGGCGAACGCGGCCATCGCCATCAGCACGATCCCGGCGATCGGATCGGCCACCGAGGCCAGGTCGCCGTCGATGGGTGCGCTGACTTGGGTGATGGCGACGAGGAACATCACGACCAGGACGAGCTTGGAGCAGATCAGTGCGATGACGAACATCGCCCACTTGCTGATCCATCCCCGACTGGCATCCCACGACGCCCCGGAGAAGGCGAGGGGTGCGAACACGATGGCCACCAGCAGCAGCGCCTTCCTGACCAGCAGGGAGAGCCAGACGATGGCGGCGGCGGCGATCGCGAGGCCGGCGAGGAAGATGGTGATGATCGCGCCCACGCCGGGGGCGGCGATGTTGATGCCGACCAGGCCGGCGGCGAGCAGGGCGATCTTGTCGCCCATGCTCTCGGTGGTCTCCCCGGCGGCCTGGATGATCCCGATGCAGAGCTGGTCGACGATCTCCAGCAGCAATGCGGTCAGGGTGATGACGACGAAGCTGCCGAGCACGCTCTTGGCGAGCCCGAGTGCGGCACGGGACAAGGCGGTGGGGTCGCGTCGGATGAGGCCGGTGATGAGCTGGAGGCAGAAGAAGATCAGCATCACGAACACCGCGATGCCGAACAGGATGTTGTAGACGCTCACGTACTCCGGGCTGGTGACGTCCACGAGCGTGGTGGTGTCGAACACCGCCCAGACGGCCTCGAACAGCCACCCGGCGGCGGCGCCCATCGCACCGGCGAGCCAGTCGAACGGCGCCGACACCAGACTGGCAGCGGCCTCACCGGCGGTGTCGCAGACGGTCGAGACGAGGGGGATATCGCACACACCCACCGCAGATCACTCCTTCACGCCAGGGTCGAGTAGGGCGGTCAGACCTGCTGGCCGACGTTCCAGAAGAAGTTGATGAGCGTGACCGACGCCCCGCAGATCACCGCGGCGCCGCAGGAGACGAGGACGCCGATCTTGCCCCTGCCCGCGAGGTGGGGGTTGGAGGAGTTGGCGCCGAAGCCCCACACGATCGCGCTGATGATGAGTGCCAGGACGGAGAGGATCAGGCCGACGGTCATGACGGCGCCGACGATGGTGCGCAGCTGCGCGATGCCGGGCAGGCCGTCGCTGTTGGGGTCGATGTTGATGTCCATCGGCACCACGAGCGGTGCGGCGAGGACGGTGGTGGCGAGGTCGAACACGATGGGCTCCTGACAGGAACAGCCCGCCAGAGACGGCGGGGAACACGGACGGGGTTCACGCATCAGGTGCGCCCCACCTCCACGTGTCCGAGTCCGACCACCGAGAGGCGCAACAGACGGATGCCGCCCCACCCCGGCAGGGCGAGACGGCATCCGTGGCGCGACGATGGATGACGGCGGCGGCGTGCGGGGTGTCAGAGCTGGTCGCCGAGGGCGATGAGCCAGTTCATCCACGCGACCCCGCCGCCGGCCAGTACCGCGGCGCCCAGGGCGACGAGGACACCGGTGCGGCCCTTGCTCGCGATGGCGTGGTTGCCGTTTGCGGCGGCGATCGCCCACACGATCGCGGACACGATCAGCATGAGCACCGCGACGATCAGCACGAACGTCAACAGCGCACCGATCACCGCACGGAGGTCACCGATGCCGCCGAGCCCGTCGAAGTCCGGGAACACGTCCATGACCGCTCAGCTCCCGGCTCGTACGGAGACATGGACGTGGTCGGCGTGCGATCCGGTGATGCTGTCGGGGTCGTGCATGCCGCCGCCGTCGTAGGGACGCCAGCCCTCGGCGTCGCGGGCGAGAGACCAGATTTTTCCGTCCCAGATCAGGTACTCCACGCCCAGGGCTTCGGCATGGGTCTTCATCCAGTTCGTCACGTCCCAGCCGAGCTCGCGCTGCGCCGGGGTCGGGCGCTGGCCGATGGCGTTGCCGAACGTGCCGTCACAGGCGCGGCCGAGGGGGTGTTCGGAGACGGAGCCGGGGCGGGGTGAGTAGCAGGCCCAGCTCGTGTCGGGGAACGCGACGATCGTCTGCTGATACAGGTGCAGCATCCGCGCGGTGATCTGCCCATCCGACGTGGGGTCGTCGACCATGCGGTTCGGGTCGCCCTCGAACGGCTCCGGCGACCCACCGGGAGCGCTGCCATTCTCAGGGTCGCAGTCCTCGCCGGGGGTGCCGGGGCCGGTCTCAGGTTCGGGCAGGTCGGCCGCGTCATGGGAGTTGAGCCAGGCGGCGGGGTCGGTGTGCTCACCGTTCGTGCCGCCGATGCGGACCTCGAAATGCAAGTGCGGACCCGTGGAGTTGCCGGAACTGCCGATGTCGCCGATGTGCTGCCCGGCGACCACCTGGTCTCCGGGCGCGACGTGGATGCCGTGCTCCCACATGTGCGCATACGCGGTCGCGACCGTCTGACCGCCGATGGTGTGCTCGATGACGATGAGCCCGCCGTAGCCGCCGGAGAACTCCGCCACCGTGACGGCGCCATCGGCTGCCGCGAGCAGCGGGGTGCCGTCCGGGGCGGCGAAGTCGGTCCCGGTGTGGAAGGAGTCCTCGCCGGTGATCGGGTGCACCCGCGGCCCGTACTCGGAGGTGAGGACCCAGGTGCCCTCCGGGACCGGGAACACCACCCGCGAGGACTCCGGCCGGGCAGCCTGTACGACCGGAACCGCGTCGCCACCCGCGGCCGTCGTGGTGGTGAGGGTGGACAGGATGGCCTCCGCGACCGGCTCGTAGTTGCGGTACCGGTCGGGGTAGGCGGAGACTTCGACGGCTTGGGCGGCCTCGCCCTTGTCCATGTCCTCCCAGCCGGGAATGTCCAACAGGCCCCGCGGCGAGGGGTGGTTCGGACCGGTGGGTCCGCCGAAGAACGCCTCCGCCTGATAGACGGGGTCCATCAGCTCGGCGACGGTTCCCCACCCGGACTGTGGCCGCATCTGGAACAGGCCCAACGAGTCGTGGTCTCCGCCGTCGCCGTCGTTGGGGTAGTTCGCGCTCTCGGGGTAGGCGCTGGTGTTGGAGAGCATCCGCAGGGTGGATTCGGTGAGTGCGGCCATCAACGCGATGACCAGCCCGTCGCGACTCACGCCGTCGATCCCGGAGCCGGTCTCGATGATCGTCGCGGCGTGGGTGAGCTGGGTCCGGTTCAGGGTGAAGGTCTCACCGTTCGCGGTGGTGACCTCCAGCTCGTCGGGGACGTCGCCAACGGTGAGGTTCGTCCCGCCGGGGACGACGCAGGCGCCGGTGGCGGTGAGGGCGGGGTTCATCACCACGCCGATCCCGACCAGGATCAGGGAGGGGGCGAGGAAGAGCACCGCGAGGGTGGCGATGGCGAGCTTCTTCAACACGACCGATCAACCCCCTGGCTACTGGAGGGGGTTGTCGAGCTGGGACAGCCGCAGCAGGTGGCAGGTGTCGTAGGTCGGTGCGCAGACGATGAACACCGTGAACGCCACCGCATGCTCCGAGGCGACTTGCTCGTCGTTCCAGACCCCGGTGCGGTGGCGGGTGCCCTCGATCGTGTACGCGATGGTGCCGGGCGCGAGCTGGCCCGGCTGGGCCTGCTCGACCGCCTCACCCCACGCCTCCGGCACATAGGCGTCCTCGATGGTCAGGTGCTGGGCGGTGGTGTACTGACGAAGCTCCAGCCAGGCTTCCCGCGACGGGAGGTATGCGGCGACGTCGGAGGCGAGCCCGGCCTGCTCCGCACCCGAGGGGTCGCCCACGGCGAGGATCACCGAGCTGTAGTCCAGCGGCATCAACCCGCTGCCGGTGTCCCAGGCGAACAACGCCTCGGCGACGTTGCCGGCGAAGGTCTCCGGGTCATCGGACGCCTCGACCTCCGGCAGCGCAGGCAGAGTCGGTGTTCCGGTCGGGCCGGGTTCGCCAGGTGAGGTGACCACCGGCCCCGGCCGCGTCCCGCTGTCCCCGCCGGGTGTATCGGGCTTCGGTCGCCCGGCCAGCAGGCCGTAGACCCCGATCCCGGCGAGCACCACGATCGCCACGAGCGCGGCGATGAGTGCGATGAGTCGGTGACGGGAACGAGGATCAGACGAGGCGAATGGGGTCTTCATACCCGGCAGGTGCGCCCACCCTGACCAGACGGAGGAACCCGAGGACGGCGATGGCGCACGGCCCGGTCAGAGGGCGCGCAGATGCCCCCGCGCCGCGGGGGCATCGTCGGCTGCCCGGCGGTCGCGGGCGGCGCGCAGCTCCTCGGCGAACCGGCTGGTGCCTTCGGCGGTGTCCAGGAAGCCCGCGATCTGCTCGTCGGTGAGTTCGGCGGCGAGCTGGTCGGGGTCGTAGTGGGTCCACCACTCGGTCAGCTCGCCCCAGGTGTGGATGAACGCCCGCACCGGATACCGCACCGGCTCCCCATCGACACCGGTCAGCGGCACCGGGCGCGGCACCGGCTGCTTGCCCTTCTGCTTCTTGGCGGCAGTGGCGCGGGCGACGGCCTCGTCGGCCATCTGATGTAGATCGGCCTCCCGCGCGCCCTGCGCAGCGATCGCCGCGTCGCGAACCGCCAGGTAGATGGGATGCACCGGGGCTCCGGCCTCGATCCGCTCCAGCCCCGCCTGTGCCTCAGCGCGCAGGCTCTCGGGTTGGGCGGGGTCGGCGGCGAGATGTTCGAGGTAGCCGATCTTCTCTAGGGTCGTGTGCGAGGCGCCGCCGGGGACCATCGCCGCCGCCTGTTCACGCGAGTCCCCCAAAGCGGTTGACGGTCCCGCAAAATTTGCGGGACCGTCACTCCCCGGCTGGTAGTCGCTGCTGAACTGCGTGGAGACCTTGCGGCGGGCGGCGTCTTCGGCCATGACCTGCTTCAGCTCCCGGTACAGGGCGGCGGCCTCGCGCTGGGTGAGCGGTTTGTGGAGCATGTTGTCGTCCTGTTCGGCCAGGAGCTGTCCGAGTCGGTCGGAGAGTCCGGAACGGACCCACACGTTGACCTTCTTCTCCCCAAGCCGCTTGATCGCCGCGAGCCGACGCGCTCCGCAGACGAGCACGCCGTCCGGGGTGACGGTGATGGGTTGCAGCAGTCCGTCGCGTTCGATGGAGGCGGCGAGTTCGTCGATGTCGCCCAGCTCGGTGCGGTGCCGCCGGCCGACCCGGATGGACTCGACCGTCCACTCCAGCTCGATGTGTCCCGGATCGAAACTCACTGCGCCTCACCCCCGGCGGGACGGCGCCGTGGGGCGGCCAGGGAGAGGGAGAGCACGAGGTCGTCGTCGCGCAGCAGCACCGGCAGCGTCTCGCCGATCAGCAGCCGCAACAGCACCCCCTTGCCGGCACTGGTGGCGGCGTAGGCGGGGTGGGGGTTGCCGAGCAGTGCCCGTAGCAGCACGGTCCACGAGGCGCGGGGCAGGTCGAGTAGGGCGCGGGCGTGCCGGTCTCGCCGCAACGCCTCGTAAGCGCTCTGCCGGGTACCGGCCCGCATCAGCGCCCCACAGACATGCTCCACCGACGCCCGCGCGGTCTCCGGTGCCCAGCCCAGCAGGCACAGCAACCCGATCGCGTCCTCGCTCGCCGACGCAGCGGACATGCACGCCTGATCCGAACCGCCGGAACCACTATCGCCCGCATCGGCGCTGGTGTCGGTCTCGGTGTCTACGGCACTGGGGTCGGTGACGTGGAAGGCCGGGTCATAGTCCATCAAGGCGTTGTCGCGATCGCCGAACCGCTCCGGGTCATGGAACGCGGACACGTGGGGGCGGCGGGCCTGGTGGACCGAGCAGAGCAGTCCTTGGGCGCGTTCCTCGAAGATGCAGGTGATCCGCACCCCGTGAGTGACCATCGCCCACGGATCGTCCGCGCGCCGGGTGGAGGCGTACTGCATCGCGTCGAACGCCGCCGACGCGGCTTCCCAAGGGTCCAGGCCGTGCTTGCGCGCTAATGGGGTGTACTTCTGCGCGGCGTAGGCCATCAGCTCCCGCGCCACGGGGTCGGAGGTCCATGCTCCCTCGCCTGCCTCGTGCAGTCGAGTCAGCAGGGTGCGCAAGCCCTCACCGGTGGTGAAGTCTGCCTCGTCGTGGTGGTCGGTTGTGGTGGTCATGGTCGGTCACCTGTTCATCCCGACACCCGAGCGCACCGGAGACTCGTGAGTAGCACCGCTGCGGCCGAAGGCGGACAGCGGCGGCAACCGGCGCGCCCGGTCGGCGAGGTCGTGCATCCGGTTCGCGATCGGGGCGCGGGCGCGGCGGGCCAGCTCTGCCTCGAAGTCGATACCCCGCCCCGACAGCGACGCGGAGTGCCGAGCGATCAAATCGGTGGGTCGCACCCACTCCACACCCCGCGCCCGCCTTCTGGCGATGGGCGTGCCCAGGTCGCCGTCGCGGCGGACGTGGGCGGCCTCCACCGCATCCGGCGTGCCGGTCTTCTCGACCGGCTCCGACTGCTCATGCCGCCGGTCGGGTGTCTCGTGCTGCTTCTCGTGCTGATCGTGCGGGTTCCCGTTCATCGGGTCGCCTCCTCACCATCGGTCATCTCAGGGGTGCTCGTGTCAGGAAGGTGCGCACGGGCGAACCAGCGGCCGACCGTGGACGGATGCACACCGAGTTCGCGGGCGATCCGCTTGTTCGACCACCCCGCGCCCCGCAGGTCCGCCGCCCGGTCCCTGCGCTCCAGTGCCGGTGCGGACGTAGACGTGTCGGGCACGTTCCTGCCCGCCCGATGGGCTGGCTCGCCCGCGGTGCGCGGCGTGGTCAGCTCTCGCGGCTGTGACGTTGACGGTGCGTCGAGGACCGCGGGGGACGAGGCCGTGGGGTCGGAGACCGCGGCCTCGGGACCGGCGGTGCCGGGTGCGGGACGGGTGAGAATGACGGTCAGGTGGGTGATCGCCAGCAGCACCACCGGCGGCACCGCCGCCACGCTGGCGGCCAGCACGCCGGGCACGTCGGCATCGGCGGCGACCACAGCGTGGATCGCGTTGGCGGCCACCGAGACCGCGGCGCCGCCGATCAGCAGCGCCCACGGATACCACGCCGTCTTCTGCCCAGCGAGAGCAACGACGGCGACGGTGGCGACGACGATGATGCCGTCCACGATCAGCGGCCACGCCCACGCCTGCCCCGCACCCACCCCGGACCTGGCGGCCAGGTCCACCAGTGCGGTGAAGGAGAGCCAGAACGCGCCGGCGGCGATGAACACCGTCCCGGACACCGCCGTCACCACCGCCCACCGGCGACCCGCTGCCCTGCTCGCGATCGGGGTGGTCATCACAACCCCCACACCCTTGATGACTCGGTTGACGGGCGAGCGGGATCACGGTTGAACCAGCCGTCCGCGGCCAGCGGCGACGAACCCCGCACCGGTGACGACCCATCGCGCGCGCCACGCCGGGCAGGTGCGGGGTGGACGGTGCGGTAGGCGGAACGGACCGTGGTGACGATCTCGCGCTCGGCGAGCCCAGCGTGACTGGCGGCCGCGGTCAGCACATCCAGCGCATCCGAGGCGGGGAGCCCGTTCTCCGCGAGGCGGCACGCGGCCCAGAACAGGCCACGGTTCCGCTCACCTTCACCACGGGCGGCGACCCACGCCGCCAACCGGGACACGTCCACATCGGCGTCCCGATCCACACCGCCAGACGCAGGACGGCTCGGTGTGGGGTGGGGGTCGAGGAAGTCCCGCAGCCGCTGCGCGTCTAGGACGCGGGCGGGGCCGGTGTTGACCTGCTCGACCTGGTACCCGCTTGTGGTGCCCTCGATGGAGCAGGTCGAGGGCGGGACGATGATGTAGCCGCCGTCGCCGCGGAAGTCGATCCCCGCGCGAGCCGCCTGCCACGACCGCTGCTCCGAGCCGGGCGTGGCCGGGTAGTAGGCGTGCATCCCGCCGGTGGGCGTGCGCACCAGCAGCTCCCACCCGTGCACCAGCCCGGCGCGGTGGGCACGGTCGAAGCTGGCGCGACCATCGACCGGGCCGTGCACATCGACATCCACCACGACCGCGCCCGAGGCGGCGCCGGTCGGGACGCCGATGTTCGCCCCCGGCGACTGCCGCCACCACGCCTCAATCTGATCCAGGTTGGTGGTGGCGTCGTGGAAGCCGTGCTCGGTCGCCGGCCGCTTCCCATACGAGGTGCATGGGAAGACCGGCACGCCCGCAGCCGCGAACTCGCGCGCGGCTGCCGACAGCGGCCATGACCCGTTCATCCGAAGCAGGACCGAGGAGACGGCGCCGTGCTCGGCCATCACAGCCCCCGCGCCTCGAACGCCGGCACCGGTACGGAGCGTGCACCTGGTTCAGGCAACGACGCCACCCGCCGCGGCGAAGTCGGCTCGGCTGCCGGTCGCGCATGTACGGCTACCTCGCGGTGGGCCGTGTCCCGCTCCAAGCCAGGTGGAGTGCCGTCACCGACCTGCGCGGTGTCGAGTCGGTCCAGGATCGCCAGGGCGGTCTTGCGGACCCGCTCCCCGGTGGCCTTGACCACCTCCACCGGCTCCTTGCCATCCACCCGAGCGGCCCAGGTGGAGACGTACGGGATCGTGTAACCGGAGGTGTCCATCCCGTGGGCGGCGCCGACCATCAAAGCGACGGACTCGGCCTCGACCTCACCGATCCCGCGATGCTGCCGCGCCTCCTCCTGGTCGGGACCGTGGAGCAGGACATGGCCGAGTTCATGAGCGAGGGTCTTGACCTGCGCGGCGGGGTCCATGTCCTCCCGCACCGCGACCGTGTTCGCGGAGTAGTCGGTCATCCCGTTCGCACCGTCGATCATCCCCGCATGCGGCACCCGCAGCACCGCGAACCCGGCCGCCTCCACCTGCTCAGAGAGGCCGTCCCACAACCCCGCGGGCGCCTCGCCTTCCAGCAAGTTTGGTGCTGGGGGCTCGGGGATCGGGTCACCAGAGGTCTGCGAGGCGTCCCACACATAGGCCGGGCGGACGCCCACCATCTTGGAGCGCACCACCTCACCGGCACGCGGCTTCTCACCCTTCCCAAGACGCCGCCAAGACTCCGCATCCGCAGGGTTCGCCGAGGCAAACCGGCCCGTCACGGGAGCGAGAATCTGATAGCCGGGCTGGCCCTTCTCCACCTGCCGGCCGAGTGTCTGCCACTGCTTGTAGCCGGCCACATACGACGGGAACGGCCCCGGAACCCGACCCTGCTCGTAGGCACCCTGATGTTGGTCCCAGATCAGCAGGGTGTTTGAGAACGATCTGGCCCTGAACTGTGCCGCGAATGCGAGCGCGCGCGACCAGTCCTCACCGGAGACGAGGTGTTCGACCGCCCCGGTCAGGCGCTTGTGCAGCTCATCGAGCTTCGCCTCCCGCGCCGCCTGCGCTCGCTCTCGTGTCGTCGCCATCGGCGTGTCCTCCCGATACTCTGAGCACCCGGCCGACCAGGCCCGGTGACCATTAGGTACGCCGCGAAAACCAGCAACGACAGACGGACAACGAAACAGGCGATGTGACCGTCAGGTACGGCGGTCAACCCGACGAGTCCCCACCGGACTACCAGCACTTGACGCCTTCCGTACCGGGAGGCGGGAAGGCTGCGGTGATCCGTATCGTCGATGCCGCGATCTGTACCTTCAGGATCAGGCGGCAGCTCTCTTCCGGATCATCATCCGATAGCGAGTTGGTGTCACACCTACGGCGTGACGAAACATCCGTGCAGCATGGCCGCGACTGCACCACCCCACTTCGCGCATCGCTGCCTCAATCGGCAGGTCTGTCTCGCGCAGCAGCCGAGCCAGATGCTCGGCTCGTACGGTCGTGAGGTACGTCATGGGGGTCTTGCCGTAAGCGTCCACGAAGATCCGCCCGAGCTGCGAGGGCGATAGATTTATTGCGGCCGCGAGTCGACCAAGTGTCCAGTCGTCGGCCGGCGCGTCGCGAAGCAGGTGGAGCGCTTCGCGAGCCTCGTCCCGTAGAGGCGTGAACCGCCGGTGGCGTGGCGTACCAGGGCGACCCGTCCTCCGCAGGTTCGAAGTCCGTCGCACCGGCGACGTCTTCACGTATGGGCTTACGATATCGAGCACGCCAAAGAGCAGCGCCTGCATCCGATAGAAACTCTCGGTGCACGGCCCATCGACACTGAGCGCGACCAACTCGTCCAGGAGTGGTGTAAATATCCGAGCGCGGTCCTCTCCAAGGCGGAGTATCTGGGCCGACTCGGAGTAGAGCTCGTCGGTGAAGTCATGCGCCTCGAACCGGTCTGCAAGCAGCTCGGCATGCTGCCAGAAGATCTGGTCGACGACGTAGTCTTGGTCCAGGCAGAGCGTGGTGACGGTGACTAGATCCTCAGGTTCGCTTCCGCACAGGGTGTTGGCGCCCAGGGCCACGACGTCACCGGCGCATACTGGCCTCTCGCCGAACTCGCTGAGTACGATCGCGGACCCTGCGCGGACGAAGATCAGCTTGACGCAGTCATGCGCCACGGGCGCGATAGGCACACGGATGCTGCGAGTACGAGCGACGATCGGTTGAAAGCGCACTGAAGGCATACACGCCCGCTACTGCCGACCCGCGCCAGGTATGGACTGGGTCATGACGTGCGCCCCTCTCATCGCGAACGCTGGTGGGGCGCCCCGAGGTCTATGGACATCGACGTCCGGCCGACCTCTAGGCGGGTGTGAGTCGCGAGGCCCTACCCCAGCGTGTTGCGGCGCGCAGCCCTCTGGCCGAGAGGTCGCACAGTGGTGAGGTCGGGCAGTCATGGTCGGCGTTCTTGGTCCTCTCGCACGGCGGCAAGGCGCTCGCATCCCCGCCCCGAGGGCTTGATCTGGCTTCCGCCGCAGCGGTGCTGACTCGCGGCGCGTGTAAAAATGTAGCAGATAGTACAATCTACTACCACGGATTGGTCCGCGTCGACCGCGTCGGTGTCAGCCTCGGGCGAAGGGAACGTGACTGTCCCGAACCGCTGCAGGTGGACACTCCGTGGTCAAGAGTGCTGTTCACGCGTATTGGGACGTGTCCTGACCTCCGCCGTGAACACGTCCGGCGGTATTGCAGGCTTCGAGACCCCGGAGTCCCTGGGTGCATCAGCGCACCAGTATTTCGTACTTGACAGTACATAAAAGGCTCTGGCATCGTGATGTCCTGTGAGTGGAGAACCTCGTGCGACCAACCGCGCAAGCGCCAAGGACCGGCGGGCGCAGGCCGAGCAGATCGGTTGTGCCGACATAGTCGATGCGTTGGGTCGTCGCCACCGCCACGGCGCGCACATCCTGGGGCTGGAGAGCCCCACCCCCGGCAGGGTCCTCTTCGGACCAGCCGTGACGATCGCCTTCTTCCCCAGTTGCGCTGCAAGCGTCGACCCCGCAGTGCACGATTTCCGATCGCTGTTCCGTGAGGCAGTTGGGGACGACTCTGAGGGAAAAGTTCTTGTGCTCGCGACCAATGGCCATCCAGGCGTCTCGGTAGGCGGTGGAACGAAGCTGGGTCGCGTGCACCACTACGGGCTCGACGGAGTGCTGACAGATGGCCGACTCCGGGACTTCACTGAGCTCCGAACGTACGGGTTCACCTCGTACTGCGCTGGTGAGGCGGTGGAGGCTGGCGGTGCGCTGATCACTCCACACCGGGCGAATGTTCCCGTGGTGCTGCGCGGTGTCGGCGTCATGCCGGGCGACTATGTTTTCGCCGACGGGTCGGGTGCGGTCATCATCCCCGCTGCAGAGATCGACGAGATCCTGCTCGGTGCCATAGCGGTCAAGCAGGAGGACGCGCACTTCCGCGAGCAGATCGCGCAGGAACGCGCCAGTGCCGGGGAGAGCACCCGGGGAGAGCGAGAGCGATGACCAAGCCGGAGCGCGACGAGCAAACAGAGCAGTCACCAGAGTCTGGAAAGGGAAGTGGCGCCGGTTTGCACCGCGCTTCTCGACACCATTCCGAGCCCGAGATGGACGGCCACTTCAGCGACATCGTAGGCCGCGAGATGTTCGCTTGCCCGCACTGCGGGCACCAACTCAGCATGTTCAGAGAAGCGCGGTCGAGCCCTGGAGACAAGGCCGCTGCCTGGGTGGCGAGCGTCGCGGGCTCATGGCCGTTCCTGCTGATCCTGGTGGTGGCGATTCTCGCGTGGTTTGTCGTGAACACCATCTTGCCGCTCTTCTATCCCCACCCGACGGCCATGCTGGACTATCTAGGAACGGCTCTGGCGATCGTCGCTGCTCTGCAGGGACCGCTGATTCTGCTCACTCAGCGACGGGAGTCCGACCGGGACCGTGCGCGAGACATCGAGACGTTCCACATCTCTCAGAACACCGAAGCCGATCTGCACTCGATCAGTCATGCCATCAACTCGGTTCTTGAGCAGTGGGAACGCGACCGGTCGTCAGGTGCCGTTGACGCACCGGGAGGTAGCGGTGCGCCTGAGAAACCACGGACGGGAGCGACTCGATCGCAGGACTCATCGTGACCCCCGAGGCTGGCGGCTCCAGTCCAGATTGGGGGCACGGTGAGTGAGAAGAAGCCGCGACGGCTGACCGCCAAGGGCGAGGCCACCCGTCTGCGTATCGTCGCGGCAGCCGCCGATCTCATGTACACGCAGGGCGTTGAGGCCACCAGCGTTGACGATGTCATAGAGGCCAGCGGAACGGGCAAGTCTCAGGTTTACCACTACTTCTCGGACAAGACCGAGTTGGTTGAGGCAGTCGTGAGGGCCCAGATTGAACGGGTGCTTGGCGAGCAGGCACCATTCCTCGACGACCTGCGCACGATGCGCGGCTTCGAGCGTTGGCGGGATGCGATCGTGGTAGGAGTGCGTGGTTGGCGAGGTGCTCACGGCTGTCCGATGGGGTCGCTGGCGGGCGAGATCGCTGGCCGGTGTGAAACTGCGCGTGAGAATCTCCAACGAGGATTCAGCGTCTGGCAGCACTGGTTCCGTCTCGGACTGGAGCGCATGCAGGACTCAGGCGAGCTACGGCCGGACGCAGACCCTGAAGAGCTAGCCGTCGGTCTGATGGCCGCTGTCCAAGGCGGGTACCTCCTCGTCAAGACCACACGGGACGAGCGCAGCATGGCGATCGCGCTCGACATGGCTCTCGATTCCATCCGCGTCGCGCTGAGCGCCGCAGAGTGAACTGCGGGGGAGGGCACATGCCTTCTGAAGCACGAGTTCCAGAGCTCGCGCGCGATTCCACGAGCCATGCCATGGTGAGGAGTTGTGCCCCCGACTCTCACAGTTCGAGCTCTATCCACTCGATGCCTCCCGAGCATGATGGTGCGAGTCAGGCCACAGCCAGCTTGCAGGCAATGGTCGATCGGGTTCCTGAAGGCTGGACCGTCGTCGCATACGAAGGTCGCTCATACGGATTGACCCGTACCACGCGAGTGCATGGCCAGAGCATCAGCATCTCGGCCGAGGAGCTAGGAGGGGACGACCTGATCAGCGCCAACGTGTACCGCACTCGCAAAGCAGAGCACCTACGGCCCTGTGAGGTATCCGAAGCCAAGGTGCTGGCATTCCTGCGCGGATGGACGCCCGCATGAGCCCTCGCGACACTCTGTCAGCAGGATCAGGAATCCACGCCGAATCCTCTGGTGTGGCTTCATCGACTACGAGGACCACGACATGTTGGCATGGCCCCGTCTAGAGATTCCACGCTTGGATGTACACGGGCCCGCAGTCTCGGTCTATGACACTGAGAACCGATCCTTGGTGACGTTGCCGCCGAATGACGCCGCGCGGATGTACGTCTGCGGCATCACACCCTACGACTCCACTCATCTCGGCCATGCGGCAACCTACGTCGGCTTTGACCTACTCAACCGCGCCCTTCGAAACGCCGGGCACGATGTCATCTATGTTCAGAACGTCACCGACATCGATGACCCGCTGCTGGAACGCGCCCACGCGCGAGGCATTCCCTGGAGTGATCTCGCACAACGCGAGACCGAGCGATTCCGACAGGACATGACAGCCTTACGCGTCCTGCCACCCGCACACTTCGTCGGAGTCTCCGAGGCCGTCACCAAGATCATCTCTCGCATCGAGATGTTGAAGGAGCGCGGCTCTATCTACCGAGTGGGAACCGACCTCTACTTCGAGGTGTCTGCCGACCCATCCTTCGGCCGCGTATCGTCACTCGACCGCGATGTGATGTTGAAGGACTTCGCCGAGCGTGGCGGTGACCCCGATCGGAGAGGCAAGCGCGACCCGCTCGACTGCCTGGTTTGGCGCGGCGAGCGGCAAGGGGAGCCGTCCTGGCCCAGTCCGTGGGGGCCGGGACGACCCGGTTGGCACATCGGATGCACCACAATCGCCCAGGAACATCTGGGATCATCCTTCGACGTACAGGGCGGAGGACGAGACCTGGCATTCCCGCACCACGAGATGTCCGCAGGACTCGGTCATGTCATTCATCCACAGCATCGGTTCGCGCAGACCTTCGTCCATGCCGGGATGGTTGCGTACGACGGCGAGAAGATGTCGAAGTCGCGCGGAAACCTGGTCTTCGTCTCCTCTCTGCGAAAGCAAGGAGTGGACCCTGCGGCCATCCGCCTCGCCCTCATGCGGCACCACTATCGATCAAGCTGGGAGTGGACAGACGCCGAAATCTCGGCCGCACTCGACACATTGAAGCAGTGGCGTCGTGCCCTGGCTCTCGGTAGCGGGGCGCCGGCAGCACCGGTCGAGCAGGCCGTGCTCTCGGCACTAGCCGCCGACCTTGACGCTCCGGCCGCAGTCACCATTTTGCAGGAGTGGGTTGACGCCTCGCTTGGTACCGACACAGTGGCAGACAAGCGAGACAGCTCTGCCCCTATGACGGTTCGACGTCTGGCGGACGCCTCACTCGGTCTCTTGCTCTGATCGGATCACCCCGGAACGGAAGTATTCGACCATCGTGCACGAGTTGGCTACGCCTGCGTCCAGGTGGTGCCTGAGGTGTGGTCCTGGATGGCGATCCCAGCGCTAGCCAGTTCGTTCCGGATGCGGTCGGCGGTGGAGAAATCTCCTGCGTCCCGCGCATGAGAGCGATTCGCGAGTAGAACCTCGACGAGGGTAGAGATCGTGCTGCCATGAACGTCGGCTCGCGGGGCGGTCGTGAAGCCGCCGGGCTCGATCCCTAACACTTCGGTCATCGCGAGCACCGATTCGTACGTAGACATGGCGGCAGCTGGATCGCCGTTATCCAGAGCGATGTTGCCCGCGCGCACGTGGTCGTGCAGGACTGCGAGCGCCGCTGGGACATTCAGGTCGTCGTCGAGCGCGGCCGCGAAGGCAATGGGCGGCGTCGGGGCGTCGGATGCTGTGTTCGCGAGTCGTGTGCGTGCTCGGTGCTGGAACGTCGCGATTCTCGTGACTGCAGCCTCGGTGTGCGTGAGATCCTTCTCCTGATAGTCCAAGGCACTGCGGTAGTGCGCGCTGAGCAGGTAGTAACGCAGCGTCGCCGGGCCGACACGGCGGAGGAGTTCATCGGCATACAGAGAGTTGTTCAGCGACTTGGCCATCTTCTGCCCGTCGATCGTGACGAGGCCGTTGTGTATCCAGTACTTGGCGAACTCGTCGCCTGCTGCGGTGGACTGGGCAAGCTCGTTCTCATGGTGCGGGAATCGCAGGTCGAGGCCGCCTCCGTGGATGTCGAACGCACGTCCGAGGTAGTGCTGGGACATCGCTGAGCACTGTATGTGCCATCCCGGCCTGCCGGTTCCCCACGGTGAGCGCCAACGCGCGGATTCTGGGTCGCTGGGCTTGGCTCCCTTCCAAAGCGCGAAGTCGCGGGGATCGATCTTTGCCCCGCCAGGCCCTTTATCAGGGTCCGCTACGGCGCCGGGGGTCTGCCTGGTGAGCTTGCCGTATGCCCGCCAGCTGCTGACATCGAAGTAGACGTCGCCGGAGCCGTCGCTGGCGACGTAGGCGTGTCCGCGGCGAAGGAGTCGTTCGATCAGGGTCAGTGCCTGCGGGATGTGACCGGAAGTTCGGGGCTCATGGGTTGGCGGGAGAACACCCAGCGCGGCGTACGAGCGCGCGAACTCCGTCTCGACACGGTAGGCGCGTGCCCACCATGGTTCAGTCTCGGTTGCCAGGTCCAGAACCTTGTCGTCGACGTCGGTGACGTTGCGAACGAGGGTGACCGCGTAGCCGCGGTGGGTGAGCCAGCGTCGCCAGAGATCGTAGACGAGGGCGCTACGAAGGTGCCCGATGTGAGGCGCGGACTGCACGGTTGGCCCGCACACATAGATTGAGACTCGTCCTGGGTTCAGCGGGACGAAGTTGCGTAGCTTCCGGACAGCACTGTCGTAGATGCGAAGCATCAGTCCGCAGCCCCCTGCCTGGTAGAAGCCGCGATCGCGGCGAGCGGACCAGTCATAGGTGGGGCACCCTGATGTAGTCCAGGCCCGAGAGGTTCACTAGCGTCTCTCGGAAACCGCGGACGATGACGCCCAGCACCGCCTGACAATGGCCGCACCGCATGACTGCACCCATGGCTGTGATGAAGACATGCGCGCAAGCGAGGTTGAAAGAGCTGCCGCAGCTCCGGCACCTACCGACCGTCACAGTGATCTCGATACCGAGAGTAGTCGCGAAGGCACCTGCGAGGGCGTTTCCGTCGACGTGCGTCATGGACTGCCTCCGAATCGTTCCGTACGAATCTGTGCGGGGTCGTGACCGAGTTCGACAAGCCAACCCGCGACGGCCTCGACGAACGGCGTTGGTCCGCAGACGAAGATGCGTGGCGACAACGATGCGGGAAAGGTCGACGCGGCGAGCGCCTCGCGCGTCAATCGTCTAGGTGGCCGGCCCGCTCCGGGCGCTGATTCGCGCGTGTGGACAATCTCGACGATGGTTCGTGAGAGTTCTGCCAGTTCGTCAGCGAAGAACTCATCGCGCGGACTGCGGACCGAGTACAGCAGCCGAAAGTCAGCGCCTTTCGGCTCACGTTCACGTGCTGAGGCCATTGAGAACAACGGCACAACCCCCGATCCGCCTGCGATGAGCTGAACCGGTGACTGCTCGGGCTCAGCGGGGATCCAGACGAAGAAGCGTCCGAGCGGTCCTTGTACTTCGACTTCTTCACCTTCTGCGAGTTGGCGCACGAGAAAGGGCGACACCTCGCCCCCGGGCAGCTCCTGGATCACCAGTACAACCCGTGTCGACTCACCCGAGGACGCCAGCGAGTAAGACCGGGACGCCTGGTACCCGTCCGGTGCCGTGAGCCGGATGTCGAGATGAGCTCCGGCGACGTTTCCAGGCCAGGTCGGAACATCCAGCTCAAGGCGGATGGCCGCCTCGGTCTCAAACTGCCGACTGAGCACCCGCCCGAGGTGCCACCGGACTCGGCTAGGAGTCATCACCAGTAGCGTTCCTCTCGCCATGGGTCGCCACGGAGGTGGTAGCCGTTCTGTTCCCAGAACCCCGGGTCGTCCGAGGGCATCATTTCCATTCCTCGAACCCACTTCGCGCTCTTCCAGAAGTAGAGGTGGGGCACGAGGAGCCGGGCCGGACCTCCGTGCTCGGGAGTAAGGGGTTCGCCCTCCGCCTCGGTGGCTAGCCATGCCTGCCCATCGAGGAGGTCTTCGAGTGGGAGGTTGGTGGTGTATCCGCCGTAGCTACGGACCATCACGTAGTCGTAACTGGTCTCGACATCCTCGAACAGCCGGTCCATGGGCACGCCACGCCAAGCCATGTCCAGTTTCGACCAGTGGGTGACGCAGTGGATATCGGTGACGACGTCTTCGACGCCTACCTCCTGAAGCTCACCCCAGTTCCACCGGTGCGTGACCTCGTCTTCGGTCGTGATCGTGAAGCTCCATCGGCCCTCGTCGACATTGGGCGTGGGTCCCGTCGAGAGCACCGGCCAGTCGTAGACGTGGGTCTGCCCAGGAGGCAGTCGCGGGTCGCTGGAGCCATGCCGTCCTCCGAACCCGCCGTTGATCACTCCCATGACTGCCCCTCCTGCGGGAACTCGCTACTGTGGCCTGCGCGAACGGTCGGCGTCGCTGACGAGGGAGCGATGCTGGGTAGGTGTTCCGGACGAACATCGCTCTTGACATGGCGTTCGACGACTTCGCGGACTGCGACGTCGTAACTCGTGAACACGTACCGCTTGCCCGACGCCTTGGCGATCCTGTGGTCGGGGTTTTCGCCCCATTCTTCAAGGCTCTGCAGGTCGTCGAACTCGACGACCAGTGCCGACTCCCCGTCCTCAGCGGTGAACATCTTGTGCTCGATGTGGTTAGGACTCTGTTGGATGAGGATGTGCATCTGGTTGTAGAGCCGGTCGTGTTCGGCCCGCTGCTCGGGCGCGACGTAGCACCGGAAGACGGCGAGGGTCATTGTGAAACCTCCCGTTTCTTGGTGTCGATGGTCTTGAGCCACTGCCGGCAGTTCGTCGCCGGAGTGTCCTGGCAGAGAGCCGACCGAGCGGCGTGGCCACCGGCGCGTGATCCGCTGGACATAGGTGCCAGTCACCACGCCAGTGCCCTCGATACGGCGGCTGGATCGGCAGGACGCAGTCACGCTCTGACAGCCATGTACTCGTTGACGACGCCGCGGAGGTGTATCCGAGCGCGATGCAGAGCGTCGACGGCATCGACCTTGTCGAGGCGAAGCACGTAGGCCGCGTCCGCCAGTGATACGTCATCGATGTCGACGAGTTGTACCAACTGGCCGAGCGGATCGGCCAAACGTGCGACGGCGCCGTCCACCACTCGATACAGATCGGTGGTGAACACCTCGTCGTCCGGGCTCAGGGTATTGGTCTGGCCCCAGCGGTTCGGTGCGTCAATGTGGCGTCCAGCATCGGGTCCAATGTCGTAGAAGTCGGGGTAGAAGAACTCCGCAGTATCAGCGTCGGGATCCAGCTCGGCGGTCTGGTTCTCGGCTCTTGTTCGATAGTCGTCGAGGCTCCGTACCGTTGGCTCAGGCTCAGCGAATGCTCGATCGGCTAGGTCCCGGGCGAGCGCCAGAGGGTCCAACCCCCTTGGGCTTTCCTCGAATGCTGAGAGCAGAGTCTCTTGGACCAGGTCTTCCGCAACGTGTGGGGCGAGACTCCGGGCGAGTCCAAAGAGGAGGCGAGTGATCTCACTGGGATCGCTGGGCCTCTCGGTCTCGCCGTCGACGATGTCGTGAAGTAGGAGCGAGACACTGTCGGGCAGATGGGGCAGATCATGCGGTTCGGCATCAGCCACGAGATCAGTGACGGTCTCGACCTGGTGCGTGAACAGCCGGCAGTCCGGGCATGCGTAGAGATGCTGCTGGGCTACCTCGGCGTCGGCTTCATCCAGAAGACCCATTCGGAACTGGGTGAGTTCCTCGGTGTACTCGGCGCATGACAGCTCGGTCGCGTTGACTGGTGCGTGGCTCATGGCGACTCCTTTGACGCCAGGCTCGGAGTGGCACCCTGAGCCAGCTTCAGGCGGGTCCACACGTTCATGTTGATGACGACCGCGGCGATCTCTGCGACTTCGCGCTCCGTGAAGTGAAGCCGCAGTTCTTCGTGCAGGGCCGGAATCTCCTCGTGACGGAACGAGGTGAGACCTTCGCAGTAGGCGAGCGCGGCTCTCTGCCTGGGCGAGTACATGGTGCTCTCACGCCACGACGCCAGGTGTGCGGCTTGTTCGGGCCGGATCCCGATCCTGGCCGCCACCTCGGCGTGGAGAATCAGGCAGTACGAGCAGGGGTTGAGCTGTGCGACGCGCAGACGGAGGAGCTGTAGCAGGACACGGTCTCCCGACAGCTCTGCGGCGTAGCCGAACTGCGTGGCCATGTCTTTGGCGAGTTCGTGGAACGGCGTGAGGTCTGGGTCGAAGCGAGTGTTCTCGAACCGGAGACTCCCGAGTACCGGCTTCGGGTTTTCGGTGCCGGGCTCAGACATCGCCCCGACCGTCCCGTCCAACGCCCGGAATGTCCACCATGGCGGCGTACTCGGGGTTGCGCTCGATGAAGGACCGGAACACGGGACACCTCACGGTCGCGCTCTTGCCCTCCGCGCGGATGCTGTCCAGCACCCTGCGGGTGAGTTCGGTCGCCAAGCCCTGTCCTCGGTAGTCCGGCAGGATCGAGGTCGCCAGCAGCGTCACTCTGCCGTTCTTCTCCGCGAACGGGACGGCTCCGAACTCGACACCATCCTTGATTGCGACGAAGGTGCTGGCCTGAGCATCCACCGCGATCGAGAACGACGAGCCGTTCTCGAGGTTCGTCGACCTGGCACCGGGCTCGTGATGCCGTTCGCCTGCGTCCGTGAAGGCGCCACCAGCCTGATTCTGGTCCTGTGAGTCCACAGTTTCTGTCACCTGACCCAGGTCCTCGGGTTCGTTCATGTCGCTTCCTCTCCGACCTCTGTCGCCGGAACTGCATCGCCGAAGAGTCTTGTTTCAGCCCTTGATAGCCTGGTTACATCGGTCTTGTCGGTCGTCGCGAGACCAGCCGCCCCGCCTCGGGGGCGACGCATCGTCTGGCCTCGACTCTACCGCAGGACATGTGGAATAGTTGGACCGCCGGGTCCGTTACAGCATGTGATGGCGCGGCCGCGTCACCTGCTAGGAGGAGCCAAAGTGACCACCAACGACTACCGCAAGACCCCTGAGTCGCTCAGCCGCCTGAGCGACGAGCAGCATCGGGTGACGCAACAGGACGGCACAGAGCCGGCCTATCGGAACGAGTACTGGGACAACCACGAGCCTGGCATCTACGTCGACATCGTCTCGGGTCAGCCGCTGTTCTCGTCCACCGACAAGTACGACAGCGGCACGGGATGGCCGAGTTTCACGGCGCCCATCGCCGCCGACGCTGTCGCGACCAAGGCGGATCGGACGCACGGCATGATCCGCACAGAGGTGCGCTCGGCGGGCGCCGACAGTCATCTCGGGCACCTGTTCCACGACGGACCCGCCGCCGGGGGCCAGAGGTACTGCATGAACTCGGCCGCGATGCGCTTCGTTCCTGCCTCCAAGCTCGTCGAGGAGGGCTACGGCCAATTCAGTGCACTGTTCGACACCGACCAGGACTCTACGAAGGGAGCCACCGCATGACCAGCGGGACCAACGACAGCGGGGAGATCACGCAAGTCTCGGGAGCGGAGACAGCCGTTCTGGCGGGCGGGTGCTTCTGGGGCATGCAGGACCTGATCCGCCGCCGGCCCGGCGTCCTCGAAACCCGCGTCGGGTACACGGGCGGGCAGAACGAACACCCGACCTACCGCGACCACCCAGGCCATGCGGAGGCGATCGAGGTCGTCTTCGACCCTTCGAGGACGAGCTATCGCGACATCCTGGCGCTGTTCTTCCAGATCCATGATCCCTCGACGTTGAATCGTCAGGGGAACGACCGGGGCACGAGTTACCGGTCCGCGATCTTCCCGGTCACGCCGGAGCAGGAGCGGATCGCCCACGACACGATCGCGGATGTCAACGCGTCGGGTCTGTGGCCGGGCAAGGCAGCCACCAGTATCGAGCCTGTCGGTCCGTTCTGGGAGGCGGAGCCCGAGCACCAGGACTACCTGGAGAAGTATCCGAACGGCTACACCTGCCACTTCCCCCGCGACGGCTGGGTGCTGCCTGAGCGGCGTTCGCCCAGCGTGGCGACGTAGCAAGGTTCTGCGGTTGGGCCCGGGCATCTGGGGTCGAGATCCACCTCTCCACTCCCGACGGGCCGCGACGGGAGTCGCCTGGGCAGCCTGGCCCAACCGTGAGAAGCCCTGGTCCTTGACGTACGGCATGAGGCTCTCGTCGACTGCTCGCGAGGGTGGTCCACATGGATGGTCGTTGGCATCTGAGTGCCGGCGAGAGCGCCCGACCAATCCGAGACGATTAGCCCTGGGGCATGACCGACAGCGCCAGCGGCCCCCGTCCGCGCCGCTTGACGGCTCGCGGCGCCGCAACGAAGGCACGGATTATCGAGGCGGCCGATCAGTTGATGTACGAGCGCGGCGTTGCCTCGACGACTCTGGCGGACGTCCGTGCGTCGAGTGGGACGTCGAAGTCGCAGCTCTATCAGCACTTCGCCGAGAAGGACGCACTGGTGAAGGAAGTCATTGAGGCACGCGCGGAGGCTCTGCTGTCGCAGCAACGTCGTCGCCTTACGAGGGTCGAGTCGCTGCGCGGACTCGAACTCTGGCGCGATGAGCTAGTTGAGCGCAATGGTCTCCGGAACGGCGCCTTTGGGTGCCCACTCGGAGCGCTGGCGAATGAGATCGCTGATCATGACGAAGACACACGAAAGGTCATTGCTGCTCATTTTGACGTCTGGCTCCAACTCTTGACCGACGCGATTGAAGAGTTGAAGAAGCGCGGCGTGCTAACCGCGAGCGCCGATGCGCACGCGTTGGCTACCGGGCTGCTGGCTGCTCTGCAGGGAGGGTATCTACTCGCCAAGACGGCCCGAGACGTCCGTCCCATGCGGGTGGTCCTCGACATGGCCATCGCACAGGTGCGTGCGTACTCGACGGAGAGTGGCTCTGTGTGACTGTGCCGCGGCTCGCTCGGCTGCTGTGAGCCTGAGCCTCGTCCGGGGTCGGTAGATTTTCTGGACTCTCAGGTCCTAGAATCGTTCACGACCCTACGCGCGGGGACGTACTGTATTGTCTCCGCTTGCCCCATGAAGCCAGCCATAGCTACTGCGGGAGTCATGCAGGTTGCGCAGCTCGGAGCGAGCAACCATCATATGGATGGACCCTTGGGTCCATTTAGGAGTCGCCGAGCGATTGGACGGAAGATGGCAACGGTTGATGTGACAGACAAGAACTTCCGCGAAGTGACCGAGCGGGATGGGATCGCGATCCTCGACTTCTGGGCCACCTGGTGCGGTGCGTGCAAGGCGTTTGCACCAGTCTACGAGGCAGCCTCTGAGAACCACCCGGATATCCTCTTCGGCAAGGTCGACACCGAGGCGGCGCACCAGTTGTCTGAGTCACTCGGAATCCGCGCGCTACCAACAATCGCGGTCTACCGCGACTCGATCAGGGTGTTCTTCCAGGCCGGGGCGCTCCCGAGGCCCGCGCTTGACGACCTGATCACGCAGGTACGGGCCCTCGATATGGTGCAAGTGCGAGCCGAGATCGAGAGCCATGCCCACGTCCACTAGTAGTTGCTGTGCGCTGGACGATCGAGTCTCAGGCGAGGTTTCGTCCAGCGGACTCCGGAGATGGGCAGGCCATGAAGAACGGCGATGTATTCCTGCCCTGAGGATATCCGCTACGCGGTGACCAGAGGGTCGCGAGGATCGCTCAAAGCAGACCTTCATATGGCAGGCAAGACCACGTATCCGGAGAACAGGGACCCGACCCGCAGACGGCGCCTGCCAGCAGGGGTGTGGTCGCGCATGGTGGCTCCGGCGGCTCGGTGACCCCGGACCCGAACTTCTCGTGGAGCCCTTCGCCGGGCTGGTCACTCGCCAGGTGCACGACCTTGCTCAACCGCCGCTGACGCCTCGCCGAACGACACAACGAGACGCACCCATTCCCGGCGATCAGGCCGCCGCCGATCCGTCTCTCGCTCAGCCCGCCATCGGAGTTGCCACGCGTCTTGCAGGTCGAGGTAGAGTGTCGCGAATCGCTCACGTCGGACTTACGAGCGGAGGCCGTAGCTCGCGATCAAGTCCGGTCGTTGCGACAACTGCGTTTCGAGGCGGCTATCTGCCCAAAGCTCGATGAACGGAAGTTTCCCATCGACGTTGTGCTTCTCGACGATCGCCACCGCGTCGGTGGTGAAGCGACCGCTCGTCGCGATCACCAAAGTCCGAACGACCGGCGGCTCCCAGAGCGACAGCGCCGCCAAGGTATTCGTGATGTCGGCAGGTGCGACAGATTTGGACGTCCAGTGCTTGGCCTGCACGATGACCCGCTCGGTTCGCGTCGTCCCGCCGTCGTCCCTTATGACGCGTTCAGCGGACAGATCGCGGCCCCGATCGGGCGCGCGCGTCTTCATCAACCACTCGACGTTCTGGTAACTGGGAAAGCCGCGTAAAAGGTCAAACAGCAGTCGCTCGAAGCCGTCGTCATCAAGAGCACCCCAATCGAGCCCGATGCTTGCACCACCTGCGGGTTTCGCGGAAGCAGCTACGCCGAGGTCGACCGCTGGCACCGGCAAAGGGTCGGATTCGGAGAGACTCGCGGCCTCAATGTCAGCCCGGACAGACGGCCAATCCATCTCGGCGATGTCGTGCCAATCGTGCCCCTGACTGAAACGGAGATGCCGGTGAAGATCGCCCCATCGTCCCTTTCGGTCAGTGGTGTCGCCGAGCAACCGCTCGATCTCGCTGATCGACTCCTCCACCGCCTTCGTTCTGAGATCGTCCACGCGATCGGACGAGTCCCGCGCAACGGAATCAGTGATC
The DNA here is from genome assembly GCA_030452985.1 of Humibacillus sp. GTDB lineage: Bacteria > Actinomycetota > Actinomycetes > Actinomycetales > Dermatophilaceae > DSM-29435. The sequence goes on from JAKDLG010000004.1 coordinate 63,952, forward strand.
TGACCAAGGGTCGCGTTGATCGTCGACACGAGATCGTCGAGGCGCTCGTGAATCGCCCGGCGACGCGCTTGAGCAAGTTTGAATCTGTACTCGTCGAGCTGTTGGCCCGGCTTCTCCAACTCGTTCATGAGAGCGAAAGCAGGCTCGCCGATCTCGAAGTAATCGATGAAAGATTGCCCCGCCTCGTCGATGTCGGGCAGCTCCTCGGTGACTGTGAACCCGTCGATCGGGGGCAGCCCCGCGAGCAGCGGCGTCCACGCCCGACGCAGATCCTCATACTCCCGATTCGTACCCCGCTGAGGGCTCGACGGGATCATCGGCTCCGCGCGGTCCCAGATCGCTTGGAGCTTGGCAAGGTTTGCCGCGGCGCGATCCATCACCTGTAGCAACTCGTCGAGATTCACCCCACTAGTCTCCCAGCACCCGAATTCCGGAGATGTATGTCAGCGTCGACGTGTCGAACTGACGGAGCCAAGCAGTGGATGCCGGATGTCGCGGCCGGCCGCACCAGCGGGCATTTCCGGGGCGGAGGTCACGGGCGTCTGCTGCTCACCTGACTGCCGAAAAGGCGGTGGTCTCGTGACGGTCTCGATGCGGGTGATGAGCGCTGGAGACGGCTACAAGTACCTCCTGCGTACGGTCGCGGCCGCAGACGGCGATCGGACTCTCTCGACGCCGTTGACGAGGTATTACGTGGAGGCGGGCACCCCACCCGGGCAGTGGCTCGGCTCCGGCGTCGCCTCACTCGGCAAGGGCCAGCTCGCGGTCGGGGACCGGGTTTCGGAGGCCCAGCTCCAGCTCGTGATGGGGATGGGTCGTGATCCGATCACCGGCGACGCGCTCGGCCTCGCGTTCCCCGCCTACAAGTCGGTCCCGGAGCGGATCGAGGCCCGGATCGCCGATCTCGACCCATCGCTGAGTCCGGGCGCGAAAGGTGAGGCGGTCGCGCGAATTGAGGCTGAGGAGGCCGAGCGTGGGAAGCGTCGCGCGGTGGCCGGGTTCGACTTCACCTTCTCGATCCCGAAGTCGGCCTCGGCACTGTGGGCGGTCGCCGACGCCGGGACCCAAGCCCTGATCGGTGAGGCGCATCATGCGGCGGTTGCGGAGGTGGTTGCGTTCATGGAGCGTGAGGTTGCAGCCACCCGGTCGGGCGCAACCGCCGGCGACGGTGCCGTTGCGCAGGTCGATGTCACCGGGTTGGTGGCGACGGCGTTCGATCACTTCGACTCCCGCGCCGGCGACCCCCACCTGCACACCCACGTCGTCATCAGCAACAAGGTCCAGACCGCGTTCGACGGCAAATGGCGCAGTCTGGACGGGCGACCGATGCACGCCGCCGTGGTCGCCTTGTCGGAGCTGCACGAGGCGGTGTTCGCCGACCACATGACCCGCACCTTCGGCGTCGAATGGGAAGCCCGCGACATGGGCCGAGACCGCAACCCGGCCTGGGCGATCAGCACGGTGCCAGAAGAGCTGGTCCAGGAGTTCTCCACCCGTGCCCGGCACATCGACGCCGAGAAGAACAGGCTCATCGCCGAGTACGTCGCCAAGCACGGCCGCCAACCCTCCACAGCCACGATCATCAAGCTGCGCGCCCAAGCCACCCTCGCCACACGCCCGGAGAAGCAGGTGCGGTCGCTGGCCGACCTGACGGCCGAGTGGCGCACCCGCGCCACCGGGGTACTCGGCCAGGACGCCACCGACTGGGCACGCACGATCACCGACAACGACAAGCCGATGCTGCTGCGCGCCGACGACGTACCGCTCGATGCCATCGGCGAACTCGGCCAGACCGTGGTCGAGGTGGTGGGCGAGAAACGGTCCACCTGGCGGCGCTGGAACCTCATGGCCGAGGCATCCCGGCAGACGATGGGCTGGCGCTTCGCGACCATGCACGACCGCGAAGCGGTCGTCGCGATGATTGCCGACGCCGCCGAGCAAGCCTCGCTCCGGCTGACGCCGCCCGACCTCGCCACCTCACCCGTCGCGTTCCGGCGGGTGGACGGCACCAGCGTGTTCAGGCCCAAGCACTCGACCGTGTTCTCCTCCGAGCTGCTCCTGGCCGCCGAAGACCGACTGCTCGACCGCTCCCGCACCACGACCGGGCCGACCGTGCCGCTGGCGACGGTCGAGAAGATCACCGCTCGTCCCGATGCGGAGGGTCGGATGCTCGGCGAGGATCAGGCCGACGCGCTCATGAAGATCGCGGTCTCCGGCCGTGTCCTTGATGTGCTGGTGGGCCCGGCCGGGGCCGGGAAGACGACGGCTATGTCGGCGTTGCGGCGTGCGTGGGAGAAGGCGCACGGCGAGGGCTCCGTGGTCGGGCTGGCGCTGTCCGCGGTGGCCGCGCAGGTTCTCGCTGAGGACTTGGGGATTGCGACGGAGAACACGGCGAAGTGGTGGCAGAACCACCTCATGTACGGCACCGACTTCGAGGCCGGTCAGCTCGTCATCATCGATGAAGCCTCTCTCGCTGGCACCCTGTCGTTGGATCGGATCACGCACCGGGCTGAACGAGCCGGTGCCAAGGTGCTACTCGTGGGCGACTTCGCCCAGCTCCAATCCGTCGACGCCGGTGGTGCGTTCGGGCTCCTCGTGAACGACCGCGACGACGACGCGCCCGAGCTGGTCGACGTGCACCGCTTCGTGAACACCTGGGAGAAGACCGCCTCCCTCGCTCTGCGCCACGGTCGTACGCAGGTGATCGACACCTACCTCGACCACGACCGCATCCACGAGGGCGATGGCGAGGCGATGAGCGACACCGCCTACATCGCCTGGCGCGCCGACCGGCAGCGAGGGTTGGTGTCGGTGCTGGTCGCCGAGACCCGCGACCACGTGAGCGCCCTCAACCAGCGGGCACGTGCCGACCTGATCCTCGACGGCAGCCCGAAACCGGGCCGGGAGGTCGAGTTGGATGACGGCACCACTGCCGGGGTGGGGGACACGGTCGTCACCCGCCGCAACGACCGCCGCCTACGAGCCGGGAAGGACTGGGTACGCAACGGTGACACCTGGACCATCACCGGCGTCCGCGACGACGGGTCGATCACGATCCGCAGGACCGGCCGCCGGTTCGGCGGCTCCATCGTCCTCCCGGCCGCGTATGTGACCGATCATGTCGATCTGGGTTATGCGATCACCGCCCACAGAGCGCAGGGCGTCACCGTCGACACCGCACACGTCCTGGTGGAACCGACCACCACACGGGAGAACTTCTACGTCGCAATGACCCGCGGCAAGCACGCCAACCACGCCTACGTGATCCTCGACCGGGCCAACGAGCACGCCCACCCGCACCCAGGCGACAACCCCGACGCCACGGCCCGCTCCGTCCTCTACGGCGTCCTGCAACACGTTGGAGCCGAGCTGTCCGCGCACGAGACCATCACTACCGAACAGGAGCAGTGGGGGTCGATCGCCCAGCTCGCCGCGGAGTACGAGACGATTGCTGCCGCCGCCCAACGAGACCGCTGGGCCACCTTGATCAAGTCCTCGGGCTTGACAGCCGACCAGGCGGACGCCGCGATCGAGTCCGAGGCGTTCGGTGCGCTCACCGCGGAGCTGCGCCGTGCCGAGGCCAACCACCACGACCTCGACACTCTGTTCCCGCGACTCGTGGCAGCCCGCGGGTTCACCGATGCCGACGACATCTCCTCTGTGCTGCACTACCGCGTTTCGCGCGCCACAGCATGCCCGGCTGGCTCGGGTCGTGCTCGCAAGACGCCGCGGCTGATCGCCGGACTCATCCCGGCTGCGGACGGCCCGATGGCAAGCGATATGCGGCAGGCACTCGATGAGCGGCGCGAGATGATCGAAGCTCGCACTGATGCCGTGCTCGACACCGCACGTGAGACCGGCGAAGCGTGGGTGCAGCATCTTGGCGAGCCACCCCGCGGTCAGCGCCAAGCCGCTGCGTGGCGACGTTATGGGCGCACTGTCGCGGCCTACCGCGACAGATACGGCGTCACGGATGACCGACCGCTGGGATCGCCGCCGCAGTCCACGGCGCAGAGCATCGACGCCGCTCGTGCACGAACTGCTCTCGATCGAGCACGTGGCTTCATCGTCCAAGCGAGCGATGTACCGCAGCATTCACCGGGACGCGAGGACGTCGAGCGCTCGTTGTAAGCGTGGCGCGATTTCGGCATTTCCGAAGCTTGCAATCGACTTGGTCTGACTGTGAGGGTCAGCCATTGCCGGTCGGCGTCGCTGATGATTGTCCATCGCCACGTCCTTTGCGGGTCGGCCAGGGATACGCATTCCAAGCGTTCAACAGAATCGGATTTTCGGTATCAGTCTTCTTACCGATGTCACGCAGGCTGACGACACCTCCTGCACTCTTCGCCATCTCTGCGAGGAGCAGCGGCTCAACGTCTTTGCCGTGCGTCACGAGCCACTCGACTTCACGCGCGCTCGCCGCGGTTACAGGAACATCTGGGAGCCTCCCGCCGGGGATGGCCGCAACGTCATGGTCGAGAAGGTATGCGGCCCCGGTATAGAACGGCTCCGCCGTGACGATCAACCCCAACATGGGGCGGTCCGTTGGGATGTGCGTGAACGCCGGGTGATTGTCAGCAAGATGGCTGACGGTCCGGGTCAACTGCTTCCGTGCGCCGCCCAGGGTCTCGCTGAGCGAGTTCATCAGCGTCGCATCGCCGGCGCGTGCTGCCGGGCCGAGGCGGCGAGACTTGACCTCAACCAAGATGACCAGATGGGGCAGGATCACAAACCAGTCAACGCTCTTGTGACCGCCACCCTTGCCGAAGACAATCTCGGGTTCGACCTCCGCGTCCTCGATCAGTCTGAGTTGTCGACCAATGTAGTGCTCGAACAGGCCTCCGAGATCATCCGCGAAAGCCTTGCCGTGCTTGGCCATCCCGGCGTAGTACAAGCCTCCCGGCGTGACCGTCCGCATGATCAGACGCGTCGCTGGAGCAACCGGCTCCCCGTCGCCCATGTCCACGAACGGCGTCGCCATCAACGGGTTGTAATCGAATCGGGCCGCTGTGGCTGTTCCGACGGAGTGGTCGTTGAAGGCAGTCCGAAAGGCTGCGGGTGTCGTGGTGAGCCTAGAGGCGATCGTCTCTATGTTCCTCCGCGGATAGAGCTTCAGCACCTCAGCGAAGTTTGGCTGATCCAGCCAGCCAGGCTTATATGCTCCACCGTTCTGGAAGGCACCCACTTGGAGGAAGAACGTCGCGCCGATCGCCTCGCGGAACGGAACTCCGTCGAGCATGGCCGCCAGCGAGTCCTCTGTGATCACTCGGGTCTCGACATCGGGCAGGCCCTCGACCATCCAGGCGTGGGAGCGAGCAAGTTCCTCGAACATCGACTCCTGGTAGGGGAACTGCTCGTACGTGACCCGAGTCATCAGTCTGACGAGGAAGTCCTCGGACCCCACATCGGCATCGTCGATGTCCATCGCGATCTGGAACTTGTGCATCAGCTTCCGCAGCGCCTCCTCATCGACGACCTTCGAGCGATACTCATTGCCGTAGAGAAGCGAATCTCGCGCGGCCGCAGCCAATCCCCACGGCGGCATCCGATGTTTCACAGCATCTGGATACGGCGGTTCGCCGAGCGATGCCGAGGCTTGCGCGATCGCCGGGATCAGCTCGCTGGGTTTGAAGGCGCGGCACGCTTGAGTGAATGCCGAGTAGGACAAGCTCGGATCGCGCGAGAAGCTCATAGACGCCCGTGTCCTTCGGATCGCCGTTGTCTCAACGTTGAGCGAATCCTCCGCGTGAGAGTGACGCTCAACATGGTGTTACGGGCGGCCGCAAGGTCGGTTGGCGCAGTCACGACGCATCCGGGAGGAGCACATCTTCGATGACACCGGAGCTTGCAGATGTACGTACACGCAGCGTGGGCACGTACCTTGCGCGGTAGTCTTCACCGTCGATGGGGTCGGAGTCGTCCCATTCATGGACTACTACGCGCAGGGTGTTGGTCAATCGCCCGATGAGAAGCGCAAGTGGGAACGGGCACCGCAGCAGGAGGTGCACCTCGGCGTTGGCGTTGTCGTTCGACAGGGCACGGATGTGCGCGGCGACGTCGGCAGCGATCAGGCCTGCATCAGCGGGGTCGAGGAGCGTGCCGCTCGCACCTGTGAGATGACGCCAGGCCGCAAGAAACGGCCTATGGTCTTCGATATAGCGGGTGAAGGCGGTGTCACTGCGTTGGGGCAGGAGATCGACATACACGGCTACGGAGGGGCGGCCGGTCGTGATGGCAGATGGGTCGCCGCCTTGATCTGCGATCTGTACTTGCGGCTGTTCGATGAACCGCGCTTCGCCATCGCTCGCCCAGGTGGCGCCCTGTTGGTCGATCACGTCCATGTGCCCGATTCGAGACGAAGGCAAAGCCGCCCCGATTGCGAAGGCCACGGAGAGATGAGCCCCTCCAGCGACACGCAGGCGATGTGCCCCGGAACGGGTCACGGCATCGGGGAGGAGGCCAATGGTGTCCTTGAGATCTCGGAGCCCCTCGGTGCTCGGAAGCCGTTCGTGATCGGAGGGCCTGAGCCGGATGTCCAGTTCGTCACCGGTTCGGTCATAGACCTGTGGCGTGTTCCTGGTCTGGAGGCTCAGGCGGAACGTCGGGTCGGTTGCCTCGATTCGCTTGCGAAGAGACGCGATCCGGTGCCAGACCAAACCGCGGATCAATGCCAGCAGACCATCGCGCTCGGCGGATCGCTGATCTACACCGCTCAAGGTGCCGGGACGAATCTCTAGGAGCCGGTCAGGAGCGTCGTAATCTGTTCCGCCGTCCTCTGTCTTCACCGAGTTGACGATGCCGAGCGCAAACACTTCGTGGTCGCGGTGTAGTTCAAGGAGTTGAGGTGCTTCCAGCGTCTTCACGACTCTGCTGTTCACCACGTCCGGCGTCGTCACAAGAACGCCGCCGGAGATGCCGCCCGCTATCGCTTGCTTGAGTCGGGCCTCGGTGTCGCCTGGCGGCAGATCGTCTCGGTCCCGCCAGACAGGGATGCCGGCAGCCCGCAGGAGCCAGGCGAGCTCCCCAGCAACACCAGTACCGTCCTTCTGTCGGTACGAGATGAAGACAGGGTCTGCTGGGTCAGGGGCGGCGGAATCGGATGTCATGGCGTCTCCTTGTGTTCATCAGCTACGAAGGCGGCGTGCCTCACCGCATCACTGGCGTACGGGCTGTTTACGGCAGGCGCCGTAGGAAGCCTCTCGGGTACCACTGCCACGATGCGGTCCCGTTCTACGAGCCAAGTTGCAACGACCACGCGTGCCGATGAATCGAATCCAGCGATGATCGCGACGAACTTGTCGAACCCCAGTTCGGGGTCGTGCAGATGGCGCATGTAGGAGTGGAGATCAACCTCGCTCGGGGAGAGTCCTCCGGTCGGGTGGGTGTGCCATTCGCCTATCCACTGGCTACGGTCCTCCGACCAGGCGGAGTCCGCGAGACGCCGGGCATGGTCGAGGTCGCGCATGAAGGTGCGTTCGCCGCGGGTGGCTTTGGGTCCAGGTCCGCCGGCGTGTCGGATGACGATCCCATCAGTCGCGTCGTCCCCGAGCAAGATGCCGCCAGTTTCGAGTCCGTCGACGGACCGCAACGCCTCGCGCGCGATTGCGCTGAGTGCGACGTCAGTGATCGTCACCGGAGTCACCTCTCGCCGCGCTGTCATCCTGGCGAGCAGGTCGGACACGATGCGCGAGGTCTGGGGATGGACGACCACCGAACATCGCCGGCTTGGCTGAGGTCGAACGGGGCTGCGAGGTCACCCGTTGGTCGAAGACCGATGATGGCGTGTTCGCCGGGAACCTGCTGGGTGTGGTCGCCGTGAAGCGATTCCAGCAGTGTCGCGATCGCTACTTTCGCGGCGAACGTGCCGACGTATCGGAGATCGGGCGGCACAGCCGTCATAGGCTGATGGACGCGCCCGGTGCCGTAATCCAACTCCTGATCCGCCTCAGCGTCCATCGCTCCCTGATCTGCAAGCTGCTGCCGTAGACAGAGGAGACATCCGAACCGGGGCGTTGGTCGCAGCCTGATGACTTCTCCGATCGAGCCATTGTCGAGCACGCACGCCAAGATCGCCGCCTTCTGTGCGCGTCTGGAGAGGTGGCTGACGACACGCCTGGGAGCAATACCGTCTGCGGCACACAGCACCAGATCGACGCGGTCGACGATGGGCCGGATGTAGTGGGCCTCGGCAACCAGGTCGCGTCGGTGGGCGACCACTGTCTGTTGCGGCCAGTGCTGGGCCAGGTGATCTTTCATGGCCGTCACCTTGTATCGCCCGACGCTTTCGGCTCCGAGAGTGTGGCGGAGCATGTTGTGCCAGAGGAATCGGTCCGGGTCGACAAGTTCCACGCGTCCGACTCCGTATCCTGCGAGCGCCTCTGCTGCGGCGCTACCGATGCTGCCGCAGCCCACGACCATGATGCTGTTGGCGGCGAGCTGCTCGATCGGCCACTTGCCAGCCAACTGTGCCAGGCCAACAACTTCTGGCTCGATCTCGATAGCGAGCGGTTCCACACCATCGCGCCGGACGGCCCAGCCCGCAAACTCCGAGGCACCGGCCTCCACCAGTTCTGGTGGAAGATCGGGGTCGTGAGTGACGACCACGCCAAGGTTGTTGCCGGGGTCGGCAACGCCCGGCACCAGCTCCCTGAAATCCTTGAAGCCTATGGAGATATCGGGGCGCCTGGACAAGAAGAGATGGTGAAGATGGGCGTCGTTCGGTGCCACCCTGATCCACTGAGCTGCATGGTGGGGGTCGCCTGAACGAAGCGCGGCGTACTCGCGTGGGACGTCGGCTGGAAGACGGATGTCTTTGCCGGTTTCCACGGCCTGGACGACGTACATATCGTCCGCGGGAACGCGGCGGAGTACCAGCGCTCCGCCCGAGAGGTTGGAGCTTGCGATCTTGGTGACCGCGTCTCTGGGCATCACGATGTAGGGGTTACGAGGAGACACCTGTGTCTCCCGCCTCGGTCGGGTCCGGTGTTGGAGCTGCTCGCTGAATCGCTCGGTCAATCAGGTGGTCGTGCGAGGGGTCAGAGACGATGCCATTGACCGACATCTCATTGATGACTCCCGCCTTCATGAGGGCGTACTCGATCCGCCACCCCGATGCCTTCGCCAGAAGCTCGGTGAGGCTGGCCTCGGGCTGCCAGCCGCCATCGCTCTGGAGCAGACAGAGCGATCCTCCTGGGGCAACGTGCCATGCGGACTGTGTCTGTTCCCAGATCGACGGCTCCGGATCGAGGGAGTAGATGGTCGGCGGAACCATCGGGTGCGCTGCGGAGTAGATGACGAGCACTCGCAGTTCTTGGTCCCCGAGCAGCTCATCGAGAGCATCGGGCTGTGGCCGCTCGAACGGCCAGCGGGGGAGGACGCCGATCCATCCGCCGTGCGGCAAGCCGTCGTCTGCGGGGCTCTGGTATTCGAGCAATGGCGCGAACGCCTGGACCTCATTCTGATCGCGCGCCAGTCGCACAGGTTCGCGCTCAGTCCAGAGGACGGGGTTGAGCGCCGTGGTGCCCACACCGCGATCTGGACCTTTTGCGCGAGTCATCCCTGCGGAGTGTCCTTCACCGGACGGGGCGCCGCGGGCACGACCGCGGGCGCCGGATTGCCAGTGGAGGCAGGAGGCTTCGGGAAGTCGTCCCCAAAGACCTCACCCCAGTGATTGATCGCAGCCGCAGCGTCATTGTTCGCCTGTGCCTGGAACGCCTTGATGGCGTTGTCTCGCGCGGACCGCAGGGCGTCGGCGAACGCGTCGTAGTCGATGTCAGGCTGAATCGGTCCGCAGAGTCCAGCGGGATCGGCGACGTCGTTCCCGCCCTCGATGTGGTAGCAGGCGCTTACGAAGAACTGCTTGATCGCAGCCGCCTGGTTGACGTCCGTAGGCAGGAAGTCGAGTGCGAGGACCTCCATGACGAGAGACTTGATCTTGGTGTCTTGCTCGGCGGCCCACCACTTGAGCATCCGAACAGTGCCGGCGAACTTGTTCCACTGCGCGTGTCGATCCGCGACCTCGGCGATTAGGAACTCGGGGTCGCAAGCGACCCAATCTTCTGAGAGTGCTTCAGGAATGAGGAGTCGCCCATCGCGGCGAAGCGCGGGCATGGCGTCGACCGTGAACGCGTGAGGATCATCAGGGTCATCCAGGAAGCACTTGACGGCATGGTTGCGCCACCGGGCCAGGCGGACCGCCTGGTCGTATGTGCCGTTCGTTGCCCCGAGCAGCGTGTTGACGCGCTCGCGGGTGTGATCGAGAGCGTCCGCGGCGGAGCTTCCCGGCGAGCCCCACTCAGGATGCTCATCCTGATCAAAGACGACGATCACATCGACGTCATGGATCGGGTCCTTGTGTGTCCCTCGCGCGAGCGATCCGGACGCAATGACTTCCTTCACATCGTCCTCGGTGCCGAAGGCGCCCTTGAAGAGATCGCGGCGAGTGCGTGCTTCGCGGACGTGTGTGATGTCGGCATTCACGACGTCCTGAAAGGTCTTGAAGGCGTCAGTCACACTCATAATCGTTCTCCTGATTGGTCCGTCTGTTCGATCACCGTAGTTACTGCCACCGACATTGCTGCGCGGGGCAGGGCAGGCTCGCTGCCTACTTCTTCTTGCCTCGCCTGCCGTTGCTCTCGTTGGTCGTGGTCTTCGGGTGACGCTTCACCGTGGACTGCTTCACGAACCGCCCGGTGACCGCGCTACGCCCTCGCTTGCCTGCCATGCTCCTCACCTCCTTTGCGTTCCACACTCGATGCTACGTTTCAATTCTAACACACTCCGTTTCGGAGGCGACGAGGTGTCGCAGATGTGACACACTGGGTGCATGGCCAAGACCACGATCAACACGGCCGCGCTCCACTCCGCCCTCGACGCCGCGCGTCAGGAGCGGCAAATCTCCTGGCGGGCACTCGCCGGCGAGATCGGCGTGAGCCCCTCGTTGCTGTCTCGGCTCGGCAACGGCCTCAAGCCGGACACCGACGGTTTCGCCACGATCATCGCCTGGCTCCGACTCCCGGCCGAGGACTTCTTCGAGCACGAGGGAGAACGTGACGCCAACGACGACCGTGAACCCGACCTCATGGCGCAGCTCGCGCCGCTCCTGCGCGCCCGGAAGGACCTCAGCGAGACCGACGTCAAGTACCTGCAACAGGTCATCGGCGCGACCATCGAACGTGCACGGGCACAGGGATGACTCGTGCGTCGAGGATTCAAGACCGAGGCGAAGAGCCTCGCACTGGAGCTACGAGCCGAGATCGGTCTCGACGCCCACGCGCCTTTCGACCCCTACACCTTCGCTTCTGAGTACGGCATCCCCGTCGTCCAACTCAGCGACCTCGATGGTGGCGCGCGTGACCACTTCCTGCGAGCGGACGGAAGCGCACTGTCCGGGGCGCTGATCCCGAACGGGAGCGGCGTGGTCATCCTGGAGAACGACGCTCAGCCACTGACCCGTCGTCGCACCACCATGTGCCACGAACTCGCCCACGTCGTCCTGGAGCACAAGTTCGGCGTCTCTCTTTCCGACGAGAGGAAGTGCGGGCTCGGCGGCGACCAAGAAGCCGAAGCCGACTGGCTCTCAGGGGAGATGCTGATCCCCAACGACGGAGCATTCCGGCTCGCCCGAGCGAACGCCACCGACGAGGAGGCAGCAGATGCCTACGACGTCAGCCTCGCAGTCGCCCGCTGGAGGATGAACCACAGCGGCGCCCGCAAGGTCATGGAACGCGCTCGCGCCAAGTGGGCCAACACAGCCAGCTCCTACCGCTAACCGCGATCCCGCTACCGGCGATCGACCCGCGCTCGGCGCGAGTTCGCCGGTCCCTTCCGTCCTGTCCGGCCCGGGCGTATACTCGGCGTTGAGGTGGATTTCTCCTCTGTAGCGCGCCGCTCGCGGCAGACCCCCGGGTCACTCTCCAACGCACTGCCTCACCAGATGCACTGTGCGATGGAGAGGAACAAGACCATGATCCGTCTGATCTGGACCGTCAGCGTCCACACCCGCTACTTCCTGCGGCGCTATATGCCCACCAACATCCTGCTGGATGCGATCCGCACCCGCCGACGCGGCTTGAAGTGGGGTATCCCCGCGATGCTGCTCGCGATCCCGTACCTGCTGATCGCGAACGTCTGCGTCGAACTTGTCGAGCAGGGTGGCCCCGGATGGCTCCACCTTGTAGTGCTGTGGGCGATCTGGAACATGCTCAAGATGCTCTGGATCGGGCCGGTCAGCGCTGTGCTCCTGATCCGCGCCCATGTCCGCGAGACCGTCACCGCCCGTCGTGAGCGCGCCAGCTTGCGTTCCGAAGCAGACGATGCCGAAGAGCGCGCCGCGGTGGACGCGATAGGTGTCCGGTGAAGTGTGAGAACTCAGGCACCGACCCGGCGACGACCGCCAGCACGGATCGTTCCACCGCTTGCGATCACCGCCGAGCGCACGGCCTCGGTGCTGACTGCGAGTCGTGCGGCGACCTGAGCGAGCGTCAGCCCACCCGCATAGAGCTGGGCGGCGTCCTGTCGGGTCGCGTCCGGCAACTCCGGTCGGCGCGCTGCCAGGCCCGCCTGCCGGGCTATCTCCCGCACGGTGCCGCGGTGCACGTTGAACCGCGTCGCCAGCTCCCGCACGGGCACACCATCGGCGTACCCGGCGATCAGCTCGGCTCGATTGGAGACGCTCAAACGGGTTTGAGACTGACGCGAATTCTCACGCACCGGACCGCGCTCATCGGCGATCTGAGCACCCCGAGTGCGCGGCCGACGAGCCCGCGAACCCCGTAGAACGCGGGAAATCAGCGATCCGAGCGGCTTCCGGGGGTTTGAGAAGCTGCTACGGAGGTCCACCCAACATGGTGGCAAAGCATCCTGCGCGTGTCGGGCCCTTTCCGGCCGATCAGAGGCCGCTTTTCGGCACCCGGCCCGAAGTGCCCCCGAGCCGCAAGTCGAGTGGCCACTTTCGTACAGTCGAGTGGCCAGTTTCGTTCGCAGCCGGTGGGTTTCGTGGGTGGGGCAGTGTCAGTGGTGACCTCTAGAGTTTGAGTCATGAACAACGATGGTTCGCTTCTCGAGAGGCTCCGGCAGCAGCTGGCCGACCTCGAGTCGAACCAGCGCGCGGCCGGTGGCGCCGCGACGGCGGGGTTCTGGTCCACGCTCAGCCCGGATGCCGTTGAGCCGGCCCTCTCGGATGCCGCTGAGCCGGCTCCGACACCGGCGCCCGGGGCGGCTTCGGCCGGGCCAACCGGGGCGGGCTGCCCCCGGACAG
>JAKDLG010000041.1 GCA_030452985.1 Humibacillus sp.
TGCGTCAGATGTGTTTAAGAGACTGTGCCAGCGCCGGTTGGGTGTCGGTGATGCATTCGCAGGGGCCGATGATGACCCAGAGGCAGTCGGAGATGGCGGCGCGAACCCCGTCCCGGCGGAAGGCGCTGTGTCCTTCGATGGTGCAGTGCAGCTCCTCGGGGATGGTGCCGTCTCCGAGGAGCCGCCACGACACCTCGGACGGAGCTGTCAGCGATCCGACGGGTGCGGTCATGGCGGCGGTCAGCTCCCCTGCGGGTCCTCGCCGAGCAGGCCGGGGGTATCCCCCGGCGGCTCGGCGAGGAGGCGTCGCAGCGCGTCGCTGACCGTGAGGTCAAGGACGTGCTGGGTCGACTCCCCCGGAGAGCCCTCCGGGGGGCGGCTGCTCGTCGCGGACGTTGCCGGCTCGGCCAGCTCTTCCCACAGCGCCCGCAGCCTGGCCTTGCTCGGGAACGGCCCGTCCGATGGCCCCAGCGGGGATCCCCCGATAGTGAGGCCGTCGCGCCAGGCCCGGGCCCGGTCCAGTTTCCGTTGATAGCAGCGTGACCGGCCCTCGAGAACGGCCGCGGCGCCCTGGTCCCCTTCGAGGTCCAAGACCAGGGCGCTCGCGTGCGACTTGATGACCTGGTGTTCGAGGATCTGGCAGAGCCGGTCGAGCTCGAGGGCGGTCGCTGTCGTGGTGGTGGTCATGCCGCGTCGCCACGGGGGTCGGGTGCCTCGTGTTCGTGGTCGCGCGGGTCGGTGGTGAGGGTGGCCTTCGCGTCCGCCAGGTCGTGCTTGAGGTGGTGGGCCAGGGCGGCCGGCAGATCGGCTCCCCCGTCGAGCCACCACTGACACCGCGAGCACCAGGTGCACAGGTTCGCGACGGGGAAGACCCCGGGGCACTGGGTGCAGCTGATCAGGTGCCCGGAGCCGTCGTCTGCTTCTCCGGGGCCGCCGCACCAGGTGCAGCTGCTGGTGAACCAGATCGAGCCGGTGGTCGCGGTGAGCAGGTCCAGCTGCCCGTTGCGGATCTGTCGTCCGGCCTCGGCCAGGGCGGTACGGTCGGGCCAACCGAGCATGGCTCTGACGTCGATGACCGTCTCCGGGGTGATGGCCAGGACGGAGGCGACCTCGTGGGAGCTCCACTCGCAGGCGGTCAGGGCGCACAGGGCCCCGAGCTGGTCCTCGGTCAGCTCCTCGAGCCTGGCCCTGCCAACGCTCGTGGCCAGGGGGGTGGCGCTCGCGGCGGTCTGGTCGTTGCGCATTAGGCGCTCCGTCCCGTGAGGCATTCCGCCGGCGGGCGGGGGCGAGAGCTCGGGATGCCAGCCTCACGCCGGCGGCGGAGCACAGTCCGCTTGGACACCCCGAGGCGGGCTGCGGCTTCCTCGTCGGTCCACCCGGCCGCCATCATCCAGCGCAGCATCCGGCGCTGCAGTTCGGCCTCCTCGGCCGGCGTCAAGGCCACCCGGTGTCCGTCGAGAGCCCTCGTGAGGGCCACTTCGTCGAGGACCTCTCCGGACTCGTCGACGGAGATTCCGTACGGGGCAGCCGAAACCAGCTCCAGAGGCCGGAGCGGGAAATCGTGAAGGGAGTGTTCCGGGTGCGGCGCAGGAACCACCCTGCGCGCACCCGGAACGGTGCCCGCTGAGCGGACGTGTTCCAACCAAAGGAGAGACTCACGCGGAGATGCCCCTGAGGCAGTTCCCAGTGTACGACGGCGCGGGGACATCCTGCTGGCACCGGTCGTGGCCACGGTGCCAGCAGGGGGGTCCACGAGCTCGCCAGTGCGAGCGCATCCGGGGTACCCGGACGCGAGTCGTTCGCTGGGCGATCGTGTGGTGGCAGTGGTCATTTCGTGGCCTTCTTCGCGCGCGAGGGGATCAGGAAGACGATCACGGCCAAGGCACACGCCAGGACGAGCAGCCGGCGCAGGTCGGGCCCGCTCGACATGCCCGGCAGGGTGAACAGGGCCTGCGCGGTGGGGACGAGGATGTGATGCTGCAGGAGCCACGCGTCCAGGCCGGTGGCCCACTTGGCGAGCATCGCGGGTAGGACGGTGACGGCGAGCAGGACGCCGGCCACCAGGATCACCAGGATCTCGGTGTCGCGGTCCATCCGTGGGGGCCCACTGGAGCCGCCGCCCTGACCGGGGTGGCTGCTCATGCTGCCGCTCCCGCTAGGTTCCGGGGCGCGTGGTCTCGGTCGGGTGTTGGGCGGGCGCCGGCGGCCGGCGGTGGCGGCCCCGCGTCTTGTCCGGCGTTGGGAGGTGTAGTCGAGTCCGGGTCGGCGCCGGCCGGGTTGTCGGTGGTGACGCTGCGGCCCGGGTCTGGGTCGGGGGACTCGGGGTTGTCCTGCTCGAGTTCGTCCGCGCTGTCGACGGCGTCGACGAGCGCGGTCCGCTCGTCCTGAGTCATCCCGCCCCAGGTCCCGAGCTCGCCCGGCCTCGCGAAAGAGGCCAGCAGGCACTGGTGTTGGGCGGGACACATGGCGCACAGCTGTTTGGCCCGCTCGATCTTGCGGGTGCTGGTGGAGAAGAAGATGTCCGGGTCGACGTCAGGTCGCCGACACTGCAGCTGGTGCCGCTTGCCCATTGCGGTAGCTCCGTCCGAAGTGATGGAGGATCCGGGATCAACCCCGGTATCTGTCATAGTGTCAACCAATATCTTGACTGTCAATACCTCTGCTGGGTGATGCCCGTGTGGATCCCGCGGCAGTGGCGGACCCTGCAGGAGTGCGCCCGTGTGGCGGTCGTGGGAGGTGTTGCGTCCTCGATGGCTGCGGAACCGGCAGGTCGTTTTTCGGTCGACCGTCCTTGAGGTTCGGGCCGGTTGCGACACCCCGCGGATGGCGAGCTGGTGGAAGGGTGGTGGGGCCATTCAGATCGCGTCCTCGTCGCCATCGACGGCTTCGAGCAGGTTGCGTACCGACATCACCGAGGTGTCGTCCTCGACCAGGACCCCGAAGTCACCGTCAGCTTCGTCCGAGCGCCAGCAGATGCAGACCTGCCCGTCGCCGGCGACCGCGTCCTGGTCGACGGACTCGATCGTGGCCCAGAGGTCGGCCTGCTCGTCGATCAGGACGAGCTGCCCGGGTTGCAGCTTCCCGGCGCGAGCGTTCTGCGCCGGCGCGTACAGGTCCTCGACGTCGGGGCAGCCCGCGTCGTCGTCGGGTTGCAGATGGCGCAGCGACTGCCCGTCGACCCCGCCGCCGGCGACCGGGCCAGGAGTGGCGTCCAGGTCGCGGACGGACCCCCCGCCGGCGAGGGCGCCCGGCTCGATCGGGGCGTACAGCTCCGGGTGGTCGCAGGCCGGGGCGATCTCCGCGACGAGGAAGTCGACGTAGGTGAGCGGCTTGTCCTCGCCGTCGTCCTTGACGGGTGGGACCACGACGTGTGGTTGGTGGGTCACGTGCTCGGGACGTAGCTGGTTCAGCAGCGCCAGCTCGTCGGGGTTCGCGGTGGCCGGGTCCGGGGTCCAGTAGCACTGGAACTCCACGGGGTTGCCCTCGGAGTTGGCCCCGGTCCCGCGGCCGGCGATCCGCCGCGGGACCGCGGTGCCCACGTTGTAGCTCTCCCACATCATCTTCGCCCCGTCCGGGGAGAGCCGGCCGAGCGAGGCGCGGGCCATGAACTGGTCTCGGACGTCGCCGCCGAGCCAGCTGGCGTCCGGGCGTTGGGTGCCGAGGATGAGGTTGACCCGGGCCACCCGGCCCAGGGACGCGATCAGGAACACCTGCTCGAGGATCGGGCAGACTTTCGAGCCGCCCGATGGTTTCACCCCGGCGTACCAGGCGTTGACGATGCCGTAGAAGTACCGGTACTCATCCAGCACCAGGACGAGACGCGAGAAGTCGTTCTTCGTGGCCTTTCCTGCCTCGATGAGCTTGTACCGGCGGTCCATCTCCTGGGCTACCTGGTGGATCACGGCGACCATGTCCGGGACGGCGGTCGCCACGCACTTGACGTTCGGCCAGGCCTTCAGCCCGACGAACTCGATCCGCTTCGGGTCGCACAGGTAGAGCTCCCAGCCGCGCCGGCAGCCCTCGGTGATCAGGCCTCGGATCAGGTTCGTCTTGCCGGTCCCGGTCGAGCCGGTGACCAGGAAGTGCGGTGTGGCGGCTGTGTCGTTCAGGTCCCAGTAGAGGGTCTCTCCGTCCTCGTCGACCCCGTACGGCAGCCGCGCCAGGTCGGCCCCCTGCGGCGAGGCCAGGTTCCGGGACAACGTCGGCGGTATCTGCGGGCGCAGCTCGAACCGGACCGTGTCCGCCTCCAGGTCCCAATGGGCCCGCCACCGCCCGGGCAGCATGGTGGTGACCACCCGCTCCCGCGCGCCGCGCACCGCGGCCGAGGCGGAGACCTTCACCCCGATGGTGTGCGCGACGTCGATGCTGGCCACCTGGTCTGCCTCCCAGCCGACCTCGGTGCGCGCATCTGTGCCGAACAGCACCGTCACGAGATCTTCGACCCGCTTCTGCAGCTGCGCCGAGGGCACCTTCTCCCCCAGCTCGGCCGCCGTAGTGATCACCAGGTCGAGCCGGCACCGCCGCACGTCGTGACGTACCACTCGGGCGACCGCGTCCAACCGGACCGAGACGATTTTGGCGACCTTGCGTTCCCACTCCGGCTCGTGCGCCGGCGCCGCCGGGTCGTAGTCGACCCGCAGGCGGGTCGGGGTCCCTCCCAGGCGCCCTTTCCACCGGCGGGCCCGGACCGTGCCCTCCCTCCCGATCAGTGGCGCCAGTCCCTGCAGCACCCGGACCATCAGCTGGCCACGAATGCCGTTGCGGACCACCGCGACGCCGGAGGCGAGCGCGGCCGCCCCTAGGGTGAGCGACCCCCCGTAAAGGGCGCCGGCGATCGGGGTGATCGGTGCGGCTGCCACTCCCCCGGCCGCGAGCGCGGTGAGGGTGGCGGGGGTTCGCATCAGGGGTAGCGCGTCGCGGGCGCTGAACCGGGGTGAGCTGGTGAACCCGCCGCGGGCGATCGGCAACGTCATCAGGGTCTTCTTCCTTCGAGTGGGCGCCCCGAGTTGGGGTCTCACTTGAAGTAGGTCGGCCTTGACGTGGTGACCTGACACCTACTACGAGGTTCGGTGACCCGGCGGGCGGGTGTCCGGTGCGAGACAAAATGAGACTTTGACGCTGAAACGAGACGCGTGAGACGGAGTTGGGTTGGAACACGTTGGAGCCGGCACACCTGGCCTGCCCGGGCACACGTCTGAGCCTCGTCTCGAACATCACCGTTCATCTTCGCGATGGTCAGGTCACTGTCGTGGACGCGTCGGGCAACGCGAGGTGGTCGAGTGCGGTGCCGGAGCGTACTGCCGAGCTCATCACCCGGTTTCAGCGGTTGTTGGTCATCGTGGCTCGTTGGCCGTCGCCCGCCGCGGGGCTCGCTCATATGAACCGTCGGACCCTGAAGCGTTCCTTCCAGCGTTGGTGCCAGCGTTGTTCGATCGAGACCGGACGCTGCCACCGGGCCCGGTCTATATGGTCGCGACCCTCACGCCCTGAAACGCTGAACACCCAGGGACCGCCGCCCGGTGAAGATGGCTAGCTCAGCAGCAGGGTGGCGTACCCGCCTAGGGCCAGCCAGGGGCCGAGCGCGAACTCGTCTCGGCGGCTGGCCCCACGCGCCAGCTTGATGACCAGCCAGACCGCGTTGAGAACGAGCGCGAGCACGGTGGCGGTGAACGGCCCGAACAGTGAGAGGTACCCGGTCACGAGCGCGACCAGTGTCAGCATCTTCGGGTCGCCCCGGCCGAAGCCTCCTCGTGACCGGTTCGCCGCGAACGAGAAGACGACCCTGAACAAAGCGGCCAGGATCAGGGCCCGGATCAGCGGGACCCAGGCGCCGGTGACCGCGGACGTGAGGACTAGTTGGGCGGTCACGAGCCAGAACGTGGGCCAGATGAGGCCAGTGGGCAGGCGGTGCACGTCGGCGTCGATCCAGGTGAGCGCGACCGCGGCAGTGGTGAACGTGAGCAGGGCTGGGGTGAGGGTGAACTCGGCCCGCGGCCCGAGCTGCCAGGCCACACCCCCCCAGGCGGCCGCCACGGTCACCGGGACGGTCCAGGCGGGGAACGGAAGGGGCCCGCTCTCATGGTCGAGGCGGTACCCGGCGCTGGTGAGCCGGGGCATTAGGATCAGTCCGACCCCGGCGCCGGCGAGGGACAGGGCGATGACAAGCCACCAGGGGCCGGTCACCGACGGGAGTACCGGCATGCTCACCCCTGGTCCGATTCTGAGGCGGTGGTCCACCCTTGTGGATCGGCCAGGGCCGATACGGGCTGGAGTGCTGAGTTGAGGAGACGTCGCGTGGCCCACGTTTGGTCGCCGGGCAGCCCATGCGCGGCTTCCCGCGGGCTCAGGAAGGTCATGGGTGCAACGGTAGTCAGAGGTGTGACACCTGCATCCTTTGGCGCCCGCGGGGGAGGTTGGCGAACTCAGGGGTATCGGACGACCCTCACTGCCAGGTCCGGGGGAGTGGCGTCGGATGGGTGCGGGTAGTCGTCGAGGGCGCCGGTGATCGCCTGGCGGGCCTGGTCGGGGCTGAGGCTGCCCGTGCCGACACCGATCAGGGGCATGGCCAGGGTGCGGGCGTGGATGCGGACGGGTTCGCTCACGGCGGAGTGGACGCAGAGGATGACGCTTCGAGTGCTTGCTCGCCAGGCCCGGGTGAGGCCGGCGACGTGGATCAGGTGGAGGCGGTTGCTCATCCGGCCGGCGTCGGTGACGGCCGCGCCGCCCACGGGCAGGGTGCCAGCGCGGGCCAAGGTCTTCCAGGGGCCGGGTCCGGTGCGTTTCTTCAGCTGGCCGCTAACCCCTTGTGGCAGGAGCAGTGATCGTGGGACGAAGTTGCGGTTCCAGGGGTTGACGAGGCAGTCGACGTCCTGCTCGAGCAGGTCCCCGTGGACTTATCTGATGTGGTCGGTGGTCAGGGCGGGAGTGCCACCGATGGCGTTCACCGATCGCCTTCCTGCGCGGCCGTGCGCTGCCTGCTCAGCTCAACACCGTCGGCGTAGTCGTTGCGTTCCCAGACCGTTCCACCCAGCGTGTCGGCGGGTACGCGGCACCTGCGGAGGGTGCTGAGCTCGCGGCGTGCCGGCCCGGCCGGTCGACCAGATACCAGCTCACGGCCGCGAGCACAACCATTGCGACCACGATGGCGATCCGCCGGTGGAGGCGACCGATCGCGGCCGCTGCTTCCGGTGTGTGGTCTGGGCTCTTGGCTGGGCTCAGGCGGCTAGTACGGTCAGGGTGGCCATGCCGCCATAGATGGCCAGACCGATCGCGCCGGTCGCGAGCGCGGCTTGGGAGATGGGTCCCAGGCGGTGGCGGCCGGGCCCGAAGACCATCATGAGGATCGCGACGGACAGCGCGATCGCGAGGACCGCGAACGGGATCGCGCTTCCCATGGGGATGCCTTGGACGCCGCCGTCGTTGGGGTCCTGGATCATGAGGTAGTCCTTTCGCGGTGTGTCGGTTCGCGGGTGGGTCGGGTTCTCCCTCAAGTATGGGCGGGCGTGTGACAGGCACGGTGGGGGACGGCACCTGAGGCCGGTCACCGGGGTGGTCAGCTGGTGGGGTCGAAGGTGATCTTGGTCTTGACGGGGTAGGTGGCGGTGCCCGTTGCGGGGGCTCCTTTGCCGGTGGTGGAGCTGCGGGTGCTTTCGTGGCGGGCGGTGCCGGCCAGGGTCATGTCGGCTTGCCCGGCGGGGACCTGGAAGATGCTGGTCACGTCGGAAGCGCTGTAGTTCTCGCCCTGGCTGGTGCGGGTCTCGATCGGGGTGTATGTCTTGCCGGCCACGGTCAGGATGGGCTTGTCCAGGGCGAGGGTGCTGGAGTAGCTGCTGGTGGTGTAGAACTCGCCGGTGGCCCAGCTGGCCTCGTAGCGTGGGTCGTAGGTGGCGGTGACGTACACGGTGCCGTCTTTGGGCCATCCGACGGTCTTGCGGGTGCCTTCGGTCTCGGGGGCGGGGAGGTACGCGGATCGTTCGAGCCTCACGGTGCACGAGAACGTGCGGACCCAGCCCTTGGTGTTGGAGTCACCGGACGTGACTTCGGGGCAGGACCCGGAGGTTTCTTTCGCGATGCCGTCGTAATAGCCGGCGGCCGCGGTCCCGGTGCGTTTGTTGGTGCGGGCATCGACCCACTGGGTGAGCCCGTCGTAGGTGATGCCGACCTTTGCGTCGGCGCCGTCGGTCGGGACGGCGACCGCGAACCCGCCGGTGAGGTCCTGCTCGGAGCTAGAGGGGGCGACGGGGTACTGCTTCCCACCGGTGGAGATCACCATCTGCGCCGGCTTCTCCTTCGTGGTCGACCAGACCCCGCTGCTGGTGCTGCTGGTGGTAACGGCGACGAACGAGCCGCCTGCGGGTGGGGTGCGCCGGTCCGCGGGGCCACCGATCCTGGACCGGGTCACGGTGGCGCTGATGGTGTGGGTGCGGTCCGGGGTGGTGATGGTGGCCTTGCCCGTAGCGGTGGTGTCCGGGTCAGGTTCGGCCCCGATGGCATCGGTACCGACCGCGCCGAGCGGGATCGTCTCACCGAGAGCGGCTGCGGGCGCGGGCGGCTCGTCGAGCTTGACCGCGAGGTCAGCTTTCGCCCCGTCAGGGCGGGTCGGTTGGGCGTTGGGGTTCGCGGTGGCGCCTGGGGTGAAGGACGCCTTGCCGGACTTGCCCAGGTCCAGGGCCAGGTAGCCCACCTCGGCGTCGGTCGCGGTCACCGTCAGGGGGTGGGACTGCCAGGAGGTGGCGGCGTCGCCCATGAACCGGACCGGCCCGCACAGCGTCTCCTCGGTGACGTCTTTGTCCTGCACGACCTGGTAGTAGCAGCGGGCCGTGTCCGGCAGGTTGGCTTTGACCTGGCCGGAAGTGACTGAGGACTTCCACGCCGCGTCGATCGCCTGCAGCGACTCATCGACCTTCTCCAGCTTCAACCCCTGGAACCGCCAGTCCGGGCCGCTGCTCGAGCAGCCCGCCAGGGCGCATCCCAGCACGGCCGCGGTAAGCGCGGCTCCTGTTCTCGACCACGACGTCTTCATGTGCCGCTCCCCTGTCACCTTTTGCCCTACTTGTGGGCTCAGGGTAGTCAGCGGCGGCGACACGCGCCCGGCGAGTGGTTGCCCAGACACGACGGGGCACCCCCGGGCACGCCCTTCACTGGTAACTCCTGTAACTCATTGCGTATGATAGATTCGGGGTCTTCTCTCCCTCCGGAAAGGCCGCACCTTGACCCTCGTCATCGCCACCCACCTGCCCCACTCCTACGCCGAGCTCCTCGACGAGGTCCATCGGGGAAGACCCAAGCCACAGGCCCTGTCCGCGCTCGCGCTGATCACCCTGGGCGACTGGGCTCGGGTCAGCGACGCCGACGCCGCATCCGCCACCCACATCGTCGGCGTCCACAACGGCTGCATCGTCAGCGCCTACCAGGCAACCTCCTACCGCCGCACCGCGACCGGTCGGGTGCGGTGGGCCGGTGGCCCCGCCGACGACTTCGCTGGGCACATCGGCGACCGGGTTCCCGGCGGCGCCTGGGGCCAAGGGCAGGCCCGGCCGTTGCGCACCATCACGTTGGCCCCGAAGGCCCACCCCAGGGGCCTGGGCGTCTTGGGCGCGGTGTGGGAGCTCCTCACCGCCGACGGCCCAGCCGCTGACGAGGCGCTCCTGGCCCGCGTCCATCTCACCGCGACCGCCGGTCGGGTCACGATCAAGGTTCCCGCCGGCACCAGCGTCCTGGTGGATCAGGTTCCCGCCTGACCCGATCCACCCAGTGGCATGTCGTGGGCCTGCGACATGCCACTGGCGGCAAGTGTGCCCGGCTGGGAACGGTGCTCCGCCTTCGCGCGCCGGCCGCAACGCTGCCCCCCGTCCACCCCAAGTGAACGGTGTGCCCGCCGGCGCTCCCCTCGGTTGGCATGCGCCGGTGTCGGCCGGTACCGGCAGACTCGGGCCATGCGCCTGAGCGATGACGATGACTGGATGAGCGAGCCGGCAGCGGCCGAGGAGTTTGCGGCCATCCCCGACCCTGGCGCCGAGCCGGCCGCCCGGGACTGGTTCGACCTGGCCCGGGCTCACCGCGACCTCGAAGCGGCGCAGGGTGAGCGTCAGCCCGGTCGGGGCCGGTGGACCCCGTCCGGTCGGCGGGCCGCCCGCGAGGCCACCGCCCAGGCCGAAGAGCTGCGCATAATTCCCCGAGACATTCGGGACTGCGCGGCTCTGCTGGCGGCCACGGCAGCCGGCTCGACCCGCGAATGGGACGCCCTGTCGGTGATCCCTCGCGGACGGCGCTGGCCGGAGCTGAGTCTGGAGCGGACGCTGAGCCAACACCGGCGCGAGCTGCCCTCGCCCTGGGTTGATGAGGTGCTGGAGGCGCTGCCTCAGATCCGCGCCGAGGTCCAGCTGCAGGTCAACACCCACGGCGTGGATGTGCTGCACCACGGCCTGCTCGACCAGGCTGCCGGGGCGTCCGCAGAGCTGGCTACGGCTCTACGGGAACACCTGCCAGGGCCTCTGCGGCCCATCCCGTCACGAGTGGCCGCGCTCCAACGGCGAACCGCGCACGTGACGCTCTACGTGTCTGAGCCCCAGCCCAACGACTGGGACAGCGACGTCGACGTCGACGTGATCACGTTGAGCGACATTGTGGTGCACGGGAAGGGCCGGGGCCTGGGGACCGCGGTCTTGACCCAGCTGTGCCGATACGCCGACGCCACCGGGTCGAGCATCATCGGTGACCTGATCCCGGGCCCGTCCGTCCCGGCCGAGCAGCTGCCCGCCACCGCCCGCTGGTACGCCCGCCACGGGTTCACCAGCGGGAGCTACCCGCCCGAGCAATGGCGAATTGGTAGCCGTATCCGCCGCGAACCCCGCGCGACTCCAACGCGAGCCGGCGGGTAGGCGACATCGCGCAGGCTGAGACGAAGAGGCCCTCGGTCCTTCCGGGTCTCATCGCCAAGGACGCGCGCCAAGGCCGCCACGAACAGAGGGCGGCGCAACATGAGGCTGCCTTGTCCCGCCGGCGTCCACGCCCACCACGGCTGGCAGCTAGCTGTCTTCCGCCTCTTGCGTATGGGCGCGGATCTGCTCGAACGTCTCGCCGGCGACAATCCGCCGGAGGGTGGCGGCATCGAGCGACCCGACCTCTGCTCCTGGGCGCCGGTCCTCGTGCTCGAGGATGGCGCAGGCTCTGTCCAGACGTTCCAGCGCCTGGGCCGCGTCGCGGGCAGTGAGGTATAGGTCATCCTCGTGGCGTTGCGCCTCACGACCGGCGTAAGCCAAGCGCTGATGCAACGGCCGCGGGGCCTCCTCACCACCGAGGATCATCTTCACCATGTGCCCACGGTAGCCCGGGGGTGACCCTGGCGGTCAGTCCCTGCAGGTGAGCTGTTCGGCGGTGAGGTCCGATTCGCTGCCTGGCCTGGTGGTCCGCGTCGCGGACCAGATCGGCGAGCGAGTGCGCCGCCTCGTCTCGGCTCATGCTGGTCAGGACCGGACCGGTCACAGGCCGGTAACCGGGCACGGTGCGCTGGCCCGCGAACGGCTCGAACGACAGGGCCGACAGACGGTCCGGGAACCGGAACGTCGGCGCCGCCGGGGTCACACCTAGCCGGAGCGCGTAGTCGCCCGTGATCCCGATCGCCAGGCGGGCCTGCTCGAGCAGGAACCACAAATGGATCCCGGTCCGCTCAATGTCGGCGATTACAACTTGCCCCGTCGCGGATTCCCCGGGTGGGAACCCTAAGCCAGCACGGGTGAAACCAACCGCGACCGACCCGTCCCCGTAGAGGTGCAGAATGCTCGCAACAGCATCTCCAACCCGCTCCTGTTCCGTCGGGAGTGGCCTCCCGACGGAACATCTGCAGGCCACGAACCACCTGGCTACGTCGCTGTTCCAGTCCATCGGCCCCAGTCCATGGCCGCACCTACGGATACTCCTAGCAATCACCGCCCGAGCAACTCCACGAAGCACCCCGCCGCTCAGGCCAGTTCGGCTGCGCGCTCGCGAACATCGACCTGGACCCCATCTGGCCATCGAGCTTCTCGATCTACCGCACCTTCACCACCGGTTGAGTAGCACCAACCAGGGGCCTGGACCCCTTCAGATCAGTCGTCGTGCCCGTCCGCCGGTGCAGCGTCATCCACTTCCGCAGCCGTCGATCGGTCTGCCTGCGCCCGCACCGCATCCAGCTCACGCTCGTGCACGACCCGGTTGCTGTCGACCCGCGCTAGCCGGGCCTCTTCTAGGCTCTCGCGCTCCTGCTGGCGGCGCGCTTGGTGTTCCTGCCGGTTCCGGGCCAGCTCTTCCCGGACATGGCTAGCGCCTTGGTGGGCGATCCGCGCGGTTTCTTCTCGGTCAGGTGTGCGTGGACGGCCGCGCTCGGCGGCCGGTGGCCGGTGCAGTTGTCGCACCGGTGTCGGAGTCTCTGGCTCCGGCAGGTCCGGCACGGGCGTCAACACGGGCCTGAGGGGTGAGGGCCTGGTCGAGGTCGCGACTAGCGCACCTGGTGGCAGCTGTGGGGTGTCGCTGACCTGGTGCACACCGTCGGCGTCGACGAGCAGGTAGCCGGCGGCGCGCAACTGCTCCACGGCCGCGTGAATCGGACCGGGCCCGGTTTCCTCCGTAGTCAGGTCCTCGATCGTCACCGCGCCCTCGGGACTGCCTAGTACGCGGGTGAGGATCCCCAAAGCGGTCACCGACAAGGCTGGGTCCGTCGCAGCCGCGCGGCGGATGACCAAAGCTTCGTCGTGGCTCGGGCGTTGCGACCTGATCCGCATGCGGGTCACTCCCGGCGGCCGCTACGAGCGGCCGCGCTCCCGCAGCGCCTGGAGCCGATTCTCGGTGCCCCGTCTCGCCACCTTCTTGGCTAACCTCGGCTCTTCGGACCAAGCTTGCACCAGCGCCAGCATCCGGGCCGACCGTGAGACCCCGTCGGTCATCGTCGCGTCCTTGAGCTCTTCTGCCAGCTCGCAGGGGAGGTCGAAGGTCACACGCGTCCAGTTCGGTGGCAGCGGCACCGGTGGGCTCCTCAAGGTCAGGTGGGGCATTGACCGTCATGATATCGGCAGCACCCGCTGCGTGACCTTCTAGCGAGAGAGCAGACTGCGCCGCTGGTAGGGGTGGCTGCCCGGCCGCCTCTAGGGCGTCAGCGGCCTCCGGGTCGAGCTCGCGCACCTGCTCGAGCGGCACCCGCAACGCCAGGAACGTCGCTACCCGCTCCTGCAGCCGCAGACCTTCCTCCGGGCCGCCCGCTGTGGACTGTGCCCCACGGTCTCCTGCCGGGCGGGCCGCAGCTGCAGAAGGGTGTTCAGGCTCCACCACCCCCGCAGGTGTGCACGGGCACCCCTGTGGGCTTCGCTGTCCCCCACAGTCACAGCACGCCAACCCGAGCCGGACATCGGTGAGCATCAGGCGCACTCCGGCCCGAGCCGCCGGGATGTGCCGGCCGCCAGTCTCATCGAGATCGGCGTAGTGATGGATCGCGGCGACCACCGCAGCGGCGCCCAAGCGTCCGTCGAGCCCACCGGCGATCACCACCGACAAGCCAGGAAGCCACCGCTTGGCCCAGCCCGTCGTCCAATCCCGATCCAACGTGGCCAACACCTCAGCGACGTCAGCCCGATCCTGCGCCGGCGATCTTGGTCCGCTCTCAGAACCCCCCGACAGCTGATCTGCCTTCTCCTTCGGCCGCAGGCCGCCACCCCGCGCGTCACTCAGGTCAGAAGCGGGGCTACGCCCCGAAGAGTAGTTGTTCTCGGGGGCTAGGTATTCGGGGGCTAGGTTCCCTATAGGACCCCGCATTTTTGTCACTCCGGACCCCGCATTTTTGTCAGGGTCGACCTCGTGGGCTATCCGGCCTGCACGTGCGTCAGCCGAACCGGATCCCACGCGTACAGACCTGCCGCGTGCAGCTGGATGATGTGATGTCTCATCTCGGTGACCGTGACATGCGCGTCGTCTGCTAGTTGGATCATGCTCAACGTCCGTATCGGACCGTGGCTTTTGGCCATTCGGATCGGAAGCACCTCCGGCACCCGCAGTTGTTCCTCGGCGAGCTGCGGTGCGGGGCTCATCTCCGCCGCGAGCGCCTCGTACTCCCATACCGGGATGGTCATCGTCATTGGCTGATCCTGTTGGGGCCGACGGTCTCTGTGTCCCTTGGTCCCGCCTGTCACTTTGCGCGGGTGTGCTTGGTGCCAAGCCTTCGATTTCGTCATGGTGTTCCCTTCTAGCATCGGAATCAGGAGCTGAGATTGGTAGTTGCGAGGGCCGTGACAAGATCCGGCCCGTCCGCGTACGTGTCAGCTTCAGACAGCCCACCTCCACCCACAGGTCGATATGCCGGCCCATGGTTCGTTCTCCTACCTGTGCTGCGGCAGCGAGGGAACCTAGGCTGTCGCTCGTCCAACCAGCGCGTCCCATGGCCTGGTCAGCCATCAGCAACGAGCGCAAAGCGGCAGTTGGGGCCCGCCCACGGGCGAGTGCGGTGAGCGCGGCGTAGGGCAGAACATCCCACCGTTCGTCACCGCCAGGGAGGACCAGCAGGGTGTACGTCGTCGGGCCGTCTACGCGCGCCCGGTGGCGGCGAAGGAACGACAGTGCGATCAACTCGTCGATGGCCCGGGCCACGGCGTCCGGGCGTCTGCCGCTTCGCCCCAGGGCGGTCATAATCTGCGCCAATGTCATCGTTACAGACCCGCGCCCCAACCGGTTCAGCGACAAGAAGACCACGAAAACGGCCAACGCCGTCGCACTGGACACTTCGTCCCGAACGCGCCGCGGAACTCGCACACCAGGAACGCACCCCTCCCGCGAGGGAGGAACACCCCCCCGCTGCGGACGCGGGTGCACCACCGGTGTGTCACCGGCAAGAGGGTAGGCCGAAGCCAACCCTGGTGCTACAGTCATACTTACGCCTCTCGTGGAGGTGTTTGAAGAAACATCCGGTTTTGGACGCTCAGCGGTTGTCAATCGCTAAGTAACAAAAGTGGCGTTCGGCCCTCACCCCTGGCGAGACGGTGAGGGCCTCCGCTTTGTCTAAGAGGCCTTGACGAGCAGCTCCCCCCCGTTGATGGCGGCCGCGACCTGACGGTCACGGAAGTGTTCCGACGCCGGGTGGTAACCCACAGCGTCGTAGATGAGGGCCCGTAGGTAGGACGCGAACGTCACATCGAGGACCGCGCACGCTTCGTCGATCTGGTCTGCGAGCGGGCGATCAACTGCAATCTTGACACCGGTGTAAACGAAGAGAGAGGTCTCCGGGCACTGCAAGGCTGTCCTGCTACGGACGCGATCACGCAGCTGGCTGGCAGTGATCACGGTAGGAAGCGAGTCAAGCGTTGCGAGGTACTGGCCGACGTACCCGTGAGCCTCAGCTACCAGCACCTCTGCGTACGTGGACAGTGGGAGGCCCACCAGGGCCGCCTGGCAAACGAGCAGCTCGTGAGCGGCTGGGTCCAGGCCAGGGCGGAAAGCGTGTCGGTCTCGATTTAACCGGGGTCGCCCGGGAGAACGGGGCGTGGAGGCGTTTCTGCGTGTGAGGCGTGCCATGGCCGTCATCCTTTCAGTGCATTCCGGGCGAGCTTGGTTCATCACGTGCGTGTCATGCTCTTTTTCGGGAAACAGCACCTGCATACCTTGAAGTAGGTGCGTCAATCCCGACCGAACTGACAGGTGCTACCGAGAATCTTGGGATGTGGACGACGACGGCTGCTACCCGGCCTTGACGATGGCCTGGTACTCCCCGATCGCCACGTTCGTCGTTGACGTGGTGGCGACTGTGTCCGTGCCGGCAAAGTCGCCAGAGAAGATGATCGCCCACGTGGCGGTCGCGGTGAGCGGGTAGCGGCCGCCGGGCTGGTCCGTGCTGGTCTGGGTGTACTTGTAGCCACAGTCTGGGCTGTCGGCCCAGCCGTACTCGGCTGTGTCGTACTTGGTGCCGGGCCCGTCACATGTCACGGTCTGCCCGTCGCCCATATCCCAGGTGACGCCGGTAGCGACCGCTGTCACGGTGACACTCACCGGTCCTACGGTCGCGGTCTGGGAGGTCGGCGTGAACATGCCTGGGTCGGTCCACAACCAGACTGGAACTCCGACGGCGCCCTTGCAGTCCGCCGCGGTGCACGGGGCTGACCCGATCTTCGGTTTCGGGATCGTTAGCTGCGCCCGCGCGATCTGCGCAACCTGAGCCGGGCTTGGCGGTGGTGGCGCAGCGGGCGCTGCAGGCGCCGCTGGTCGCCCCGGCCGCGCAGGAACGACGTTTCTCATGAACGGGACACCACCGGCAGCGGCCGCACCAACCGGCGTCCCCACCTGCCCGCCCGGACAAAAGACGACACCGACCTGCCCAGCGCAGCCCTGAAGGATGGCCACAGCCTGCTCGTCAGGCGTCAACGGCCGCGATGGCCTACCCACTGACCCTGACCCGGAGGCCACCGGGGCGTGGTAGTTGCCACCCACCGACTGACCTACTGGGGCTACCGGCGCGGCCGGGGGCGGGTTTGGCTGGTGTCCCGTGCCTTGGCCTTCGCTGCGGCAGACCACCTTCCCGTTGACCAATCGGCAATCACCGTGGCCCTCTGCCGCTGCCGACCCAGCCGATCCCGCCACGACGGCCGCTGACGCCGTGGCGATGAGTGCCCCGGTCAGCGCCCGCCTCAGCATGACTTCTTCTCGTCGCTGGAGTAAAGGATCGTCGATGACTTCCACGTCTTGCCGTCGTCTATGGACTCCACCGATACGTAGCGCAGCAGCGGCTCAGTCCGTACCGGGGCTGGGGTGCCATCCGAAGTGATCGTTACGTCCTTACCGTCCTGCAGGAACCGTGAGTTCGTCACGGCGCAAATCTGGAACTGGACCGTGATGCCCTGCAGGTACTGGCTGCTCTTCATCCAGCGAATGTCTTGCGTGTACTTGCCGGCGCCACCTTTCGTGCGGAACTTCTTGAACTGGCCGGTGACGTAGTCGATCAAGGCCGGTGTCGCGAGCTGGCGGTCGAGCTTCTTGGGGTCGAACCCGGCCGCTTCGGCGGCAGCGTAGTTCTTCACCCAGGCCCGGTAGGCCGCCTCTGCGGCGGCTGTCTCCTTGGCCTCGGTCTGTTCGGCCGGGGTGAGGCTGGTCGGTGCCGGGGTGCTTGAGGTGCTGGACGTCCCGGGTGTGGTGGAGGAAGGCCCGGTGCTCGGTGTCGTGCTGGTCTGGGATGTTTGGGGTGGCGGCGGGTCGAGGTCGTCGCGGCATGCGG
The DNA here is from genome assembly GCA_030452985.1 of Humibacillus sp. GTDB lineage: Bacteria > Actinomycetota > Actinomycetes > Actinomycetales > Dermatophilaceae > DSM-29435. Next base: position 17,222 of record JAKDLG010000041.1, read on the forward strand.
CTGTGGCGGTGAGGACAGCCAGGGCCGCCGCGGCGGCGGTGAGCCTGGTGGTGGTGGTCATCGGGGTGCTCCTCATGCGTGGGCGGGGATGTGCCGGTCGGTGACCTGGTTGATGAGGTCTTGGGTCTCGGGGTCGAGGTCGGACTCGTCGGGGTCGAGCTGCTGGTGGCATCGCGTAATGACTTCTTGGGCTCGTCCTGGTCGCCCGGTTTGGTAGGCGGCGGTGATGGAGACCCGCCATAGGGCTTCGCTGGTGGGCTGGGCGTCCAGGCCTTTGCCTGCGGCCCATTCGGCGGTGGTGGGGTCTCCGGAGGCGATCGCGCGGCGGGCCAGCTCGTAGGCGACGTCGGCGACGGCGTCGAGGATCTCCAACTTGGCGGTATCCGCGAAGGCGTAGCGGTCGGCTTCGGGGTAGGTCATCGGCTGCCCCTCAACGAGCTCGAGCGCCGCCTTCAGATTGGGTGTTGGTGTGGCTGCGAGGTCATCGCCAACTAGTTGCTGAAATCGCCAACTGTCCACAGTGTTCTCCTCGTCGAGCTTGTAGATTCCTCCGGTCGCGTGCGGCAGCCGGGGCCGTCCGTCCTCGAAGGTGCCGAGCCAGGCTCTGGCTTGGCGCATCAGCCCGTTGCGGCGGTTGGCGAGCACTCGTTCTCCGGGGTAGATGGCCGCGTCCAGGGCCTCGTGGCCGTGTCCAGGGTGCAGGGCCAGGTAGGCGATCAGTTCTCGGCACTTGGCCGGGCTGCCGGGTTTGGGACCAGGCGGGTCGATGACCTCGATCGGGCCCAGCAGCCGCACCACGGGCCTGGTCTTGTCCATCTGGCTCACCGGGGTCACGGTCAACGTGGACGCGCTCGAGTTGGCGGTCTCACCGTCGGTGGCTGTCACGGGGTCTTCGACGAGCTCCTCGTCGAAGACCCCCGGTGAGGTCGTGTCCACCACGAGAGGGTCGACCGGAGCCATCTCAGCGCGGATGCTGTCGTCGACGGCGTCAGCTGTGTCGAAGTCGGTGACTGGCGTGACAGCGGAGATGTCGATGGGCTCATCGATGATGGAGGCGGCCCATTCGGGTCCGGGTTCGTCGGCCTCGTAGGTGGCGGCGAAGGCGGCAACGACGGCCCGGTAGTCCTTGGCCGAAAGGTGCTGGGGTCGGACGGGGACCGGGTCGGCGCCGACCCCGAGCGCGCCGGCGGGGTGGGGGTGTCCCGGCTGCACGGATAGGGTCCACTCCCCCAGCGGGGTCGTGGCTGAGGTGAGCGCGGCGACCGCGAGCCGCGGCACGTGCTGCACGATCTGGGTCATGCGAGCTGACTGCTGCTCGGTGAGCGGGACGCCGATGACAACCAGCCTGGGCACCCAGACACCTTCGACGACCTGGGCCGAGCGTGCCTGGGTCGGCCCGCCGACACCGGCCTCGTGCAGGGCCAGGTCGTTGACGCCGGCGTCGTGCTCGAGGCTGAGCAGGAGCTGGTCGACGTCCTCGACGTAGTGGCACAGGTCTGGTTGGACGCAGGCGTAGTCGCTCATCACTCCGACGAGGGCGACGTCGACGGTGTCCGCCCACGGGGAGACGATCAGTTCGAGGGTCAACCCGGTCAGGACCTCCCGTGCGAGCTGCTCGTCGCCGGTGACGCCGAGGCTGCCGATCTCTTCGAGGTTGACCAGCACGTGCGCGTCGTCCTGGTCGTGTCCGACGGTCACCATGGTGGGGCAGGGGGCCGGGATCCCGGCGGCCTCCTCGGTGGTCAGCATGGCGGTATCGATGTCCTGCCGGGCCAGCGTCCAGGTGGCATCAGCCCCCTTGACCCGGACGAACGGGCGCGGGAGCTCGAGGTCGTCGACGAGGTACAGCTCGATCTCCTCGGCCGCGAGCCGGGCGGCGCGGATGCTCGGCATGGGCTGCCCAAGGGTGTGGGCCCGGCCTGCCAGGGTCCGCAGGGCCCGGTCGAGGTCCTCGATCGCGATCGGGTCAGCCGCGGCCCGCAGCTGCGCCTCGGCGATCGCGGCCGGGCCCTTGGGTAGGGCGATCCGGCGGCCGGGTCGGCGACGACGGGTTTGTTCGCCGCGCCGCCGCCGCAGGGCCAGCAGCAGGCCCGCGGCGGCGAGGGCACCGAGGCCAGTGACGGTGGCCACGACCCGGGAGCCGCTCAAAGGGTCGGAGTCCACCGCTGCCTCGATCGCCGTCTGGGGCGGAGAGGGCGATCGAGGGGCAGCGGTGGACTCCGTGTTCGGCCCACCGGCGGCGGCAACCGGTGGGTGGTCCTGGGTGCGCGGGCTGGCGCCAACCTCGTGGCGGCCATCGGCTCGGGTCGCGGTGCCCCTCGAGTCGGCCTGAGTGTCGGCGCTGGGGTGTGCTGGGGCGGTCGCAGCGTCCGGTCTCACGTCGCCACCGGCACCTGATCCGGTGACCGGTGCGGTCCGGGTGCTGCTATGGGCGGACGCCGGCGCCGGGGTGGGCCGCGGTGCCGGGTTCACCGGGGTGGCCTTGCTGGGGATGCTGATCTTCCACCCGGGGTAGATCAGGTTGGGGTCGCTCAGGTGGCGACCGTCGGGCTGGACGGTGTTGCGGGTGGCCTTGGCGAGCTCGGGGTAGCGCGAGCCTTGCCCGAGCGTGTCCTTGGCGATCCCCCACATGGTGTCGCCGGGTTTGACGGTGACAGTCGTGGTGGTCGGCCCGGGCGCCTCCCGCGGGGCGGGTTTCTCGGCCTGCTGCGGCGTCTGAGGGGCCGTCGGTGGGGTGCTCGCCTCGGGCACGGCGCCCGGGTGCGGCGTCGCGGTGGTCGCCGGCACAGCCGGGGTGGTGGCTTCGGACGCGGACGCCGAGTGGGCGGCTATGACCCCACCGCTGCCGATCAGGGCGATCATGGCCACGACGGCCCCGGTCATCGCGGCGGCGCGACCCTGTTGCCAAGACATGCCCGGCAGGTGGGGGACGCGGACGCCGGCGACCCGGGCGGGCACCTCGAGCACGATGCTCAGGGCCAAGGAGAGCCAGGCAGCCCACCCGAGGTACTTCAAGGTGCCGATGACGAGCGTCCCGTCATCGACGCTGCTCAAAGCGGCGCGGACCTGGTCGAGGCTGGGAACCGCCTCAGGCATCGGGCTGCCGGCGAGGAACCACAGCGCAGCGGGGATCGCGAGCAGGATCGCGAGGATCCCGATCAGGGAGGCTAGGCCGGCGGCGATCGTGTGGACGGGTGACCGTCGCGGTGTAGGTGTGTAGATGGCCACGGTCAGGTCCTTTCCGTGGTCACGGTGGCACTGCCGGCGGCGGTGCCACCCGATTGGCCGAAGAGGGCCAGCACGGTGGCCTGCCAGGTGGTGGTCGTGGAGACAGTGATGCTCTCCCCCGAGATGACCACCGAGCCTTGCACTCCGGCGCTGCGCAGGAAGGCGCGGGCGGCGTCTGCCCCGTCGATCGGGTCGACGCTGGAGGCCTGACCGTTGATGGCCTCCGGGGTGAGGCGCTGCCCGGCGGCGCGGGCAGCTTCCTGGGCGACGGTGGTCGCTTCCCGGGCGGCCCGTAGGTAGCTCCCGCCGTCCACGACCAGGCCGATCACGAGCATCACGGCAGGGATCAGGAGGGCGACCATGACCGTGATCGAGCCCTGGTCGGGCGGCCGGTGCGCCGCGGGGTCGGAGCCTGGCCTGCGGTGCGACCGGTGCCACGCCCATGAGGTGTGCGGTGTTCGGCGCGTCACGGTTGGCCCCTTTCACGGTACGTATCTAGAGGTGAGATGGCGTGCCCGGTGACGGTTCGTGACCCTGCAGCCTCAGTCAGTGGCACCTCACACGAGACGGTGACCTCGACGGTGGCGGGTTCCCCGACGGGCACCGCGAACCCAGATACGTCGATGGCGACTGAGGGGCTGCACCCGATCCCGGTCTGGGTCAGGGTGGCCCGGGCCACGCTGGTGGCGTCGGCCCGGGCCTGGTCGGCGGTGCGGGCCAACGACGCTGCCCGGGCCCCAGCAGAGGCGGCGGCATCCACGCTGGTGGTGGCCGTGCCATACCGACCCACAGCGAAGATTGCCATCGTGAGCAGGACGATCGCGCCGAGGATGATCGCGAACTCGATGGTGGCGAACCCCCCATCAGGCTGGTCACCGCTACACCTGGATGGTGGTCGCAGTGACCAGCCCCTGAGGGGGCCGCGTGTCTGGCCGACAGTTCGGGCATTCATTGCGTGATCCGTTCCACGGGGCCTTCGACGGTGGTCGACAGCCGGGGGAAGGTCACGAAGGGCACCACGCTGGGGGTGGTGCCCGAAACGGTGATGGCGATGGTGTCACCCGTACGAGACCCGGACACCGCAGTGGACTGCAACAGTGAGCCCCCTGCTGAGGCCACGAACGTGCGGGCGGCGCTGATCCCCTCCCCTGTCCCGGCCCCGTCGACCCGGCCGGCTTGAACACCGACCTGGGCCCCGGAGCGGGCCACGTTGTAAGCGTGGAAGTACAGGCCCAGCTGGAGGAGCGCGACGAGAGTCAGGGCCGCGAAGGAGGCGATGACGGCGAACTCGACCGTAACCACGCCTGCATCAGGTCGCCCAGTCTGCTGACGCAACCGGACGCGTAGCCCGCCGATGACGGCCCTCACGGTTCCTCCTCTCGTGCCGTGGTGGGGGTGGTGGTCAGCCTCCGCCGGGGATCTTGCCCATCAGGGCGGCGACCTTGGTGCCGAACGTGGCGACCGCGGCGATCGCGACGAGGGCGACACCGCCGGTGAGTAGGCCCCATTCGACGGTGGTCAGGCCGGCGTCCGGGTCAGTCTCCGGGTCGGACGCCGGGTCGGGGCGGTGCTGGATGGCGTTGAGGGCGGTGACGCCACGGACGTAGGTGCGGGTGATGCGTTCCATTGGTGGATCCCCTAACTGGGTGTGATGTGTTGACTACAACGGGGTTGAATCGTGGGGTGGTCGGTCAGGTCAGGAGCCATCTGCCGAGGACGATAAGGCCGAGAACGACAAGCGCGACAACGCCGGAGAGCACGGCCCATTCGGTGGTGGTGTTACCGGCGTCCGGATCGGGCTGAGGGCCAGGCCGCCGCCGGGCGGCGGTGAGGGCACGGACGTGGGTGCGGGTCATGCGGTTCACGGGCGGACCCCCGATCTGGGTAGATGTTGTGACTTCAATGGCTGTTGTGCGGTGGTTCAGACCCATTTTCAGGGGCGTGTCAAGAAAAACGGTCGGGGCCTCCTTACCCGAGCGACATCGCGACGGCGTAGAGCAGGGTGAACAGGAACACGAACACGGTCATCACCAGCGGGACAGCCATGGTGGTGCTGGCCTTCGCGGCAACCTTGTCGTCGGCGGCGAGGATGGCATCGTCGAGCGAGTCGGCCCGGGCGAGCAGCTGGGTCGCGACGCTTGCGCCGGCCTCGTGGGCCAACGCCATGATGTCGGCAACCTGCATCAGTGCGGGGATGTCGATACGCCGGCTCAGGTGACGCAGCCCTTCCCAGGGCGCGGTCCCAGCCCACTGGGCCCGGTTGAGCTCTTCGCGGATGCGCCGGAAGATCCAGTCGTCGGAGACGTCCGCGGCGGCGAACAGGGCCGACTCAGCTGCCATGCCGGAGTACCGGGCGATCGCGATGAGCTGCGTGTACGCAACGCACGCCCGGCCGGCGGCGTCGCGGTACTCAGCCGCCTTGGCTCGGACCCGCTGGTCCGGCACCACCCAGCACAGGGCGGCTACCGCGAAGGAGGCGATGGCCGGGACCTGGACGGGCAGGCGCGTCTCGCCGAGCGTGAGGAGAGTGGAGTAGGCCAGCGGCGCCACGAACCCCATCACGGCCCACTTGGCCTTGCGCCCGTAGTGGGTCTGCACGCTGCGAGCCATCCGGGCCCGGTCGGCGCCTTGGGGGGTGAGATTGTCCTCGGTCGGGTCGGCCGAGGACAAGATGTCCAGGTCCTTCAGCGGCGGGCGGAACCCGGGCAGCGTGGACAGGTGCCGGTCGATCCACGCCCCGACCCGGGTGTCCCGATCGAGCGGGAAGGCCGGTTCAGGAGCCTGCAGGGTCAAGTTGTCGGGTGAGAGGTTCTTTAGGGCCGCGTTCAGCTGCGGATGGCTGGGCGTGAACTCACGCACCACGACCCAGAGGCCAAGACCGGCGAGGGCGCCCAAGATGGCGAGGGTCATCGGGCCACCTTCTTGTCGCGGACCAGGAAGCGGGGGGCAGGTTTGGTGGTGGCCGCCTTGTTGAGCCAGACCAGGCAGCCAATGAAGGCCAAGGACAGGGCCGCGAGGACGAGCTGCCCGACCGGGGTGCGGTAGGTCGCCCCGAAGCTGGTGCCGAACACAAACGCGGTGACGAACAACGGGATGAAGACCGTCAAGGCCTTGGCCTGGGCGCGCGTCCCTGAGCGGCTGCGCTCGATGGCCTGCCGGGCCCGGACCTTGCGAGAGAGCATCGTGGCCAGCGAGTCGAGAATCTTGACCAGGCCGGTGTTGTCGTCAGCGGCCAGCACCAGGCTGGAGGCCACCAAGTCCCCCAATGGGTCGTTGAGGTCGTCAGCGAACGCACGCAGCGCCTCAGCGGCGGGACGCCGGGCGTGGAGGCGAGCGACCAGGACCTCGACGTGGGGTTGGATCGCGGGGGGCGTCGACCCGAGGGTCGCAGCAAGGGCCTGCGGCAGCTGCATGTTGTTGGTGACGGTTCCGCGTAAAGACCGGACCCAGTCGTCGAGGGCGTCGAGACGTTCCAGGGACTGCTGGTCTGCTGAGGGCCGCCGGGCGTGCAGCAGACCCAGGGTCACCGCGGGGACGACCGGGACCAGGACGAACCAGCCGGTCACCGCTGCGACCAGCAGGCTGGCAGCCGCGGCGCCGCCCAGGATGGCACCCTCCCGGGGGGTCAGCTTCAGCCGGGTGGTCACGGACTCGAACGGGGTGTGGGTGCGCGGGGATGGCGGCGGGGCCGGGGTGAACCCGCTGATGACCAGCAAAATCCCGGCGCCGACGGCCAGCCCGAGCAGCAGGCCCAGCCCGGGGCTCATCGACGGGCTCGTTTCAGCTCGAGGGGGGCCACCCAGCTGCTGTTGCCCTTGCGCAGCAGGTCGGGGTCGAACCCGTAGGCCTCCAGGTCGTTGATCCACGAGGGCAGGTTCCCGGTGGGGGTGGCCCGCCCGTCTGAGCCCTTCTGGTAGATCGGTAGGAAAGCGGTGAAGCAGGCCTCGGTCTCACCCAGGGTCAGGGCATCGATCTCGGCGATGAACCGGTGCCGCCTACCGCCGAGGTGCCCTTCGTCGATGTACTGCAGGTGCACGATGACGTCGATGCTCTGGGCAATTGTGCGGTAGGCCGTCTCGGTGGTGGTGTTCAGGCTGGCCTTGGTGGCGCAGGTGGCCAGGCGTTGCACGGCGCCCATGGGGCTGGTGGCGTGCACGGTGGAGACTGATCCCATGCTGGCTACCATCGCATCGAGCATGGCGGCGATCTCGGGGCCGCGGACCTCACCGACCACGATCCGTTGGATGTTGTGGCGCAGTATCTGGATGAGCAGCTCGGTCATGGTGATAGCACCCATCCGGTTGCCGAAGCTGTCCAGCTCGCCCGAGCCCAGCCGGGCCTCCATCGGCACCACCCGCGGGTGGGGGTGCTTGGCCAGCTCTTCCAGGCGCAGCTCGAACTCGGACTCGATGACGCCGATGGCGATCTCCGGGGGCAGGGCGTTGAGGAAGGCGCGGGCGCAGGTGGTCTTGGCCGAGCCGGGGATGCCGTAGAACACGACGTTCTTCCCCGCCAGGCTCAGCGCCTCCAGGAAGGAGGCCATCCCCGCGTCGAGCATGTTCTTGGCGACCAGGTCCCACAGGTCGACGTCGTCGAACAGGTGGTTGCGGATGGTCAGAACTGGTGCAGGAGTTCGCCAGGCGGTGGCCGCGAGGCGTGAGCCGTTCTCCAAGGTCAGGTTCAGCAGCGGCGAGTTCGGCGAGAAGTTGCGCCCGGCCTGCGAGGCGAGCAGCTGCAGGTCACGGATCATCTCGGCCGCTGACCCGGCCGCGGCAGGGCCTTGCTCGAGGCGTCCGTCCGCGTACTCGACCCAGGTGATGGGCTGCCCGCGCCACCACCGGGTCTCGACGTTGCTGACCCCCTCTAGCTCCAGCGTGGGTTGGAGCCGACCCATCCCGAAGATGGAGTCACGCACGGCCTTGGCCAGGTGGGCCTTCTGCTGGGGGGTGTGCCCCACTCCCCCGATACTCAGGTCGCGCCGGCCCAGCTTGCTCACCTCGTCGAGGATGACCGGCTCGGCCAGGGCCCCGTGCGACGCCAAGGAGATGGTGCCGCCTTCTCCGGTGCCCTTGATCCGTTCGGAGACCAAGGTGCGCAGGTCCGCGACCACGTCCCAGTCGACGTCAGACAGGTCCACCGAGGCGTCGGCTTGCCCCGCCACGTCAGGGTCTGCTGCGGGTTCGGTGGTGGGGCTAGCGCCGTCCTCACGAGGACGCCACCCGCCGGTAGGCGGCCCCCCGGCGGGGACGAAGCCGGGGGTGGCGCCCTTGGTGGTGCTGTGGCCGTTGGTGGCGTGGCCGTTGGTATCGCCGGATGTCCTCTCTAACCCAGTTGTGCGGTGGGTCTCTGGGCTGGTCGTTGCGGAGGCGGCGCGGTCGCGAGCGCTCGGGATGTGTCCGGCCAGGCGGCGAGCGGCCGGGGCGGCGGGTCGGCCCGCGAACAGGGCCAGCGTGTCCAAGGCGGGTACGTCGGCGGGGTCGGTGCCGTTATGGGCGGCCATCAGATTTCCTCTCGAGTCTCGATGAGGGACCGGCAGGCATTGGCGTGCTCCCGGGCTTGGCGTGAGAGCCGTTCGATCGAGTGGACGTAGGTGCTGCGGTCGTGTCCGACACGTTTCATCGCTCCCCCGGCGTAGACCGCGGCCCGCCGGGGGTCGTGGATGAGCGGGTCGAGGACCTTGGTGCCACCGAAGTGTGAGGCGATCTCGGCGTGGCCGTAGGGTCGCAGACCCTCCCGGTCGCGGGTCAGGCCGGTCAGCCGGGGGAGGATCGCGAGTCGTTCCTTGGTGCCGGTAGTGGCCAGCAGGTCGCGCAGCTCAGGGGTGACGATGATTGCCGTGTTCAACGCGGCGATAGCGCCGTCGACCACGACGATGAGTACGTCGGCGGTGTCGGCCAGGGTCCACACCCGGTCGCGGGCGGTGGCGGCGGTGATCCGGCCCATGTCGATCAGCACGTCGATGCCGCCGTCGTCGCTGATGGCGCGCAGGGCGGCTGCTAGCGGCCGCCAGACCGGTTCGACGGACCGGGCCTGGGCGGGCCAGGCGATCGCGGGCAGCACCCACCGGTCGCTCTGTCCGGGCAGGGCGACCGCTTGTGACCACAGGTACTGCTCGAGGGGCTCCCCGAGGTGCGCGGCGAGGGCCAGCACCGAGGTGTCGTGCGCCCGCGTCCCGGCCCACAGCCCGGCCAGCATCGGGGACCCGCCGGCCGTGGCGGCCTCGATGATCAAGGTGGGGTGCGCGGAGTGGACGGCCCAGGCGGCCGCCGTGGTGGTGACCCCGGGAGCGCCGCTGAGGGAGGCGAGAGCGATGACGGTCATAGCCGCCTCACTTCGTGTTGTCGAGGACGAGGACGGCGGTGCCGGATCCGGAGAGCTGGGACACCGCGTTGGCGTCGTCGTGGGCGACGGCGACGTCGATGTTGTGCGTCCCGTTCTGGTCCGTGGCGGGCTTGCCGTCGGTGTCACCGATCCGCATGACGATCCCTGAGTAGGCGTTACCTGCGGGGATGGTCTCGGTCTTCTTGCTGGCAACGATCCGTACGGCTGCTCCGACGCGGATGTCCTGGGTGGGTAGCTGCCCGGTCTTCAGGGACAGGCCCACCACGGCCTGCCCAGCGGTGGGGCCGAAGGTTGGTCCGACGGCGGCGGGGTTGATCGGGCTGCCGGTGTTGATATCGGTCAGGGCGTACTGCCCTACCAGGGACTTCAGGCTGTCGCCGGGAACGGTGGCCAGCCCGTCGCCGCCGGAGAGGCGGGTCACTCGCAGGTCCGAGTCCTGGATCTGGTGGCCGGCGGGAAGGGCGGTTGCGCTCATCACGACGGGTGTCGAGGTGGTGGCCTTGCCGAAGGCCCACCAGCCGGCCAGCGCGCAGATCGCGATGATCGCCACCCCGAGCGCGATCCGTGAGGGCCGGCGCTGCTGACGCACGGTGGGTGCTTTCAGGGCGGGTGGTCCCGCCGTGGGCTGCTCTCCGGCCGGGCGGCGGAACTGCCGACGACGAGCAGACGTGGTGGGTGTTGGTTGCGCGTCAGTGGTCATCGGTGGTGCGCCCCTGAGTGTGGGTAGTGGTGGTCGAACAGGCTTGAGTGCAGGTTACGGAGGGAGTCAAGATTTTCCGGATGTGTCCAGTTCGTGCTGGAGCCATTCGCGCAGGACGATCGCGATCATCTGGCTGCGGTTCTCCGCCCCGCACGTCTGCACGAGCTGGTCGACGGTGTGCAGGACCTGGGTGCTCCACAGCACGGAGATCTGTCGGCGGCCGCCGCTGCCATCGATGCGGGTCATCACCGGGAGAGACCCGAACAGCGACGAAGGGCTGTCGAACTGCGCCGGGCGCCGAGCGGCGGTGATCAGCTCGGGTAGGCGCGGGTGGAGTGCATCGAGCGCGAGCAGGATCAGGTTGGAGTTAGTCAGATGGGTGGTGGCTCGTCGCAGCGCCAGCGCATCGAACACGTCGTCGGGCAGGAACACGGTCCGGCGGTTGACCGCCACCATGTCCGAAGCCTTAACCGGCGCCGCCACCTCGGGTGTGACGTTTCCCCGCTTGGCACGCTTGGTGGGGGTGGCCTTCGTGACAGTCTGGTCGGCGTCCTGGTCAGCGTCCGGTCCGGTGGCACGCTCGGAGTCGGCCGTGGCGATGGGAGTGGCGTCAGCTCGGTCGGGCCGGGGCTCTGTCCGAGCGACGGCGGTTCTGGGGCCAGGGGTGGCAGATGCGTCATCGGGGGCCGAATCCGGCTTGGGAGTCATCCGAGTGAACCCGGCCCCAAGGCTCCCGGGCCGTGGGGTGACCGGCCGCGCCTGTTCGCTCATGAGGACACTCCTGCCGTCGACGGGTCGGTGGGCGCGGGTTCGGGGATGTGCTGCCCGGTGCGGTGATAAGTGATGGTGCGCAAAATCTCCTCGGTCAAGTCCGTGTAGTCCTGGGCGACGTGGGCGGCCACGGCTGGGACCTGGGTGTCCTTGGCCTCACCGGAGCGAATCTTCCACCACTGAGGACGCCCGATATTGGCCAGCTCGGCCACCAACAGGCCGCGTTCGTTCGCGGCGCGGGCTGTTGCCTTGGAGGTACGGATCCGCGCGTTGAAGACGGGCGCAGCCCCGGCAAGCTCGGTGGACAGGAACGCTCGGGTCTCTGCCAGCAGCCGGGTTCCTGCGGTCGGCACGTCGAACAACACCACACCGAGCAGGCCCAGGTCCTCGTTGTAGACGGCAGCCTCCTGAAACTGGGTGGCGAGCAGCTGGATGCCTTTGCGGCTCTTGGCGTCGATCTGCGCCGGGACCACCGCCCAGTCCGTCGCGACCAGCGCGGCCCGTTGAACGTCCAGATCCCCCGGCGGACAGTCGTAGATGATGAAGTCGTAGCCGGTGTGATGTGCCAGCGCGCGCGCCAGCGTGGTCGGGTCAGCGTCATCGCCGCCGAGGTGGCGGCTGGCCTGGCGTAGCGCCACTCCCCCGGTGACAACGTCCAGGTTCGGTCGTACCTGGGTCAGAGCCGGCTCCAGAGGCTCCCCCGTCATGAGGGACTGAGCCAGAGCGAGGCCATCATCGCCGGGCTCGTCGCTGAAGGCGTAGCCGAGCTCCTCGGCGAGGTTGTCTTGCATGTCGAGCGAGACCAGCAGCACCTTGTAGCCGGCGTTTGCGAACTCGCCGCCGACGTTGGCGGCGCAGCTGGTCTTGCCGCACCCGCCCTTGTTGATGACGAAAGCAATGCGCTCGGGGGTCCTTAGCGACATCCGGGTGACTCCTCATGGTCAGTGAGTGATGTGGAACACGTGGGTTGACACTATGACAGATAGACGTATCTGTCCATGCCACTACCCGTTTAGGACACGTGTGTGAGCACAACACGACAAGCCATCGTGAGACCAGTGGCGGCCAAACGGTGAGTCATACCCGTGGTAAACACTGACGATGACAAGGTGAACACGCAGGTGTCCAACCAAGTAGGGACAGACGTCAGACGACGGTGTGATCGCAAGTGGGGATACCTGATGTGCGGACTGTGGAGACCAAAAAGACTACACAACGTGAGCGACAATGCCAGACAACAAGGGGGACACGTGTGAACTACATGGGGAACTACATGTGTAACTACATGGAGCGGGAAAAGGGCCCGACGGGTTGGACGAGCGATGCAGGCAGCCACTGTTGAACGAGCACTTGACCCCCCCACCTCTCTGAGGTCATCGTCGACGATGAAGGCCACCGTCGGCGCGCCACCCGTCAGTGTCTTTGCGCCAGTCGATCAGGATGCCGGCATGGACGCGGGTGTCGTCGACGCTGCGGACCCAGACGTGCCGGCGCCCCGCGGGAGTGGCGGGGATGGGGTGCTGGTGCCCTCGCCCGGATCCGCCTGCCATGCCCGCCAGTATGAACCGTCGACCCGAACACGCGTACGAGCGATCATGGGTCTGAGACGCCGAGCGCGCCGCCACCACGGCGACGGCAGTGGGGGAGTACCGGGGGTCATGTGGCGGCGACAGCGCATTACGGGCGAGGTGCGGTGTGCGCTCGGGCTACGGCATCGCGAAGCCGGGCCGTAGCCCGAGAGGCCCGCTTCCACATCGCCTGCCGACTGATCCCCAGCCGCAGCGCAAGCTCGTTCTGGGACGGGGCGTCAGCCTGGTGCAGAACCGCTAGCAGGTCGACGTCGCCGCGGGCCAGGACCCCGCTGGCTTGCGCCCACCCCAGCAGCCGCGCCACCTCATCTTCAGCGGTGAGTCCCGAGACAGGGCGCCCACGGCCAGCGAGCGCTTCCCGGTCCACCTCGAACTCCACCTGGGCCGGCTCGAGCGTCAGCGCTGCCTCGCGGGGGTTGGGCAGGGCGTTGAGGGCGTTGAGGGCGAGGCAGGCCGCGATCCGGTGGGGCTTCGCGGTCGGGAAGTGGGAAATCGCGGACCACATCGCCTCAAGGGCGGCGCCGGCGGGGTCGTCGAGGCCGCGGGCCTCAGCGGTGAAGGTGAGCTTGAGGATGCGGGGCATCATGGTGTGGATCAGCGCCCGTCCGGCAATGCCGGTGCCGCTGGCGTTCAGGTCCAGCAGCGACCGCAGCAGCTCGTCGGCCTCCGGAGAGCCGGAAGGGCTGTGGCGCAGCGCGTCGAGGATGTCAGACACGGTGGCCAGGTCTTGCAGGCAGGGGTGTGTGGTGGCCCATCGGGTTCCGTCGGGGTGGCGGCTGGGGGAGTGGCCGAGATGGTCCCACTCGCGGTTCATGGCCCCGAGAATGCCGGACTGGGCACGGGCTCGCGGGGCGGCGGTGCGGCGGTTGGTCGCGGTAGCGCGGACCGGGGCGGTGGTGGTCATGGTGACTCCTGGCGGGTGTCGGTGAGGCTGTCGCGATGCAGCCTTGACGCCCTCCCCTAGCCGTCTGTCTGTGCGCCGGTTGCCCGAACAGGGCCAGGATCGGCCGCGTGGCCCCTGTTCGGGGAAGAAACTTCGGGTCCTACCGGATCGGTGTTTGCGCAGGTCAACCCCCCTGTCCGGGACCCGGACGGGGGCCACGGCGTCCGGGTCCCGGAAAAAAGGTTGGTCTCGGCCTGTCATGAGTGGGCCGGGGAGGTCACCTACTTCAAAGGGAGAGGTAACTACCCCGACCGGAAGGCCCCGCGATGGCGCTCGAGCACGACACCGATGGCACGGAGCTCGTCGCGGAGCTGGATGACCTGGCCCGCATTCACACCTGCCGGCAGGACCTGGATCTGCTGCTGCTCGACGCGCTGACCGCAGGCGGTCTGCCCGTGCGCGAGCTGGCGGAGATCTCGCGGTTCACCTCGACACGGATGCCCGAGGCCGCCCTGGCGTGGGATCGCACCCGAGAGAAGATCAGCGGAAAGGACGCATGATGCTGACCCTGCGAAGGCGAGATGCTCAGGCTCCCACCGCCCACCGACCGGGACGGTTGGGGCTCGGAGGCAACCTGGCGGCAGTCGCGAGCACCAACCGTCCCGACCACCCATCATCAGGGCTGGAACCCCAAGATGGGGGAGCGCCGCAGGAGCAGCCCGACGCGGTAGGCAGCCACGACGCCGAATCCACCGGGCACCGGTGGAGCGCCGGCAGCGGCCTGCTGACCAAGGCCACCACAGGGCTGCTTTCTCTGGCGCTACTAACCGGCCCGGCCGCCCTGGTCCTGCACCTGACCTCGGCCCCGACCGTGACCGCGTCGGCCTCGGCTGCCGGGCAGGACGCGAAACGTGACTCGCGCCGCGGCGTCGCCCAGGAGCTCGCCGGGCAGCTGGTCCGCGCCTGGCTCTCCTCCAGCACCGCCACCCCGCTGGTCGGCGCCTACTGGAAAGAGCCCGTCGATCTGCCAGCAGCCGGGTCCCGGGTCGGGTCCCTCTCGGTCGTCGACGCCACCGCCACCGCCCCCGGGGTCTGGAGCGTCACCATCGGCGCCGACGTCACCGGGCCCACCCCGAAGGCGCCAACGGTGCGCCGGTTCTTCCTCGTCCCGGTAGCCGTCGACGGCGGGACCGGCGACGCGGCCTCGCGGGCGTTGGCGCTACCGGCCGAGACCGCCGCCCCGGCCGTTGCCGCGGACCGGGGACTGCAGTACGGCATCGCGGTACCCGGCACCGCCGCCGCGGGCACGACCGTCAGCGCGTACCTGGCGGCGCTACTGACCGGCACCGGTGACATCACCCGGTACCTGACCCCGGGCGTGAGCGTCACCGCGATCACCCCACCGCCGTACGCGCAGGCGCGGGTGGAGCGGATCGAGGCAAACGACGAGGTGGACGGGCTGCTGACCGGCACCCCGGCGAACGGGGCCACCGTCCACGTCCGGGTCACCACCAGCAACTTCACCGCGCCCCCGGCTACAGCCAAGAGCGGGGACACGGGTGCCACCAAGCCTGCGGAGGACATGGGTCTGACCGGCCAGTTCTTGCTTCAGCTGACCGCCCGAGACGGGCGGTGGGAGGTCAGCGGGGTCGACCAGGCCCCCCAGATGTCCCCGCCGGTAGAACCGCCCGCGCCGGCCAGCTGACTCGCGAGCCCTGGTCGAGGAGCCTGCCCGACTGGCGTCGCCGCCGGCCCGGATGCCCGATCTGTGAAGATTTCTGTCGCCGTGGTGTCAGGTCGACCCCGGAGCGGTCACCTACTTCAGATGAACGCCCCACCACGCGGTGCCCGCGACCGGGCTCCGGGAAGAGGACCACCATCATGAGTCAGACCGTCATGCAGATCGCCGCAGCTGTCCCTGCCGGGGACATCTTCCAGACCATCAACAGTCTGGGCTCCAAGGCCACCGGAAGTGTCAAGATCATCGGCGGGGCCGTCGCCCTCATCCTGGTCGTCGTCGCCGGCTGGAGGGCCAAGGGTGCCATCGCTGGCCTCTTGGTCGCCGGTGTGGCCGGCCTGGTGTTCGTGTTCATCATGAACAACATCGGCAACGCTGACCTGCAGCAAAGCGTCAAGGACACTGTTGTCCCGGCGAACGGGTTCGTGCCCTCCCGAGACCTGCCACCGGCCAATGCCATCGAGCCGGGCCCCGGACCAGCCAGCCTGCCGTCGCCACTCTCGGCTGCCTGAGCTGCCGGACACGCTGATGGCCGCCAGCCAGGACACCTCCTTCACCGAGCCGGACCGGCTGCGGTGGTACACCCGTGCCCGGCGCATCCCGAAGCTCATGGGCCGGACCGCAAGCGGAGGGACCCTGATCGGTGGCCCGTACACCCTCACCCAGTTCGTCGGGGGCGCCATCGCACTGCTGACCATGAACCTCACCCGTCCCTTGTGGGGCGGCAACGGGCTGGGCGACTACCTGGTGATCGCTCTCGTCGTGGCCGTCGTCGTCTTTGCGCTCAAGTTCGTCCGGACCGCCGGCCGAAACCCTCTGCTGGTCGCGGCCGGCCGGGCAGCCGGGGCAGTCGCCCCCTCCTACGGTCGGCAAGGCGGACGAGCGATCACGACCCCCCACGGCCAACGACTGGCCTCCATGGTCAACGTCGACCTCACCCCACCCCCGCAACGCCCGGCGCCCGCCTCCGGGTTCGACACGGTGCCCGCCGCTGC
>JAKDLG010000347.1 GCA_030452985.1 Humibacillus sp.
CCCCCCCGCGGCGGTCGCCGTCACCACCCTTCTTGTCACCGTTGTCACCGGTTGCTCGTCCGCCTCGACGAGTCCGCCCACGGCCGAGACGTCGCGACCACCCACCGCCACAACACCCGCTTCGAGCGCAAGTTCGACCCCTCTTCCGGGTGCGACCTCGACCGACCCCAGCGCCACGACTGACAACAGCCCGACTCTAACGGCGACCGGCCCGAAAGCAGCGGAGTCACTGGGCCAAGACATGGGGGCAAAGATCGCGTTCTACGCGATCGCCAAGGCCGCCGGGATGAACGACAGCGCGAAGATGGATGATTTGGCCAAGGGCGTCTGCAGCCGGATCGAGTCCGGGAAGCAGGCCACAGTCGGCCCCTGGATGAAGGAAACCTTCAAACTTGATGGCGACGTCGCCGCGAAGGTCGCCATAGCCGCTATCGAGATTCAGTGCCCCCAGTTCAAGTCGCTCATCGGGAACTGACAGGTCTGACGCAGCCCCGTTCACGCCCGACCCGGATTGCTGCGGCGCGCACGATGTCCACAATTGCCACCATGACCTCATCAACAGTCGCTGCCTTCTCGACGTTTCCAATATTTGCGCGTTGCCGAGAAGTGCGTCCTTCCGCCACGGGTCGACCGCAGTGGTGAGACCAGGCTGGAGGCGCCAGGACCCTTTCAGGCCCACACGTGGCATGATTGTGGCATGAGCCGCACACGGTTGAGCACGACGGTGGACTCGGAGCTGCTGGACAGCGCCCGCAAAGTGTCCGGGAAGCCAGACTCCGCGCTGGTCGACGAAGCTCTAGCGGCCTTGCTAACTCGCCACCGCGCGGCCGAAGTGGACGCCAGCTACGCGGCCTACGACGCACATCCTTTCGATGAACCGGACGAGTGGGGAGATCTGGCCTCCTTCCGGCGTGCGGTTGCGGCCTCGTGACGGACCTCCCCGCTCGCGGGGAAGTGTGGTGGTGCGAGATGGCTGAGATCGGTCGTCGGCCCGTCGTGGTGCTGTCTCGTGACGTCGTGATCCCGCGTCATCGCCGAGCACTGGTAGCACCCTGCACGACCACCATCCGCAACCTCCCGAGTGAAGTTCTTCTCGAACCCGGCGCGGATCCGGTGCCACTTCACTCAGCGGTCAACCTGGACTCGGTCGAAAGCGTCTCGATCGCGATTCTTGTCGAACGCCTGGGACGAGTGGCCGAGGATCGGATGCGTCAGATCTGCGCCGCCCTCGCTGTCGCGGTGGACTGCTCAGATTGATCGACGGCTGCTTACCCGCACCCGATCCTCTGGGTGGCCAAGAGTAAATGCCGCTGGCTGCTCCGCAGTGCCGGTCGCCGTCGCCCTTCGGGTAGTCGCCCGAGCCCGCATTCGATCTCGTCGACCGGCACGACGCAGATCGTCGCGTCCGACGAGTTGATTGACTGCGGCCAGATGAGGACCTCGGGGTCAGGGGTGTCTCTCATGAACTCCGACACGAAAGCGTGCGTCGGTGCGTTCGCCCAGTTGTCTGATCGTGAGAGTACTCATCTCGTCGCCTCCTGACAGCGCTGCCAGAACCGAGAACGTCAGTCACGACGGCCTGAATTGATCACGTGGGCCGCACGCCGGGCTCGGACCGACGGTTGAGTGGCTGGTCCGGCGGGTAGGACTCCGGAAACCATCACCCCGATCGCAGGAGCGAACATGTCAGACGACAAGAAGGCCGCCAAAGACCTTGTAGAGACGCTG
>JAKDLG010000196.1 GCA_030452985.1 Humibacillus sp.
GGTCACGCTGTCCCCAGTTTGCATTCTGCTTGCTGTAGCAAGCATAATAGAGACATGAGCAAGCTTCCGATCCCCGACCTCGGGTCGTACTTGCGCGAGCAGCGCGAGAACGCCCAGATGTCGCTTCGGCAGCTGGCCGACGTTGCGGGAGTGTCGAACCCGTACCTGTCGCAGATCGAGCGAGGCCTGAAGCGGCCGAGCGCCGAGATCCTGCAACAGATCGCCAAGGGGCTGCAGGTCTCCGCCGAGTCTCTGTACGTGCGGGCCGGCATCCTCGACGAGCGGGTCGCCGACCTCGACCCGAGCCCCGGCCGTGACGTGCTCAGCGCCATCGCCGGAGACCCGGTGCTCAGTGACCGCCAACGGGCGGTGCTCGTCGACATCTACCAGTCGTTCGTGGCCAGCAGTGCGACCACCTCTCGGAACGACCCACAGACCAGAACCATCACCAGCCGGGCCAAGCGCCCGACGAAGAGCGTGAAGACGCAGAAGGAGAACTGACCCATGGACCTCAACCAGAAGATCAGCAAGGCGATCAAGGACGCCCAGAAGCAGGCCGAGGACACCGTCGCCGACGTGCGCGACCAGCTCGACGGCAAGCTCCCCGAGCTGAACGTCGACCCGACGCCGTTCTACGCGATCGTCGGCGCCGCCAACATCGCGGTCGACACCCTGCGGACCGCCGGCGAGCAGCTCGAGACGGCGCGGGTGCAGGCCCGGAGCGCCGAGCTGCGCAAGGGTGCCAGGAAGGAAGCCAAGGACCTGCAGAAGGACCTGCGCAAGCGCCTGGCCGAAGTGGAGGCCAAGACCACCGAGCTGCAGAAGCTGGCCGCCAAGTACGCCGAGCGCTTCGTCGAGCAGGCCCAGGAAGTGCCGGCCCAGATGCTGAACCAGAGCCTCGTCGCCGCGGCCAACGCCAAGGACCAGTACGACGCCGCCGCGGCCCGCGGTGAGAAGGTCGTGACCGACCTGCGCGGCCAGGGCGAGCGTGCCGCCTACGACCTCGACGAGAAGTCGACCGCGGCCGTCAAGCGCGGCCGTAGGGTCGCCAAGGCCACCGTGGCCGAGGGCGAGAAGCTCGTCAAGAACATCGCCGACACGGTGTCTGACGATGCCGACAAGATCGGTGCCCAGGTCGAGAAGTCGGCCGACGCCCTCGAGGATGCTGCTGCCCCGGTTCCGGCCAAGCGCACCGCCGCCCACCGTCAGGCCCTGCGCGAGACGGCCGGCCAGAAGGCTGCCGCGACCCGCAAGGCGAACGCGACAGAGGCGACCACGACCCGCAAGGTCGCGGCGCGCACCTCGGCGGCGAAGTCGACGGACACCCCGGCCTCCGAGAAGGCTCCGGTGAAGCGGGCCACCGCCACCGCCAAGCGGACGACCAAGAAGGCCACCGCCCCGGCGAAGAAGGCCGCGACCACGGCCAAGAAGACCGCCAAGAAGGCCGCCTCGGCCAGCTGACCACAGCTACCGGTTGCTCGTCACAGGGCCGACACCCAGCGGGGTGTCGGCCCTGTGCCATGCCCGGAAGCCGGCCCACCGCACTGGCCGGGGGTGTCAAACGCCCGCCGCCGAGCGGTACGAGTTGAACGGCCGCGTCGCAGTGGGCGGCTGCGGTCATCGCGCCCGCCCTGCGGCATACTGCGTGGCGTGTCCGACAACCCCGATCCCAGCCCTGCACGCTCGGTCAGCCTGACGGAGGCGCCGATCGTGGCGCACGTGGTGAGAGGAGGGTTCGTCGAGTCGGTGCACCGCGGCACCGCCGTCGTCACAGACCCGGCGGGCGGGGTGCTGTTAGAGGTCGGCGACTCCTCCGGTCCGGTCTTTCCTCGGTCGTCGAGCAAGCCGATGCAGGCGCTCGCCATGGTGCGTCGTGGGCTGGGCACGAACGGCGCGCTCCTCGCCCTGGCCTGCTCGAGCCACTCGGGTGAGGACTTCCATGTCACGGCGGCGCGCGAGATCCTGTCGAGGGCGGGCCTGAGCGAGACCGACCTGCAGAACACCCCCGACTTTCCCTACGACGAGACGGCGCGCATCGCCTGGATCGCCGGTGGCCTGCCCAAGCAGGCCATCGCCCAGAACTGCTCGGGCAAGCATGCCTCGATGCTCGCCACCTGCGCCGCCAACGACTGGGACCTCACCACCTACCGCGCCGTCGACCACCCGTTGCAGCGGGCGATCATCGATGCCGTGAGCGAGCTCACGGGTTTCGAGCCGACCGCGATCTCGGTCGACGGCTGCGGGGCCCCGATCCATGCGGTGCCGCTCGTTGGCCTCGCTCGTGCCTTCGGCCGGTTGGCCGGGGCGACCACCGGGCCGGAGGCCAAGATCGCCTCCGCCATGCGGCGGCATCCCGAGTTCGTCGGCGGGACCCGACGCGATGTCACGGCCCTCATGCGCGGTGTCGACGGCGCCATCGCCAAGGACGGTGCGGAAGCGGTGTACGCAGTTGGCCTGCCCGACGGGCGCGGAGTCGCGGTCAAGGTCGTCGACGGAGGTGCCCGGGCGACGCCAGTGCTGCTGGCGGCCGTGCTCAGACGCATCGGTGTGACCGCACCCGCGGCACTGGCGGCGCTCGAGAACCACCCGGTGCTCGGGCACGGTGAGCCGGTCGGCTCCATCGTCGCCGTCGGAATCTGACCGGAGCACAGGTCGTGCGAGCGGTTCTGCAACGGGTCACCGAGGCCCGGGTCGAGGTCGACGGCCAGGTCGTCGGCGAGATCAACCGGGCTGGGCTGCTCGCCCTCGTCGGGGTGGCGCACGACGACGGCGACGAGCAGGTCGAACGGATGGCGCGCAAGATTGCCGAGCTGCGGATCCTGCGTGACGAGAAGAGTGTGAGCGACGTCGGCGCTCCGGTTCTCGTCGTGAGCCAGTTCACCCTGCACGGCGACACGCGCAAGGGTCGGCGACCATCGTGGAGTGCAGCAGCGCCGGGGCCGGTGGCCGAGCCGCTCATCGCCAATCTCGTCGCAGCCCTGCGGCGACGGGGTATCGAGGTGGCGACCGGCCGGTTCGGGGCCATGATGACGGTGACCTCGACGAACGACGGGCCGGTGACCCTTGTCGTCGACGCCTGAGTCGACAGATCAGCGGGTTATCCTGAGGTCATGCAGCTCTTCTACGGGTTCCAAAGCCTCGTGCTCTCCGCTCTCGGCGTGGCCGCCCTCGCCTGCGAGCTGTTCGCCTTCATCGACGCACTCCGTCACCCCGAAGGTTCCTACCTGGCGGCGAGCAAGCGGACCCGTACGTTCTGGCTGATCGTCACCGGCGTGGGTCTGCTGCTCGGTTTCGTCACGGTCCAGAACCCGCTCAGCCTCTTCGGGTTGCTCGGTTTCGTGGCGGCGGCTGTCTACCTCGCCGATGTGCGGCCTGCGCTGCGTCAGGTCCGTGGCCTCGGAAAGCGGTCCGACAGCGGCTGGTGATCGTGGTTCACGCTCGAACACGACCATACTTAGGGCACACTTGGGATCTCTCAACCCAAGGGGAAAAACGACATGAGTGACGATCGCCACAACGGTGCCCTCGCACAGATGGTCGAGGACGCCGACGGCGGTCACGACCGCGCGGCTGACCACGACCACGCGGCTGACCACGACCACCCGACCGAGGTCGCACCGCGACACCGTGCGGTGGAGTACGACCTCGGCAACCGCAACCCGACCGCCGACATCTTTGTGGCCGAGCGGCCGTGGGGCGAGTTCCAGCAGTTCGTCTCGAACGAGCAGGTCACAGTCAAGATCATCACGGTGCAGCCCGGTCACCGCCTCTCCCTGCAGAAGCACGACCACCGTGGGGAGATGTGGCAGGTGCTCGACGTGCCGATCGACATCACCGTCGACGACACGGCCTGGCAGGCGCAGCCCGGGGAGACCATCTGGGTCCCGCGCGGCTCGACCCACCGCATGGGCAACTCGGGCGAGCGCCCCGGTCGACTGCTCGAGGTCGCCTTCGGCTTCTTCGACGAGTCCGACATCGAGCGACTGTCGGACGACTACGCCCGCTGATCGGCCACCATCACGGCCACGGGCCGAGCCCCGTCCAGGGTTTCGATGTGCTGGCGCACCGACGTCAGCCGGTGACCACCTCGGCCCAGACCACCTTGCCGCTCGGGAGCGAGTCGACGCCCCAGCGGTCCGACAGAGCGTCGACGATGACCACGCCGCGACCACCTTCATCTCGATCGAGAGGGTGCGGCATCGACGGGGTTGCGGTCGAGGTGTCCTCGACCGTGATGCGCACTCGGCCCGGAACGAGGATCACCCCCACCCGGAACGGCGACCCGCCGGCGTGCTGGTAGGCGTTGGTGGCCATCTCGGACGCGATGAGTGCGCAGTTGTGCACGACATTCGGATGGTAGCGGAGGTCGAGGGCAGCGGCGATGAACCGGCGCACCCTGCCGATGGAGCGTGGAACGCCATCGAAGATCTCGACCCGCCGGTCCACGTTGCGCTCGAAGCAGCCATCGACCACCGGTGGCTCGCCGGCCAGTCCGTCCGGCGTGACCGACACCTCCGTGTGCAGCTCGAAGACCTGGCGCACCAAGGCCAGGTCGACGCCGCGCAGCACGTCGGCGGAGTACACGCACTGCAGACTGACCGGTTGATCGGCTGTCATCTCGACGCACAGCCGTTCGATGTCGAGAGCGGCCCGTTCCCCGCCTCGGGAGACCATCAGGGCGGCTGCGTCACCCACCATCCGGATGCCGGTCGGTGCGACCGCCTCGTCGGTTCCGGAGCTGTCACCCTCGTCGCACCCGCCGGTGGCGAGGGTGGGTGCCTCGAGGATGTCGCGCACCACGGCTCTGAACGCCTCCTCGTCGAGCACGCCATCGCCGACGAACGCCGAAACGGCGGCCTGCACGTCGAGGCACTGGTAACGCCCAGCCGCCTCCGTCGCCGGGAGGTCGACGCCGGCGTCGGCCATGGCCCGACGCAACATCACGTCACGCTCGGCCGTCGTGACCACGACAGCGCGCAGGCCTAGCCGGATGCCGTCCGCCAGCCAAGGCACGACGGCCTCGACCCATTCGGACTCGTGCTGAAACACGATCACCCCATGGTCGTGTGGTTCCACGACCATGCCGCTCTGCGACATGCCCCGATGGTACGCCGCCGCGATGCCCCACCGGGGCGAGCGAGGGGAGGCTTTGGTCACGCCCGCCGAGCTCGACCGGATGCCGGAACCGGTGGCGGAAACGCAGTCGGGGCGGGCAGCGGTGCGACCGCCCCCCAGGCCACCGTCAGCTCGCCGAGGCGCCACCGGCTCGGACCGTCGAGGAGTGGCCAGCGCTCGCGCATCTCGGCGGCGACCGCCAGGAAGCGCTGCCGAGCCCCCCACGACGACGCCGGCGCGTGACGCGCCCAGGTGCGGTCGAGGTCGCCCAGGTAGTCATGAACCCGCTCACCCGCCACGTTGCGATGGATGAGGGACTTGGGCAACCGCTCCGCCACGTCGGAGGGATGTTCGAGACCCCTCAGATGCAGCGAGATGGTGAGGCTGACTGGTCCGTGCCGGTCCACGGCCACCCAGGCGGCGCGCCGGCCGATCTCGTCGCACGTGCCGTCGATGAGCAGCCCGTCGGGCGTCAGCCGTTCGCGCACCCGATCCCAGGCGGCGTCGACGTCGTGCTCCGGGTACTGTCGCAGCACGTTGAAGGCGCGAACGACGGTCGCGTGCCGACCGCCGTCGAGCGGCACCTCGAAGCCGCCGCGCCGAAAGCTGAGGCCGTCTCGCTCCAGGGGCTGGGCGGCCTCGACCCGAGCGGGGTCGATCTCGATCCCCACGACCTGAAGGTCGGGACGGACCACCGCCAGGCGAGTGTGCATCTCGAGCGCAGTGACCGGGCTGGCCCCGTAGCCGAGGTCGACCACGACCGGGGGTTCCTCGCTACGTCGCAACCGCCAGCCTTGGGGACCGGCGATCCATCGGTCACATCGTCGGAGCCGGTTGGGGCCCGTCGTACCGCGGGTGATCGTGCCGACCGGGCGTGCGCGAGCCACGCGGTGAGCCTAGCGGTAGCGGCGTGCGCCGACCTCACACCCGACCGTGCCGACGGATGCCGGGCGAGCGGCATCCGTCAGACCGACCCGCGCGCCCGGCATCCGCCACCCTGACGCGAATCCTGACGGGAATCGTGACGGCGGCAGGTGGGTTGAGATGCTTGGAGCATGTTCTGGGCGACGAAAGGGTGCCGATGACCGCCGATCCGCGGCGTGTGGCGATGATCAGCGTGCACACCTCGCCGCTCGAGCAGCCGGGAACCGGGGATGCCGGTGGGCTCAACGTCTACGTGGCCGAGACGGCCAAAGAGCTGGCCAAGCGGGGCACGGAGGTCGACATCTTCACCCGCCGTACGAACGGCGACACCCCTCTCGAGGGTGAGCTGGCGCCGGGAGTGCGGGTTCGACACGTGACCGCCGGCCCGTACGAGGGGCTGTCGAAGCACGACCTGCCCGGTCAGCTGTGCGCCTTCTCGGCCGGGATCATGCAGGCCGGGCTGTCGGTGCCCGAGAACCACTACGACCTCGTGCACTCGCACTACTGGCTCTCGGGGCAGGTCGGCTGGCTGGCCGCCGACCGGTGGCGGGTGGCGTTGGTGCACACCATGCACACGATGGCGCGCGTCAAGAACCGGCATCTGGCGAGCGGCGACGAGCCCGAGCCGCTCGGGCGAGAGATCGGTGAGGCCCAGGTGGTTGAGGCCGCAGACCGGCTCATCGCGAACACCGAGGGGGAGGCACGCGAGCTCATCGAGCTCTACGACGCCCCTCCGGCGAAGGTCTCGGTCGTGCCGCCCGGGGTCGACCTGTCGACGTTCCGGCCCGGAGACCGCTCCCGCGCTCGGCAGGCGCTCGGGGTGGACATCGACGGGGTGCTGCTGCTCTTCGTGGGCCGC
Source organism: Humibacillus sp. (assembly GCA_030452985.1). Lineage (GTDB taxonomy): Bacteria > Actinomycetota > Actinomycetes > Actinomycetales > Dermatophilaceae > DSM-29435. Next base: position 6,899 of record JAKDLG010000196.1, read on the forward strand.
ATCCAGCCGCTCAAGGCGCCCGACCTGCTGCTGCGCGCGACCCATGAGCTTATCGCGCGTGACCCCCGACGCCGCCATCCGCTCACCGTGGCCGTCGTCGGGGGCCCCAGCGGGTCGGGCCTGGCGCGCCCCACCGGGCTCGAGGAGCTGGCGGCCGAGCTCGGCATCGCCGACCTCGTGCGGTTCGTGCGACCCGTCGAGCGGCCGGTACTCGCCGACTGGTACCGCGCGGCCGACCTCGTCGTGGTGCCCAGCTACAGCGAGTCGTTCGGCTTGGTGGCCATCGAGGCGGAGGCCTGCGGCACGCCGGTCGTCGCCGCCGACGTCGGTGGGCTGCCGACAGCCGTCGGCGATGCGGGTGTGTTGGTGAAGGGCCACGACCCAGCGCAGTGGGCCCTGACCATCGGTCGGCTCCTCGATGATCCGGGGCACCGTGCGGTGCTCGCGCGTCGAGCGGTTCGGCACGCGAGCACGTTCGGCTGGGGGGCCACCACCGACCGGCTCCTCGAGGTCTACAGGCAGGCCATGGGCAGCCGCGCCGAGTCGTCCGTCGATGCCAGCCTCCGCCTCGCCGGCGTGCCCACCGCCGTCACCCCGTAGCCCGGCTGGGGTGGGTGCGAAGATGGAGCGGTGACCACCACCGACCTACCCGACAACGTGCTGGGCGATGTGCCGACCGGTGGGAGCCGGCCGCAGGGCGATGCTGCCGCTGCAGGGGTCAGGCTCACCGACTATGCGGATGCCGTTGGGCTGGAGCGCGAGCTCGGCGCTCGCCCGGGGGAGTACGTCGTCACCCTCCCGGGCGAGAAGAAGCTGAAGACCGTGCTGTCGCTGATGGTGCGCGAGCGCACGACGAGCGTGAGCGCCTTCGTCATCCGCAACCCCGACGAGAACCACGAGGCGTTCTACCGCACCCTGCTGCGTAAGAACCTGCGACTGCCCGGCCTCGCCTACGCCATTGACTCCGACGGTGATGTCTACGTCCGGGGGGAGGTGCCCACGCCGGCCCTCGAGGCGGAGTACCTCGACCAGCTGTTCGGGGTGGTGCTGGCGGCCTGCGACGAAGCGTTCAACGACCTGCTGGCCCTCGGTTTCCTCGGGTCGATGAAGAAGGAGTGGGCCTGGCGGGTGTCGCGGGGTGAGTCGACGCGTAACCTCGACGCCTTCCGGCACCTGCTCTCGTCGGGCGACGACCCACAACCGTGACGGGCGTCGCTAGGGTGGGCGGTATGACCTACACGCTCGTTCTCGTCCGTCACGGCGAAAGTGAATGGAACGCCAAGAACCTCTTCACCGGCTGGGTCGATGTCGACCTCACCGAGAAGGGCCGCGCCGAGGCGGTGCGCGCCGGCCAGCAGCTGAAGGAGGCCGGCTTCCTGCCCGACATCGTGCACACCTCGGTGCAACGTCGGGCGATCACGACCGCGAACCTCTCGCTCGATGAAGCCGACCGGCACTGGATCCCCGTCAAGCGCGACTGGCGGCTCAACGAGCGCCATTACGGCGCGCTGCAGGGCAAGGACAAGAAGCAGACCCTCGCAGAGTTCGGCGAGGCCAAGTTCATGCAGTGGCGCCGGTCGTACGACACGCCGCCGCCGCCCATCGACCCAGCGAGCGAGTTCGCCCAGACCGACGACCCGCGCTACGCCGGGCTCGGCGAGGCGATGCCGTTGACCGAGTGCCTCAAGGACGTCGTCAAGCGGCTGCTGCCCTACTGGGAGAACGAGATCCAGAACGACCTCGCCGACGGGCTCACGGTGCTGGTGGTCGCCCACGGCAACTCGCTGCGGGCCATGGTCAAGACGCTCGACGGTATCTCCGACGACGAGATCTCCGGGCTCAACATCCCCACCGGCATGCCCCTCGTCTACGAGCTCGACGACAACTTCAAGCCGGTCACGGCCGGCGGGCGCTACCTCGACCCCGAGGCGGCCAAGGCGGCGGCCGAGGCCGTGGCCAACCAGGGTCGCTGAAGCTCGAGTGGCCACTTTCGTACGGCCGGGGGGCCACCGGGTAAAGGGCCCCGCCGCGGGGGGGGGGGGGGCGGGGCCCACCCGCGGGGCCGGGGGCGGGGG
>JAKDLG010000197.1 GCA_030452985.1 Humibacillus sp.
TCCCCCCCCACACCCCACCCCCCCCCCCCCTGGGGCGGCCTCCGCTGGGGCCCACGCGTGGGGGGGGCCCCCCCCTGGGGGGGCCCCACTTCGAGACGGCCGAAGTGACCGGCATCCGGCCAGCAGCCCGTCGAGTGGCCAGTTCGAGACGGCCGGGCTGACCCGCATCCAGCCTGCTCCCGGGAAACATCCAGCGTGTGGCGACAGGCCGTCCGTACAGTTGGGCCATGACCACATCGCAGGCCGGGGTGCTGCGCCGTTTCGTCGCCCGCCTCGACGTGCCCGACCGTGAGCCCATCGGGGTGTCCGACCTGGGGGAACGCCGCGGTCTGCGGGTCGAGACGCTGCTTGTGCTCGGCCTCAGCCTGGGCGCGTCGGCGATCGGGTCGATCCTCAGCATCATCGAGAAGCTGACCCGCCCGATACCTCTGGCGGCCCAGACGACCTCGATGAACAACTCCCAGACCCCCGACCGTCCGTGGCTCGACCTCGCCTACCAGCTCGTCAACATCGCCCTGCCGCTGGTGGCGGTGCTGCTGGCCATCTACCTGCTGAACCGCATCCACCGCCCGTCGCTCGAGGTGCGGGCCGGCCGGTTCATCGGCTTCGACCGGCAGCGACCGGGGGGTGACCTGCTGCGAGGGCTGGGGCTGGCGGCCCTCATCGGCATCCCCGGGCTGGGTTTCTACCTGTTCGCCAAGGCGATCGGCATCAACACCCAGGTGGCGGCTGCCAACCTCACGGCCGTGTGGTGGTCGGGACCGGTTCTGGTGCTCGCGGCCATCGAGAACGCCGTGCTCGAGGAGGTCATCATGGTGGCCTACCTGTTCACCCGGTGGCGTCAGATCGGGTGGTCGTGGCCGCTGGTCATCGGGGTGTCGGCGGTGATCCGCGGCAGCTACCACCTCTATCAGGGCTTCGGCGGCTTCGCCGGCAACATCGTCATGGGCCTCGTGCTGGGGCTGGTGTACGCGCGTACCCGGCGGGTGCTCCCCCTCGTGATCTGCCACGCGACCCTCGACACCGTGGCCTTCATCGGCTACACCGTGCTGCGTTCCCGCGGCGTCTCGATCTGAGGCCTGCTCTTCGGCGTCCGGGCTGCGCTTCGGGGCACAGGCTGCCCGGCGCCGAGCAGCACCCGCCCCGAAACACAGCCCGGGCGACAATCCCCGCACCGGAGGCATCCGGCGACGGGCCTCCGCGGCCGGCCCAGCCCCTCTGCATACGATGTCGCCCATGAACTCGGCCCGGGCGGTGCGCTCACGCCTGCTCGGAGCCCCGGAAGACGACTTTCGCAGCGCGGGCCGCATCCACTGGCTGGGCGGGGGCGGCCCCCTCTTCTTCATGCTCGTCGGCGGCTTCATGCGCTTCTGGCACGTCGGCGCCCCCCACAAGCTGATCTTCGACGAGACCTACTACGTCAAGCAGGGCTGGTCGATGGTCCAGTTCTGGTTCGAGATGAAGAACGACACGCTGCTGCAGAACGCGACCCAGGTCGACCAGCACTTCACGGCCAACGACCCGTTCATCTACGGCACCGAGGGTGACTTTGTGGTTCACCCACCGGTCGGGAAGTGGCTGATCGGCTGGGGCGAGGTGCCGTTCGGCATCCTCAACTCCTTCGGGTGGCGCTTCGCGGTCGCCCTCGCCGGCACCCTCTCGATCCTGATGCTCGGTCTGATCGCCCGACGGCTCTTCCGCTCCGATCTGCTCGGCACGGTGGCCGCCGCCCTGCTCGCGTTCGAGGGCCACCACTTCGTCCACTCGCGCACCGGGCTGCTCGACATCTTCGTCATGTTCTTCGGCCTGGCCGCCTTCGGCGCCCTGCTCATCGACCGCGACCGCACCCGCGCCGTGCTGGCCGAGAAAGTCGCCGGCCGCACGCGCGAGTCGCTCTCGTGGTGGGGCCCGTGGTTGGGCTGGCGACCGTGGCGCTGGGTGGCCGGGGTGATGCTGGGGCTCTCGACGGGGGTGAAATGGTCAGGCCTCTACTTCGTCGTGTTCTTCGGCCTGCTCACCGTCTGCTGGGACCTCGGCGCCCGGCGCGCGGCCGGGATCCGAGGGTGGCCTGCGGGCGCCGTCATCAAAGACGGCCTCTACGCCTTCGTGCAGCTGGTCGTGGTCGCGTTCGTGGTCTACGTCGCGAGCTGGAGCGGGTGGATCCTCAGCAAGGGTGGGTCGTTTCGTGACTGGGCCGCCACCAACCCGAGCGAGAAGTACGGTTGGCTCCCCGACTGGTGGCGCTCGCTCTGGGCCTACCACCAGCAGATGTTCGCCTCGACCGAGTCGATCAACGACCCGCACCCCTACCGCACCAGCCCGTGGTCGTGGCTCATTCAGGGCCGACCCACCTCCTTCTTCTACGAAGGGCCCAAGAAGGGCCAGGACGGCTGCCTCGTCGACCAGTGCAGCAAGGCCATCACCTCGATCGGCACCGTGTCGATCTGGTGGGGCGCCACCCTCGCCATCTTCGTGCTGCTGTTCATGTGGCTGCTCCGCCGGGACTGGCGAGCCGGAGCGATCCTGTGCGGACTGGCTGCCGGGTACCTGCCGTGGTTCTTCCTGGCGAACCGCACCATCTACTCCTTCTACGCCGTGGCCTTCGTGCCCTACGTGGTGCTCGCCTGCGTCTACGTGCTGGGCCTGATCATCGGTGGCCGAGAGAGCTCACGGACCCGACGGCGGGTCGGCTACGCCATCAACGGCGCCTTCGTGCTGCTCTCGATGGCGCTCTTCGCGTTCTTCCTGCCCATTTACGTGGCCGACGTGATCCCGCTGCAGGAGTGGCAGCGACGCATGTGGTTCCCCAGCTGGGTCTGATCCCGGGCGGGCGGGCGGCGTCAGGATGCCGGCCGCGCTGTGGCAGCGGCCTTCGGCTTCGGTTTGGGCACGGGCTTCGGCACGGGCTTCGGCACGGGCTTGGTCGGCGGGGTCGCCATCGGCGCGCCGGGCCAGCGCACGAGGTAGCTCGCCGGCCCGGACCGGGGGGTCAGGGCCACGCCGACCTGGTCGTCGACCACCAGCCAGGTTCCGTGCGATGTCTCCCGCACCCCGATCACCGCGTCGTAGTGGAAGTCGTAGCGCACGCGCTTCCCAGCAACATCGAGGTCGAGGCGACCCTGCGGGCCCGCCGTCCAGCGTGTTGGCACGTCTTTGGGTCGAGGCGAGAAGGCAGCCGCCCCGCTGTCGTAGGTCAGACCGCTGGCCCAACGCAGCACCTCGGTGCCGGTCACGGCCTCCTGGCTGACCGCCGCAAGGGTCGACGGGTTGCGCCGCACGGCACGGTAGGACGCCCCGTCGCTCGCGTCGTCTGCCGTAGGCGGCTGCAGCGTCCAGAGCACGCCGCGCCGGTTGCGGGCCGGCGGCTCGGCCAGCACCGTCGTGAGCGGCCCCACCTTGGCCCGGCGCACCACTGCGCCCTTCGAGCTCACGGCGACGAGTCGACCACCACGTTCGCCCACGAAGGCCGTGTTGCCCACCACCGCGAGGGTGGGTTTCGACCCGCGTGGGAGCGAGATCACCGGGGTCAGCGACACGGGTGCGCCACCTTCCAGACCACCGACCAGCACCACTCGTGGAGTTGCTTCCGCGGTGAGGGTGACGACCCGGTCGCCGAGCTGGAACGCATCGAGCACGGGGAGGTTCACGCTCGTCACCCGCTCGGTGGCAGGGTCGAAGTGCAGCAACCGTTGGTCACGGGTCACCAGCCAGATCGACCCCCCCGAACCTTCGACCTCGCGCCGCACGTCACCGTCGACCGGCATCTCCACGTCGACGTACTGGTAGGCGATCTCGGCCCGGTTCGGGCCGTCGAGAAAGGCGCGGGAGGTGAAGGTGAGACCGCCCACCACGACCAGGGCCAGCACGATGACGACGATGTTGAAACGCCGCACGAAGGTGACCTGCCCCCGAACGAAGCCCGCGAGCGAGGTCGACGCCGGTTCCCCCGAGCGACCGAACCCGCTCGGCCCCAACCCGGTCTGCGTCGACCCGGGGGCACCCCCCGCGCCGCGCAGCGTCGTGGCGAGGCCGTCGGCCGTACGCACGTCGTGGTTCGTCACCAGCCGGTACACCCCCACCACGATGCCGGTGACCGCGCCCGGCCACACCGTGACAAGCATGACGAGGCTGGCGAGCAGGCCGACCAGGCCCAACCCGAGCGGCAGGCCGGCCACCACCCCGGCGGCGAACGTGACGGCCGACAGCGTCGAGGCGACCACGACCTCGGCGAAGAGGGCGCCGGTGGCGAGCACGAGGCCGAGCTGCTCGAGGCGGCTCATCCTGCGCCGCGTGACGAGCACCCAGGCGGTCGCCACCGTCACCCCCAGGGGGAGTCCGTATTGCAGGAGGGACAGGTGCGCGGCAGCGAGGGCGAAGCTCGGCGCTTGGGGGTTGGCCTGCGGCCCTGTCCACGCCACCAGCAGTCGCACGCCGCTCCACCCGCCCGACTCGGCGGCGTAGTTGTGTGAGAAACCCAGCACGCTCACCCAGCCGATCAGGCCGTAGGCGACGACCAGCGCGACCAGGCCGGGCCAGAACCTCTCGTCGCGACGCAGCAGCAGGCCGACGAGCACGAGCATGGCCACGCTGGTCCACGGCACGGCCCACGAGATGCCGGCCCGCTGACCCGCCACCACTCCAGCGGCGGCCACGGCCACCACGAAGGCGCCGCAGCCGATCGGCACGAACCACGATCGCCACGTCAGCGGGGCCCGGCCCGGTCGCACGAACGAGAGGCCCACCGCGATCGCCAGAACCGGCACCGCCACCCAACCGAGCACGAGGGCGACGGAGTCGATGATCGGGGGCACCTCGTGCACGACGCTTCTCCTCTGTGGTCGGTGTTCCTGCGGTGATTGTGGCAACCCTCGGCACGACATGGTCGGTTTCCGCGGCCTACATTCCTGGTGTTAGAGTTCCAGACGCACGAGGGGCTGTGGCGCAGGTGGTAGCGCGTCTCGTTCGCAATGAGAAGGTCCGGGGTTCGAATCCCCGCAGCTCCACCACGAAGACCCCGCCCGTCCGGCATCCGGATGAGCGGGGTCTTGTGGGTACGAGACTGACATGACGTCTCACGAACCCATCGACACCGTCGTCTTCGACGTCGACGGCACCCTGGTCGACAGCAACTACCAGCACGCCCTGGCCTGGTTCCGCGCCTTTCGCCGCTACGACCTGACGGTGCAGATCTGGCAGATCCACCGTGCGCTCGGCATGGGTGGTGACCTGCTGGTGGCCCACGTGGCCGGTGACGAGGTGGAGGAACGCCACGGTGACGCCCTGCGGGCAGCGTGGGGGGAGGAGTTCGAGCCGATGCTGCCCGAGGTGGCGCCCCTGGCCGGCGTCACCGACCTGTTGCGCAGCGTCAAGCGCCGTGGGTTGCGTCTCGTGCTCGCGAGCTCGGGCAAGGCCGAGCATGTCGACGCCTTCCTCGACCTCACCGACGCGCGTTCGGTGGCCGACGGCTGGACGACCTCCGACGACGCAGAGAAGAGCAAGCCCGACCCTGAGCTGATCCAGACCGCACTCGACCGGGTCGGTGGTCGTCGAGGGCTCGTCGTGGGTGACGCGACGTGGGACTCCCGTGCGGCAGGGCGGGCGGAGCTGCCCGCGGTGGCGATCCTCAGCGGGGGCTTCTCCGAGAGTGAGCTTCGCGATGCCGGGGCCATCGAGGTCTTTCACTCGCTCGATGACGTGCGCGCGGACCTCGAACGGGGCGCCTTCGATGCCGTCTGAGACCGCGCGCCCGGTCCAGCCCCGGCGCGCCGGCTCCGTGAGCCCGCCGTGACCGGTCGGGCCCTCGTCGGTGTCAGCGGATGGCGTTACCCCCGGTGGCGCGGTGACTTCTACCCCCGGGGGTTGCCCCAGCGGCTCGAGCTGACCTACGCCGCCGAGCGGATGACCTCCATCGAGGTCAACGGCAGCTTCTACTCGTTGCAACGGCCCACCTCGTACGCCGCCTGGCGCGACGCGACGCCCGACGACTTCGTGCTGGCGCTCAAGGGCGGTCGCTATCTCACGCACCTCAAGCGCCTCGTCGACGTCAAGACCCCCCTGGCCAACTTCTTCGCCTCCGGGGTGCTCGCGCTCGGGCCGAAGCTCGGCCCCATCCTCTGGCAGCTGCCCGAGACCCTGGCTTTCGACCCTCGAGTGCTGGAGAGCTTCCTCGCCCTGCTGCCGCACAACACCGACCAGGCCTCGAAGCTCGCAGCCAGGCACGACGACAAGCTCAGCGTGCGCGCCGTAATCGCTCCCCGCGCCGAGACGACCGTGCTCCACGCTGTCGAACCCCGGCACCCGAGCTTCGACACCGCAGCGGCGCGGGCCTTGTGTGCCGAGCACGGCGTCGCGATCGTCATGGCTGACAGCGCCGGCCGCTGGCCGACGCTGACGGACACGAATGAGTCATCGGGATCCACCGGGTCGCCTGATGCCGCTCGCGCGTCCAGCACCTTGCACTACCTGCGGCTGCACGGTGAGACCGACCTTTACACCGGCGGCTACACCGACGCGTCCCTCGATCGCTGGGCGAAACGATGCCGTGACTGGCTGGCTCTCGGCCACGACGTGCACGTCTACTTCGACAACGACGCCCAGGGCCACGCCCCGTACGACGCCATGCGCCTGCTCGAGCGCCTGGGTCGCAGCGGGGGGCCGACCGGGAGGCCGACACCAGCTCCGTAGCCGGCATCGCCGCACGGACCGGGCGGCGACCCGTGAGTCTCGTTGGCCGGATGCCGCTGGGCCGCTAGGTTCGTGGGGTGAGCCGCAGCGTCTACGTCGCCTCCCCCGAAGGCCTGACCGGTAAGTCCGCCGTAGCGCTCGGCCTGCTCGACGCCCTGATCCGCGAGGTGGGCTCGGTCGGGGTGTTCCGCCCGCTGACCACGCTGGGCGGTAACGGGCCCGACGACGAGGTCGACCTCATCATCGACATGCTGCTCAGCCAGCCGGGCATCGACCAGAGCTACGACGAGGCCATCGGGGTGACCTACGCCGAGGCCCACGACGACCCCGACGAGGCGTTCCACGTCATCGTCGAGAAGTTCGGCCACCTCAGCGCTCGCTTCGAGGTCGTCGTCGTGCTCGGCTCTGACTACACCGACGTCTCGACCGGTACCGAGCTGTCGTTCAACGCTCGCGTCGCCGCCAACCTCGGCTCACCGGTGGTGCTCGCTGTTCATGGTCGTGACCGCACCCCCGACCAGGTCGCCACCGCGGCGGCGAGCGCCTTGACCGAACTTCGGGCCAACCACGCGAACACCGTTGCCGTGATTGCGAACCGGGTTGATGCCGCCCTGGTCGACGAGACCCGGGCCGAGCTGGCCCGTCTCGGCATCCCCGTCACGGCTGCTCTGCCCGAGACCCCGCTGCTGCGGGCGCCCACCTTTCGTGCCCTCGTCGAGGCCACCGACGGCCAGCTCGTGATGGGCAACGAGGGCTGGATGAACCGCGACAGCCTGGGGCTGCTGGTGGCGGCCATGAGCCTGCCCAACGTGCTGTCGCGACTGGCCACCGACGTGACCGTCATCGCCCCGAGCGACCGCACCGACCTCATCCCCGGTCTGGTGCTGGCCCATCAGGCGGGCACCTTCCCCAGCCTGGCCGGCATCCTGCTCACCGGCGGCTACGAGATCCCCGACACCATCAGACGGCTGTCGGAGGGGGTGCAGCAGAACCTTCCGATCGCGGTCACCACCCTCGACACGTTCACGACGGCGCAGCGCCTCATCAAGGTGCGTGGCCCCATGACCAAGGAGTCGACCAACAAGATCGAGACGGCGCGACGCCTCTTCGCCGAGGGCGTCGACCAGCCGGCCCTGCTCGCGGCCATCAACGTGACGGGCTCCGAGACCCGCACCCCGCTCATGTTCGAGTTCCAGCTGATGGAGCGGGCTCGGTCAGACCGCAAGCACATCGTGCTCCCCGAGAGCCACGACGACCGGATCCTCGAGGCTGCCTCCGTCCTGCTGCGGCGGGGGGTCGCCGACCTCACCCTGCTCGGTGACGAGAACACGGTGCGCGCCCGCGGCTCTGCCCTCGGGCTCGACCTCGACGCGGCGGCGGTCGTCTCCCCCCACGACCCGAGGCTCGTCGACCGTTTCGCCGCCGAGTACGCGAACCTTCGAGGTCACAAGGGCGTGACCGTCGAGCAGGCGCGCGACATCGTCAGCGACGTCTCCTACTTCGGCACGATGATGGTGCACCTGGGTCTCGCCGACGGCATGGTGTCGGGAGCCGCCAACACCACCGCGCACACGATCCGACCGGCGCTGGAGTTCATCAAGACCCAGCACGGGGTCAAGACGGTCTCGAGCGTCTTCCTGATGTGCCTCGACGACCGCGTGCTCGTCTACGGCGACTGCGCCGTGATCCCCGACCCCACCACCGACCAGCTCGCCGACATCGCCATCTCGTCGGCGGCCACCGCCCGCCAGTTCGGCATCGAGCCGCGGGTTGCCATGCTGTCCTACAGCACGGGCGCTTCCGGGTCAGGAGTCGAGGTCGAACGCGTGCGGGCCGCGACCGCGATCGTGCGAGAGCGTGAACCCGACCTGCTGCTCGAGGGCCCGATCCAGTACGACGCCGCCATCGACCCGACGGTCGGCGCCGCCAAGCTGCCGGGCTCGCCCGTCGCCGGCCGCGCCACGGTGTTCATCTTTCCCGACCTCAACACGGGCAACAACACCTACAAGGCCGTGCAGCGCAGCGCCCACGCCATCGCGGTCGGCCCGGTGCTGCAGGGCCTGCGCCGTCCGGTCAACGACCTCTCCCGAGGAGCCCTGGTCGACGACATCGTCAACACGGTCGCCATCACCGCGATTCAGGCCCAGGGACTGCCGCCGAACCTTCCGCCCAACCCCCCGACCCCCGAAACGGAATGACCTGCTCGTGCGCTCGGCCGTCAT
>JAKDLG010000198.1 GCA_030452985.1 Humibacillus sp.
TGCCCCATTCTCGGCCAAGAACCACTGTAAATCAATTAACGACGCGCGACACTAGGTTCGTCAGGCGATCCTAAGTGACAGAAGGTGACTCATCGTGGCTGACCCGACGGGTCCGACCCTCCGGCTGACGCCCGACGAGCAGGCGATGCTCGACGGCGAGCAGGGTGACGGTATCGCCATGGCCATGCGCGTCGTGGTCGGGCTGGCCCGAGTGCACGAAGCTCCGCGCCTGGTCGAGATCGAGTCGGCCCACATCGACGGCTGCCTCTTCCACGGCCAGTCGGGGCTCGACTTCGCCGCGCGGCTGGTCGAGCTCGGCGCCACGGTGCGAGTACCGACCACCCTCAACGTCGGGTCGATCGACCTGCTCCACCCCGGCACCGTGCGCAACCAGACCCCGGCCGAGCAGGAGGTCAGCCTCGGCGGCCGAGCACTGATGGAGGCCTACCTGGCCATGGGTGCCCGCGCGACGTGGACCTGTGCCCCCTACCAGCTCGACGCCCGACCCGGTCTCGGAGTGAACGTCGCCTGGGCCGAGTCGAACGCCATCGCCTTCTGCAACTCGGTGCTCGGCGCCCGCACCGACCGCTACGGCGACTTCCTCGACATCTGTGCGGCCATCACCGGGCGGGCCCCGTTCGCCGGTCTACACACCGACGAGGCACGGCGCGGCGACGTGCTGGTCGACGTCTCCGCCATCCCCGACCGCGTGCTGCTCGGCGACCTTGCCGGCCCGCTCCTCGGCTACCTCGTCGGGTCTCACGTCGGCACGGCCAACCCGGTGCTCGTCGGGATGCCGCCCGAGACGAGCGAAGACACGCTCAAGGCCTTCGGCGCGGCCGCGGCCTCCTCGGGTGGGGTGGCCATGTTCCACGTCGTCGGCGTGACCCCCGAGGCCGCCACCGTTGACATCGCCTTCGGCGGCCGACCCCCGGCCCAGACGGTCACACTCACCAGTGACGACCTCGTGCGGGCGCGGCGCGAGCTGACCACGGCATCCGACGATCATCTCGACGTCGTGAGCGTTGGCACACCGCACGCGTCGAGCGACGAGATTGCTTCTCTCGCAGGCCTGCTCGCCGACGGCCCAGAAATCGCCTCCGGTGTGGACTTCTACGTCTCGACCGGGCGCTCGGTGTGGGCACTGGCCCAAGAGCGCGGTCACGCGCAGGTGCTGGAAGCCCACGGCATCCGCGTCGTCACCGACACCTGCACCTACGTCACGTCGATCCTGCGACCGCAGGCCAGGGTCGCGATGACCAACAGCGGCAAGTGGGCCCACTACGCCCCCGGCAACCTCGGGGTTGACGTCGTCATGGCGAGCCTGGGTGAGTGTGTCGAATCGGCACGTGCCGGAAGGGTGGTCATCGATGACGACGAGCTCCGCTGACACGCCATCCCGGATGCCGTTGAGCGCCGTGGCGCTGCATGCCGGCCGGGCGTCGGGCACGGTGCTGCACCTCGACACGCCCCTGTCGTTCTGGGGCGGCACCGACCACGACGGCACCATCATCGACGCGCACCACCCCCAGCGGGGGCAGTCGGTCACGGGACGGGTGCTCGTCATGCGGGCAGGGCGCGGGTCGAGCTCGAGCTCGTACGTGCTGGCCGAACAGCTGCGGCAGCAGTGCGGCCCGGCGGCGATCGTGCTGGCCGAGCGTGACGCCATCGTCGTGCTCGGCGCCATCGTCGCCCGTGAGCTCTATGGGTCGGACATGCCGGTCGCCCTGGTGACCGACGACGACCTCGCCACGCTACCCACGGGGCTGACGGTCACCGTCGACTGCTCCACCGAGGCCGCGTCCATCACCTCGACCCCCTGACCCCCGCTGGAGGACGGAAGAGCAGTCGAGTGGCCACTTTCGAACGCCACTCGAGACTCGAGCTGGTCAACCGTCGTCGCTTCGAACCACCCGCGGTCAGCTGGTGTGGCCGGCCCAGGTCGAGCGGATGTGACCGATGTGCCGGCTCATCACCTCGCGCATGCCGTTACCATCACGCCGCAGCGCGGCATCGACCATCTCCTCGTGCTCACGCGACATCTGGGCCAGCACCCCAGCGGCGGCGAGTGCCTCCAGACCGAACAGGCGCGAGCGCAGCCGCAGGTCGTGCACGACCGACACGACCCGCGGGTTGCCGTGCAGGGCCAGGAAGCGGCCGTGAAACTCGTTGTCGACCTCGGTGTAGGTGAGCAGGTCTCCGGAGGCCGCTGCCTTGGTGATCTCGATCGCCAGAGGTCGCAGGCGTTCGACCTCGACCGCCAGCGCTTCGTCACACGCGTCGGCCACCATGCCCATGACCGGCACCTCGATGAGCCCGCGCAGCTCGGCGATGGAGTCGAGCTCCTTGTCGTCGAGCTCGGTCACGCGGAACCCCTTGTTGCGCACCACGGTGACCAGCCCCTCGCTGACGAGGTCGAGCATGGCCTCACGCACCGGCGTCGCCGAGACCCCGAAGCGGGCCGCGAGCTTGGGCGCCGAGTAGACCTGGCCCGGCTTCATGGTCCCGGTGATGAGCAGGGCGCGCAACGCGTCGCCGACCTGCTGGCGCAGGTTCGCCTGGTTGTCGAAGCTGGGCAGCGTCAGCGCGTCCTCGGCCGCTACCGCGGTAACCGCCGTCGGATTGGCGGCGATCGCGCCGGTGGTGGTTGGTGTGGCATTCATGAGCTCCCCTGCCGTGTGGACATGTCCATCATCTCAGGACGAACCCAGGCACCAGCACGTCGCGGCGGTCGACGGTGAACTGGCTGCGACCGAAGCGATGCGCCGTGCCGGTGACCTCGACGACGACGGAATCGTGGCCGTCGGCAGCCGCTGCCATGCCCTGGCTCACGGCGCGGGCGTGAAAGCGGCTGCCCACGATCGAGTCGTGCACGAGCAGGTCACCCTGCGCCAGCCCGCCTTGCCCCACGAGGTGCGCGACCCGGGCGGCGGTGCCGGAACCGCATGGGGACCGGTCGACCTCACCGTCGGAGAAGATGGTGACGTTGCGCTGGTGCAACGCCCCGTCGCTACCGAGGCCCTCCACCGAAGCGGCCGACACGACATCCGTGGGGTCGACGTCTTCGGTGAAGATGGTGCCGTAGACGCCCGACAGTCGCGCGTCGCTCGGGTGCTCGGCGGCCCCGACCGCGTTGAGCCCGTTGCGGATCTGGCGCCCGGTGCGGATCAGGTCAGGCAGGTCGTCGGGGTGCACGCGCAGACCGACCGCAGCGGCCGGCACGACTGCATACATGGCCCCACCAAAGGCGATGTCACAGGTAACCGGGCCACGGTCGGTGGTCACGTCGACGGCCGTCGCGTGCACCCAGCTCGGCACGTTAACGAACGACACGCTGGTGATGACGCCGTCGTCGAAGGCCACCCGAGCCGTGACCCGGCCCGAAGGTACGTCGATGCGCACATCACGGATGCCGCTGGGCTGGGTGGGCACGAGCCCGGTCTCCACCGCCCACACCCCGAGGGCGATGGTGCCGTGACCGCACGCGGTCGAGAAGCCGTCCTTGTGCCAGAACAGCACCCCGAGGTCGGCACCATCGTCGTCGGGTTCAGTGACGAAGCCGCCGTACATGTCGGCGTGTCCGCGCGGCTCGCTGCACAGCAGGGCGCGGGCGAACTGCACCGACTCGCTCGCCATGGCCTTGACCCGCTTGTCGGCGACGCCGTTCCCCTCGAGCGCAACGGCGCCCGGCGCGACGATCCGGAACGGCTCCCCGCCCGTGTGGTAGTCGTCGGTCTCGAAGAAGATGCGCTCGTCACTTGCCAAGGTAGGCCTCGACCACCCGGGGGTCAGAGCGCAGCTGCTCGGCCGAAGCCTCGATGGTGACCACTCCGGAGTCGATGACGTAGCCCCGGGTGGCCACCCGCAGCGCCGACCGGGCGTTCTGCTCGATGAGCAGCACCGAGGTGCCCTGCTCGCGGATGTCCCTCACGACATCCATGATCTGGGCGACCATGAGCGGGGCGAGCCCCATCGACGGTTCGTCGAGCATCAGCAGCTTCGGGCCCGCGACCATGGCCCGCCCGATGGCCAGCATCTGCTGCTCACCACCCGACAAGGTCCCGCCCTGCTGCGCCCGCCGTTCGGCCAGCCTCGGCAGCAACGAGTAGACCTGCTTGATCCGCTGGTTGATCGCGGAGCTGTCGGTGACGGCGTAGCCACCGATCTGCAGGTTCTCGTGAACCGTCAGGCGCGAGAAGATCCGTCGGCCCTCGGGCACGTGGATGATGCCCATCTCGACGAGGTCCCAGGGCTTGGCGTTGGTGACGTCCTTGCCGAAGGCGGTGATCGTTCCCGACGTGACCCGTACGACTCCCGAGATCGCGTCGACCGTGGTCGACTTGCCGGCGCCGTTGTTGCCGAGCAACGACACCGTCTCACCGTCGCCGACCGTCAGTGACAGGCCCCGCAGCGCCTCGACCTTGCCGTAGTTGACGACGAGGTCGCGAACCTCGAGCACGAAGCTCATGCTTGCTCTCCCTCGCCCTGGCCGAACACCTGGTCGTCGCTCAGGCCGGCGATCTTCTCGGCCTCCTCCTCGACGTCATCGCCGGCGCCGAGGTAGGCCTCGATGACCGCCGGGTTGCTGCGGATCTGGGTCGGGGTGCCGTCGGCGATCTCCTTGCCGTAGTTCAGCACCACGATGCGCTCGGAGACCTGCATGACCAGGCCCATGTCGTGCTCGATGAGCACGACGGCCGTGCCGAGATCGCTGATGCGGCGCAGCAGGTCGAGCAGCTGCTCCTTCTCGTTGTGGTTCAGGCCTGCTGCGGGCTCATCGAGCAGCAGCATCCGCGGCTCTCGAGCGAGGGCCCGCGCGATCTCGACCCGACGCTGCTCGCCGTACGGGAGGTTGCGCACCTCGTTGTAACGGTTGCCGCGGGAGCCCACGAAGTCGAGCCATCGGTTCGCCTCGTCGGTGGCCTCCTGCTCACTGCGGTGGTAGCGGGGGGTATGCAGGATCGCGTCGAAGGCGCTCTGCTTGATGCGCACGTGCATTCCGGCTCGCACGTTGTCGAGCACGCTGAGCTCACCGAACAGCCTCAGGTTCTGGAAGGTTCGGGCCACCCCCATCGCGGCGATGCGGGCGGGGCGCATCCCCGTGATGTCGGTGCCATCCAGCCTGACCCGGCCGCCCGTCGGCTTGTAGAAGCCCGTGATGCAGTTGAACGCGCTCGTCTTACCCGCCCCGTTGGGGCCGATGACCGAGAGCACCTCTCCCTCGTTGACCACGAAGGTGAGGCCGTCAACGGCGGTGACCCCGCCGAAGGCGACGGTCATGGCGTCGACCTCGAGCAGCCATGATGCCTTCTCACCTGAACCCGTGCGGATGCGGGCCGGTGCGGTCACGGGACCACCTCCACGTCGTCCTCGCGCATCGGCTTGCGGCGCACCTTCGCAGGCGTCTCCCCGACCCGGTGCGGCCAGATGCCCTGCGGGCGGAAGATCATCAGCACGATGAGCAGCACTCCGAACACGAAGTAGCGCCAGTTCTCCACCCCACGGAGCAGCTCGGGCAGCAAGGCGATGATGACTGCGCCGACGACGACGCCCGGGGTCGAGCCCATGCCGCCGAGCACCACCGCCATGAGGATGAGGGCGGAGTAGAGGAAGTTGAAGCTCGGCGGCGAGATGGCGGTCTGGTGCACGGCGAAGAGCACCCCGGCCAGGCCCCCGAAGATGGCACCGGTGACGTAGGCCGCGAACTTCACCTTGTACGTGTGGATGCCCATCGCCTCAGCGGCATCCTCGTCCTCGCGCACGAATCGCCAGGCGCGGCCGAGACGACCGCGCCCGAGGCGAGCCGACGCGAGCACCGCGAGCGCCACGACGACGGTCACGATCCAGTACGTCGCGATGTCGGCGCGGAGACCGAAGTCGCCGAAGTCAGGGATGCCGAACACCCCGTTCGGGCCGCCCGTGAACTCCAGGTTGTTGGCGGTGATCCGAACGATCTCGCCGAAACCGAGCGTCACGATCGCGAGGTAGTCACTGCGCAGACGCAGCGTCGGGCCGCCGATGAGCAACCCGCCGATGACGGCGGCCACCACCACGCACGGGATCGTCGCGATGACGGGCCAGCCGAAGGTCGTCGTCAGCACTCCCGAGGTGTACGCCCCGATCGCGAAGAACGCCGCGTAGCCGAGGTCGAGCAGGCCGCAGTAACCGACGACGATGTTCAGCCCGACCGCCAGCATGACGAAGATCAGGGCGTCGGTCGAGATACGGATGGTGTAGGCCCGCGAGTCGATGAACGGCAGCGCGACGGCCAGCGCGACGATGACCAACCCGAACCACGGATGGCTGATGAGCCGGCTCACCGGGCTCACCTTCCGGGGTTTGCCAGGCGCGAGACCTGACCCGGCCAGGGCTACCTTCGTGTCGCCGCGGTTGTCGACGGCGTTGACGAAGGCCGACGCGTCAACGGCATCCGGCGCGGTGCGGTTGGTGGCGCTCGCGTTGGGCTGCTCCGGGCGGTTGGTGCGATCGGTGCTCATCAGACACGCTCCGTCACTCGTTCGCCGAGCAGGCCCGTGGGTCTGACGGTGAGGAACAAGATGAGGAAGCCGAACGCGAACACGTCTCTCCACTCGCTGCCGAGCCACGCGGTGCCGAACGACTCGAGCAGCCCGAGCACGATCGCGCCGAGCACGGCTCCGCGCAGGTTGCCGATACCGCCGATGACCGCGGCGGTGAAGGCCTTGAGCCCGATGATGAAGCCCATCAGGAAGTCGATCTTGCCGTAGTAGGCGCCCGACATGACGCCGGCCGCTCCGGCCAGCGCCGATCCGACGAAGAAGGTGCGCGAGATGACGCTGTCGACGTTGATGCCCATCAGCAGGCACGCCTTGGGGTCCTGCGAGATGGCCCGCATCGCCCGGCCCGACCGGGTCCGGCGCACGATCTGGTCGAGACCGACCATGAGCGCCACGGCGATGAGCATCATCGCGAGCTGCGCGTAGGTCAAACGGGCACCGAAGATGGTGAACGACTCGTTGCCCAGGCCCACCGGGTAGACCCGCGGGTTCGGACCGAACGAGACGGCGATGCCGTACTCCAGCGCAAAGCTGGCCCCCACCGCGGTGATCAGCACGGACAGTCGGGGGGCGCTGCGCAGCGGACGGTAGGCCACCCGTTCGAGGATGAGACCGATGGTGCCGGTGAGCACCATCGCGATGAGCATGATGACGACCAGCACGATGATCGAGGCCTGGCCGCCGATGACGCCGGCCCCGATCGTCAGCAGGGTGTAGCCCGAGAAGGCACCGAGCATATAGATGTCGCCGTGGGCGAAGTTGAGCAGCTTGATGATGCCGTAGACCATCGAGTAGCCGAGGGCCACCAGTCCGTAGAACGAGCCGACGAACAGGCCGTTGAGGATCAGCTGCAAGAGGTACTCGAGGTCCATCGCACTCCTGATTTCGAACTGGTTTTCAGGCTCGTTCGGGTTGGGTCAGGCTGATTTTGAACCGATTGCAGAAGCTTGATGCCGCTCGGCAGGGGTCGGCTCCCGGGGCACCTGCCCCGGGAGCCGGTCGATCACTTGTTGAGCGCGAAGTCGTTGCCCTTGACGACGAGGATGTCGAACCCGCCCTCGGAGAGCGTGTGGTCGGGCGTGAACTTCAGCGACCCGCTGAAGATCTTGAAGCCGTCGATCTTCTCGAGGGCGGCGATGATGTCCTTGCCGTTGGTGTTGCCCGCGTTCTTGATGGCCTCGGCCGCGACCCGCACCGCGTCGTACGACTGCGTGGAGTAGGGGCCGGGGTCGGAGCTGAAGGCCTTCTTGTAGCTGGCGATCCACGCGTCGCCGCCCGGGATCGTCTGCGGCGTCTGCGTCATCGTCGCGAGCACGCCCTGTGCGTTGTCCTTGCCGGCGATGGTCACGAGCTGCTTGTCGACCGAGCCGTCGGCCACCATGATCTTGCCCTTGTACCCGGCAGCGCGCAGCTGCTTGATGATCAGCCCGCCCTCCTGGTAGTAGCCGGTCCAGTAGATGATGTCGGGGTTGGCCCGCAGCATGGCCGTGACGGCCGCCGAGTAGTCCTGCTCACCGGCAGTCACCGACTGCTGGTTGACGACCTTGGTGCTCTGGCCCTGGAGGTCGGCAGCCGTTCGGGTGGTGATGTCCTTCGAGTACGACGTGTTGTCGTCGATGAGCGCGGCCGCCTTGAGCCCGGACGACTTCATGAAGTCGGCAGCGGCCTGCGCCTGCTGGGCTCCGGTGCCGTTGAGCAGGAAGACGTTGGGCAGCTTGTCCTTGATCAGGTCGGTCGAGTTCGCGGCCGGGATGATCATCGGGATGTCGGCCTTGCCGAAGATCGACAGGGTCGGCAGCGTCGCCGAGGAGCAGTAGCCACCGACCGACACCGTGACGCCGGCGGTGACGAGCTTGGAGGCAGCGGCCGCCGCCGTCTTCGGGTCACAGGCGCCGTCTTCGGCGACGAGCTTGAGCTGGCGACCGAGCACCCCGCCCGAGGTGTTGATCTCGTTGATGGCGAGCTGGGCGCCGTTCTTCATGTACGGCCCGATCGCGGCGCTGCTGCCGCTGAGGGGTGTGACCATGCCGAGCGTGATGTCGCCGGTGGTGGCGGCCGCGTCACCGCCCGAGTCACTGCTCAGTCCTCCGCCGCCACACGACGCGAGCGCGAGCGCCACCCCGACGGCGGTGACCCCCAAACCGATCCGAGCCTTGCCGATCATGCGATTCTCCGCTCTCGAGCGCCGCTGGCGTCCGTTGTCGAAATGGGCGTTTTGACATGTGACATTGCACTAACCCTAGAACGAAGCGGTTCGGCACGACAGGGGCACGGCCCGCTGATGCCAAACCGTGATCGACCCGCGCCACCCCCCAGTCGAGTGGCCACTTTCGTACAACCGGACCTGTACCGAACTGGCCACTCGACTT
>JAKDLG010000348.1 GCA_030452985.1 Humibacillus sp.
GCGCTCATACAGAGCGCGTAACCCCCCGCTGTCTCAACCGACTTGACAGGTTCCGTGTCCCGGTCGTAGCGAGGCGAGGTGGAGTTCCAATACACGTCGGGTGATGGTGGGAGGCTGTGGTGCCGGTGGCTGCTGTTCGGCCACCAGAGCGAAAGCCGCCGAGGTGTCGACGTTTCACCACCTGATGCCGATGAGCGGACGTCGGCAGCGGACGGCCAGGCGACACGCTCTCCGGAGTCGTGGCCGGCTACGTCGAGGAGCGCGAGAGGTTGCGACGCGCAATCGCGGATGCCGACCTCGACGATGGCGCCCGCGGCGAGGGCATGGACTTCTCATTGCGGTACGCGATGATCCGGGAGACGGCACCGCACTGCGGTCACCTCGACCTGTTGCGCGAGGCCACCGAGGGGCCGTCGGCGGACAGTCGGCGTTCCCTTCCCGCTAGCAACGCCCTCGCATGCCGTCTTTGAGCACGGGACGTCCGACCATGAGGATAACCGCGAGCTGCAGGGGTCCTATCCAGCCGTGCCGGGACCGCTACGGAAGGTCCGGGAAGTGGATGCCGTGTGCCCCCGCTCGGCAAGCTATGAACGACGTGAGCCACCTCGACCGCGGAGCCACCCCACCCAAAAACCGGTCTCCATCGCCGCCCACCGCCTCCGGTCGAGCAGGACGACCGCGTCCAGCGGAAGAACGCCGAGAACGGCCCCCCACCAGCGCGGCACGGCGATCGCCCCAGCTGCACCGACGCTGACAGCGGCTGCCACCAGGCACGCGCCGAGCAGAGCAGCCCATCCGACGGCGTTGAGCTGTGCCGTGCGCAGCCACGAATGGCGTTTACCCCGAAGGACCTGCCGCGGACCTGACCCGTAGGCGCCGTAGCCTCGCGATCTGACCATGACCCCTATCGGGACCGGCCCTGATGCTGCCGGGTGGCGGCCTGGGGAGATTACGCCGTAGGAGAGGCTCGTGCCCTCGCCCTGAAGGAGACGTTTGCAGCGCGTCCTCTGGTCGCATCAAACATCTCGTCCTCTGGTCGCGAAAGACGCGGACTCGGCCCAAACCTGGCCTGGCATTCGCTCATAGCCGCATCAAGGTTGGCTGTGCTCGCCTCGACCATGGCCCATCACGACGGCCATCGCGGCGACCCCACGAGGCTGACCTGAACGGCGCCTTGGCCGCCTCCACGGTTGCAGGCCAACCGCACTCGAGCAAGTCCCGCACCGCCTGCACGCAGGCCACGTGGTCGCCCAGCACCTGTTCGCGGCCGGACCCGAGGTGACGCAGCCGGGGCCCACACAGCGCTGACCGCATCGACCGGTTCCGGCAGGTGGCAGCGCAGCTGCGCGGTCAGCCGGACTATCAACACCGCGTCTTTATGATCGGTCTTGCCCCTGGGCCTGGCCCGCGGCCCAGGCCAACGCCGCGCCAAGCCCACTCCTTGCGCCGGAACGTGCGCCAGGCCAGTACTTTCGCGTCGTGATCTGTCACCATCACAATCTGCGTCTGGTCGGCCAGATTGATCCCGAAGACAGCGTTGCTGACCGGGACCGTCGCGTCCCGCAGCGCACGGTGGGACGCGGCGAGCCGGAAAAGGCAGCGCGGCGCTCCCGCGCCTCGTCACCGTGGTCGGCTACGCCAGGGTGAGGAAGAGCTTCTCCATGGTGGCCTGGTCTTCGTCGCTGATGCCGTCGGGG
>JAKDLG010000349.1 GCA_030452985.1 Humibacillus sp.
CGGTTGACCCGCCAGCTCGAACAGACTCAGGCCGCGCTCGACGTGATGGGAAAAGTCGGGTTCGGCCCTGGCGGGCCGGCCCGTTCCGGGCTGAAAATGGGGGTCTGGTCGCCTGGGTGACGTCGGTGCGCTTTGGTCGGTGAGGCCGTGGAAAAGTCGGGCGCTGGGAGCTGTGTTGTGGGCCCTTCCTTGTTGCTTCGAGCACGCGGACCAGCCTCGCTGTTTGTCCCTGCAGCTCCTCCTGGGTGGCTAGGTCTGTTCCGGCGATCTGAAGGGAGTGCGGTGATGGATCTTGATTCGGGCGAGCAGCATCTGATCGAGAAGGTGGCGGCGATCGATCTCGGTAAGGCCGAGATGGTGTGTTGCGTACGGGTTCCCGGTCCTGGCCGGGGCCGGGCGCAGGAGGTGCGGACGTTCTCCACGATGGCCCCGAGTGTGTTGGCGATGGCGGACTGGCTGGCCGGGTTGGGTGTGACCCGGGTGGTCATGGAGGCCACCAGCGACTACTGGAAGCCGGTGTTCTACCTGCTGGAGGACACCTTCGAGACGTGGCTGGTCAACGCCCGTGACGTCAAGCACCTACCGGGCCGGCCCAAGACGGACCGGTTGGACGCGGTGTGGTTGTGCAAGCTGGCCGAGCGGCAGATGCTGCGCCCAAGTTTCGTGCCGGACCCGCCCGTGCGCCGGCTGCGGGACCTGACCCGCTACCGGGTGGACCTGGTCGGGGTACGCACCGCGGAGAAGCAGCGGGTAGAGAAGCTGCTCGAGGACGCCGGGGTGAAGCTGTCGGTCGTCGCCTCTGACATTTTCGGGGTCTCCGGGCGGGCGATGCTGGCCGCGTTGATCGCTGGTGAACGCGACCCAGGCGTGCTGGCCGATCTGGCCCGCGGGCGGATGCGATCGAAGAAGGCACTACTCGAGGCGGCGTTCGTGGCCCGGTTCGGGACCCACCACGCGTTTCTGCTGACCGCGATGCTGGCCCGGGTCGATGCCGCGAACGCCGACATCGCCGGGATCGAGGAGCAGATCACCGCCACCCTGGGCGAGTTGCATGATGCCGCCTCCCGGCTGGTCACGATCCCCGGGATCGGGGCCTGCCTCGCGGTGGCGATCATCGCCGAGATCGGCGTTGACATGTCCCGGTTCCCGACCGCGGGCCACCTCTGCTCGTGGGCGAAGTTCGCCCCGACGGTCCATGAATCAGCCGGGAAGAGCAAGTCCCGGCCCGGCACGGGGCATGGCAACAAGTACCTGGCCCGGTCCTTGGGCGAGGCTGCGGTCATGGCCGGCCGCTCGGATACTTTCCTCGGCGCCCGCTACCGACGGATCGCCAGGCGGCGCGGCAAGCCCCGGGCCATCGTCGCGGTGGGCCGCTCGATCCTCGTCGCGATCTGGCACATCCTGTCCACCCCGGGAGCCACCTTCATCGATCTCGGCGCGGACTACTACGACTCCCGGATCAACCCAGAACGCAGGGTCCGTAACCATGTCCGGGATCTGCAGGCCCTGGGCTACCGAGTCATCCTCGAGCCCGCCGCGTGAGGCCCCACCACTGAGCACGCCAGGACACCTCCCGCCCGGCGCTGACACTCAAACCCGCGTGGTGTCCTTCATTTTCGGACCAGCACACAGGCTCTTGGAGCTGCTCTCCGAGAGCAGCGACGAGAGCCAGCGGATG
>JAKDLG010000199.1 GCA_030452985.1 Humibacillus sp.
CCCCATTTACGCACACCCACGGTGGGCCCCAAAGGCCCCCAGACGCTCGACTGGGAGCGTGAGGGGCGGATACCGGTGTCGGTCCCGTCGGGGTCAGCCGGTTCGGCGGGCCGCCAGATCGAGCGGGTCGGGCCCGTTCAGCGGCATCAGGCGCCACCGGAGGCGCGCCTCACCGGTCGAACGCCGACCCAACACCTCGAACCGGTGCGGCGTCTCGATCACCACGACGTCGGCCACGAAGGTGTCGCCGTCGCGCCAGCCGCCGCTGGCGACCACCGGCAGGTCGTAGCCTCCCGACGTCAGCGTCGACGCCGCCCACTCCCCGGCTCCCACGTGCACCGTCAGCACGTGCTCGTCGCGACGCAGGTCCACGACCCAGCTCGAGCCGTCGCGCCGGATCGTGGCCCCGGAGTAGCGCCGCGACAGGTCTGAGTCGGACGCGCGCGCCAGCGTCATGTCCGAGCCCTCGGCTGGCCCACCCGTCGCCGGCTCGAGGCGGCGCGAGGACAGCAGCTCGGCCAGCTCAGCGTCGGCAGCCGGTGACCCGGCCCGGTCGACCGCAGGCAGGAGGTGACGCCAGACGAGGTCGAGGGTCGCCTGCATGTTCTCCTGCTCGGAGGTGACCGCCAGGGCCACATCGTGCTCGGGAAGCACCACGAGGAACTGTCCGTAGGCACCATCGCCCCGGTAGCCGACCTTCTGCATCCAGAAGGAGTAGCCGTAGCCGCGCGCCCAGTCTGGGTTCACGTCCGGCCGCAGGTCGGTCGGACCGAAGCCGGTCGTCGCCTCGTCGCACCACTGCCGTGAGAGCAGGCGTCGTTCGCCCAGAACGCCACGGCCGAGATAGAGCTGGGCCAGGGTGAGGATGGCCTCGGTGGTCAGGTGCGCTCCGCTGAACCCGAGTACGTGACCCTGCGGGTCGCGGTGCCACGGGATGTCATCGACGCCGAGCTCGCCGAGCAGCCGACCGCGCAGCACCTCGACGACGCCGACGCCGGTGACCCGCGTGACGATGCGCGACAGCAGGTAGGTGGCCGCCTGGTTGTAGGTGAACACCGTGCCCGGCGCCACGGTCGGCGTCGTCGCGAACACGTGTCGGATCCCGTCGTCAGCAGCACCATCGGCATCGGCATCGGCATCGGCATCGGGTGAACCGGACCACGACGACCGGGCGCGACGGGCCACTTCCTCCCAAGCGTCGACCTCGTGCCCCACGGTCATCGACAGGCAGTGCTTGACGAGCACGTCGGCCCAGAGCGGGGCGACCTCGCCCGAGTCGATCTCCGGGAAGAACCCCAGCACGGGG
Organism: Humibacillus sp.; assembly: GCA_030452985.1. Taxonomy (GTDB): domain Bacteria; phylum Actinomycetota; class Actinomycetes; order Actinomycetales; family Dermatophilaceae; genus DSM-29435. The sequence continues at coordinate 1,307 of JAKDLG010000199.1, forward strand.
GCGTCGAGGGAGAGCCGGCCCTCGTCGACGAGCAGCCCCACGGCGGTGGCGGTCACCGTCTTCGACAGCGAGTAGACCAGCGCCGGGCGCTCAGCGGCGTACGGGTGCCACCACCCTTCGGCGACGACCTGCCCGTGCCGGGCGACCATCACGCTGTGGGGCGCCAGGCCGTCGCTCTCGAGGGCGGTCACGAAGTCACGCAGGCCGGCGGCGTCGAGACCTTGGGCAGACGGGGTGCTACGGGGAAGGCTCACCCGCAGACGCTACCGCGCACGTCCGCGCCGCGTTGGACCGGCACTTCGCGCCTCAGCCGATGGGGTCGTACACCGCCCCCAGAGCCTCCAGGGCTGACCTTCCGCCGTCGATGGCCGTCAGGATCCAGAGACCGGCCTCCCGCACCGCCACCGAGTGCTCCCAGTGCGCTGCCCGCGAACGGTCGGTCGTCACGACGGTCCAGTCGTCGCCGAGCACCTTCGTGTCGGTGGTGCCAAGGGTGATCATCGGCTCGATCGCACCGGTGAACCCGTCGACGAGCTTCGGGCCGGTCTCGCTCACCGCGTAGTTCGGGATCTGCGGATCCATGTGCATCTTGGTGCCGATGCCGTGACCGACGTACTCGTCGATGACGCCGTAGGCGTGACCGTCGCGCTCGGCGGCGGCGCGAACGCTGGCCTCGACCGCGTCGCCGACCGCATAGAGGCGGCCACCGACCTGCATCGCCGCGATGCCGGCGTACAGGCCCGCCTCGGTCGCGTCGATCAGGTGGAGGTCGTCGCTGGAACCGGCCGCCCGGCCACCGACCACCGCCGTGGTAGCGGCATCGCCGTTCCAGCCGTCGATCTCGGCACCGCAGTCGATCGAGAGCACGTCACCGTGCTCGAGCACGCGCGACCCGGGGATGCCGTGCACGACCTCTTCGTTGACGCTGGTGCAGAGCGTGTGGGAGTAGCCCGGCACGAGCTGGAAGTTCGGGATGCCGCCGTGGTCACGGATGAACGTCTCGGCGAGACGGTCGAGCTCGAGCGTCGTGACGCCCTCGCGCACCTCGCTCCGCAGCATCTCGAGGGTCTTCCCGACGAGCAGCCCGGCCGCCCGCATGAGCAACAGCTGCTCATCCGTGCGACCCTGAAGCTTGCGGCGTCCGAACATGGTCCTCGTCTCGCTTCGTGCTGGTCGGTGCTGGTGGGTGCTGCTCAGCGCGCCGGCAGGGCCTCGATGACGCGGTCGGTGACCTCGTCGACCACGCCCATCCCGTTGACCTGCACGAGAAGGCCGGCCCGTCGGTAGTGATCCGCCAGTGGCGCGGTCTCGCGGCGGTAGATCTGCTGGCGTTCGCGGATCACCTCCTCGGTGTCATCGGCCCGGCCCTCGGTGACGGCGCGCTTGAGCAGCCGCTCGACCACCGACTCCTCGTCGACCGTCAGCTCGAGCACGGCATCCAGCGCGTGACCGCGTCGGGCCAGCATCGTTTCGAGCGCCTCGACCTGCGGGGCGGTGCGCGGGTAGCCGTCGAGCAGGAAGCCGTTCTCGGCGTCGGGCCACGTGAGCCGGTCGTCGACGATCTCGTTGGTCATCTCGTCGGGAACGTACCGTCCGGAGGCGAGGATCGTCTCGACGCGCCGGCCGAGCTCGGTCTGGTTCTTGATGTTCGACCGGAAGATGTCTCCCGTCGAGATGGCCGGGATCGAGAGCCGCTGCGCTATCCGAGCGGCCTGGGTGCCCTTGCCGGCACCGGGGGGTCCGAGAATGATCAGCCTCATGGTCAGCGGAGGAACCCTTCGTAGTGACGCTGCTGCAGCTGCGCCTCGATCTGCTTCACCGTCTCGAGCCCGACCCCGACGACGATGATGATCGAGGTTCCGCCGAACGGGAAGTTCTGGTTTGCCCCCACCGCGACGAGCGCGATGAGCGGGATGAGGGAGACGAGGGCCAGGTAGATGGCGCCGACCACGGTGATGCGGGTCAGCACATAGTTGAGGTACTCGGCTGTCGGGCGACCCGCCCGGATGCCGGGGATGAACCCACCGTACTTCTTCATGTTGTCGGCGACCTCGGTCGGGTTGAACGTGATCGAGACGTAGAAGAAGGTGAAGAAGATGATGAGCGCGACGTACACGAGCATGTAGATCGGCTTGTCACCTCGTTGCAGGTTCTCCTGCACCCACGACACCCAGCCCGGCGCGTTGCCGCTCGACCCGGCGTTGAACTGGGCCACCAGCCCCGGCAGGGCAAGCAAGGAGCTGGCAAAGATCACCGGGATCACGTTGGCCATGTTGACCTTGAGCGGGATGTACGTGGAGGTACCGCCGTACTCTCGTCGACCGACCATCCGCTTGGCGTACTGCACCGGGATACGGCGCTGTGACTGCTCGACATAGACGACGGCGCCGATCACGAACATGCCCATGAGCAGGATGCCGAGGAAGGTGCCCCAGCCCTTGTTCTCCTTGATCGACCACAGCGAGCTCGGGAACCCGGCGGCGATCGAGGTGAAGATGAGCAGTGACATGCCGTTGCCGACACCCTTGTCGGTGACGAGCTCGCCGAACCACATGATCAGGCCGGTGCCGGCGGTCATGGTCAGCACCATGATCACGATGGTCAGGCTCGAGCTGTCGGTGAGGATGTTCTCGCACGAACCACCGAACAGGGCCGAGGGGTTGCGCGCGAAGGTGACGAGGGTCGAGCTCTGCAGCACCGCCAGACCGATCGTCAGGTACCGGGTGTACTGCGTCATCTTGGTCTGCCCGGCCTGCCCCTCCTCCTTGAGGGCCTCGAACTTCGGGATCACCACCGTGAGCAGCTGCACGATGATGCTCGCCGTGATGTAGGGCATGATGCCCAGCGCGAAGACCGACAGCTGGAGCAGCGCGCCGCCGCTGAACAGGTTCGCCAGGCTGAGCAGACCGCTCTGGTCGCTTCCCCCTGCCTTCTGCCCATCGGCGAGGCAGGCCTGGACGAGGCCGTAGCTCACTCCCGGGACGGGCACGTGCGACCCGAGCCGGAACAGCGCGAGTATGCCGATCGTGAAGAGCAGCTTCTTGCGCAGGTCCGGGGTACGGAACGCGCGAACGAAAGCGGCAAACACTGGTCCTCCTGGTGCCACGCTCGAGGCGCGGCGTACAAGTCGTGCAATCCGTCGAAGGTTAACTCAAAGCGGCAGCGCCCCGGGAACGCTTCCGCGATGACCGACCTGACGTCGGTCGGTGCGGAGAGCTCCCGGGGCGCTGGCTGTCGCTGTTGATCAGGTGGTCACTCGCCGCTGAGCGAGGTGACCGAGCCGCCTGCGGCCTCGATCTTCTCCTTGGCGGAGGCCGAGAAACGGTGGGCCACGATCTGCACCTTGACGGTGATCTCACCGGTGCCGAGCACCTTGACCGGGAAGCCGTCACGAACGGCGCCCTTGGCGACGAGGTCGTCGACCGAGACCTCGCCACCCTCGGGGAACAGGTGCTCGAGCCGGTCGAGGTTCACGACCTGGTACTCGGTGCGGAACGGGTTCTTGAACCCACGCAGCTTCGGGATGCGCATGTGCAGCGGCATGGAGCCGCCCTCGAAGCGCTCGGGAACCTGGTAGCGGGCCTTGGTGCCCTTGGTGCCGCGACCGGCGGTCTTGCCCTTGGAGCCCTCACCACGACCCACTCGGGTCTTGGGAGTCTTGGCTCCGGGGGCCGGACGCAGGTGGTGCACCTTGAGCGCAGACTCGCCGGAGCTCGACCGGGTGCCGGCGTTCGTGTCAGCAGTCTTGTCTGCCATGTCAGTCAACCTCCTCGACGGTGACGAGGTGCGTCACCGTGTTGACCATCCCGCGGATCTCGGGACGGTCTTCCTTGACGACGGTGTCGCCGATGCGCTTCAGACCGAGGCTGCGCAGCGTGTCGCGCTGGTTTTGCTTGCCACCGATCTCGGAACGGGTCTGGGTCACCTTCAGTTGAGCCATCAGGCACCAGCCTTCTGGGCTCGGGCGTCGGCGATACCGGCGGCCTGGGCCCGGAGCATGGCGGCCGGGGCCACCTCCTCGAGGGTCTTGCCGCGGCGCGCGGCGACCGACTCGGGGCGCTCGAGGTCACGCAGGGCCTGGGCCGTCGCGTGCACGATGTTGATGGCGTTGGACGAACCCAGCGACTTGCTCAGCACGTCGTGGATGCCGGCGCACTCGAGCACCGCACGCACCGGGCCACCGGCGATGACACCCGTACCAGGCGCGGCAGGGCGCAGCATGACGACACCGGCCGCGGCCTCACCCTGCACGGGGTGCGGGATGGTCCCCTGGATGCGCGGGACCTTGAAGAAGTTCTTCTTGGCCTCCTCGACGCCCTTGGCGATGGCCGCGGGAACTTCTTTGGCCTTGCCGTAGCCGACGCCGACCGTGCCGTCGCCGTCTCCGACGACGACGAGGGCGGTGAAGCTGAAGCGACGACCACCCTTGACGACCTTGGAGACGCGGTTGATCGTGACGACGCGCTCGACGTACTGGTTCTTGTCCTGGTCGCGACTGTCGCGGCCGTCACGGCCTCCGCGGCCATCCCGACGGTCTCCGCGCTCGGTGCGCTCGCCGCCTGTGGCGGGGCCTCCGACGCCGCCGCCTCGACGCTGCTGTCCGGGCATCAGCTGTTCCTCATCTCAACAATTGCGTTCACGTGGGTGCTCACAGGGACAGACCGCCTTCGCGGGCGCCCTCGGCGATGGCCGCGACGCGACCGTGGTACTTGTTGCCGCCACGGTCGAACACGACGGCGTCGATACCGGCATCCTTGGCCCGCGCAGCGACGAGCTCGCCGACGCGCTTCGCCTTGGCCGTCTTGTCGCCCTCGAACGCCCGCAGGTCGGCCTCCATCGTCGACGCCGACGCGACGGTCTTGCCGACCGTGTCGTCGACGAGCTGGACGAAGAGGTGCCGGCTCGAGCGGGACACGACGAGGCGTGGCCGGATCGTGGTGCCGGCGATCTTCTTGCGGCCGCGGATCTGGCGACGGTTGCGTGCGGCGGCCTTGGTCTTGCCGCGCTTGATGATCATTGCCATGGCTTACTTACCGGCCTTTCCGACCTTGCGACGGATCTGCTCGCCTGCGTAGCGAACGCCCTTGCCCTTGTACGGGTCGGGCTTGCGCAGCTTGCGGATGTTCGCCGCGACCTCACCGACGAGCTGCTTGTCGATGCCCTGCACCGAGAAGCGGGTCGGGTTCTCGACGGCGAAGTTGATGCCGGCGGGAGCTTCGATGACGACGGGGTGTGAGAATCCGAGCGAGAACTCCAAGGTGGCGCCCTTGGCCGCGACGCGGTAACCCGTGCCGTGGATCTCCATCTTCTTCTCGTAGCCCTCGGTGACCCCGAGAACCATGTTGTTGATCAGCGAGCGCGTCAGCCCGTGCAGCGAGCGTGAGTCGCGCTCGTCGTTGGGCCGCTTGACCTCGAGCGTCGCCTCAGCGCGCTCGACGGTGATCGGCTCGGGGACCGTGAGGGCCAGCTCGCCCTTGGGACCCTTGACCGTGACGGCCTGGCCGTTGACGTTGATGTCCACACCCGAGGGAATGGAGACCGGGAGTCGTCCGATTCGAGACATGTCAGTGGTCCTTACCAGACGTAGGCGAGGACTTCCCCACCCACGCCCTTCTCGTGTGCCTGACGGTCTGTGAGCAGTCCCGTCGAGGTCGACAGGATGGCGACACCGAGCCCGCCGAGCACCTTGGGCAGGTTGGTCGACTTGGCGTACACCCGCAGTCCGGGCTTGCTGACACGGCGAACGCCGGCGATCGAACGCTCACGGTTCGGCCCGTACTTCAGGTCGATGGTCAGCGTCTGGCCGACGGTGGCCTCCTCGATCTTCCACGAGGCGATGTAGCCCTCGGCCTCGAGGATCTCGGCGATGTTCTTCTTGAGCTTGGAGTACGGCATGGAGACGACGTCGTGGTGCGCCGAGTTGGCGTTCCGGACGCGGGTCAGCATGTCCGCAATCGGGTCTGTCATGGTCATGTGGGCTCTCCGCCCTTCCTCACCGGGGTTTCGACCGTCAGCTGGATGCCGCTGTGGCCGACCTTCGGTGTCAAATACTGAATAGGTGTGACGCGGGTTTTTCGGGGGTACTCGGGGGCGCAGGCCCGCCAGGGCCGTGAGCTCCCGAGCGTTGGTGTTACCAGGAGCTCTTGGTCACGCCCGGCAGCTCGCCGGCGTGCGCCATCTCGCGAAGGCAGATCCGGCAGACGCCGAACTTGCGGTACACGGAACGGGGGCGGCCGCACCGCTGGCAGCGGGTGTAGCCGCGAACCTTGAACTTCGGCTTTCGGTTCGCCTTGTTGACCAGTGCGGTCTTGGCCATGTCAGTTCTCCTTGAAGGGGAAGCCCAGCTGCTTGAGCAGCGCGCGACCCTCGTCATCGTTGGTCGCCGTGGTGACCACGGTGATGTCCATGCCACGGACCCGGTCGATGCGGTCCTGGTCGATCTCGTGGAACACCGACTGCTCCGTGAGGCCGAAGGTGTAGTTGCCACGACCGTCGAACTGCTTCGGTGAGAGGCCGCGGAAGTCACGGATGCGCGGAAGGGCGATCGACACGAGTCGGTCGAGGAACTCCCACATGCGGTCGCCGCGCAGCGTCGTGTGGGCGCCGATCGGCATCCCCTCACGCAGCTTGAACTGGGCGATCGACTTCCGGGCCTTGGTCACGACCGGCTTCTGGCCGGTGATGGCCGTGAGGTCCTTGACGGCGCCCTCGATCAGCTTGCTGTCCTTGGCGGCGTCGCCGACACCCATGTTGACGACGACCTTGACGACACCGGGGACCTGCATGGTGTTCGCGTAACCGAACTGGTCCAGCAGGGCGCCCTTGATCTCGCTCTGGTAGCGCACCTTGAGGCGGGGCCGAGCGGCTGCGTCGGCAGCCGGGGTGATGGTTTCAGTCATGCTCAGAGATCCTTGTCCGACTTGACCGCGACCCGCACTCGGGACGCCTTCTGGCGGCCACCGCGGTCAACGGTCTCGACCCGGGTCTTGACCCGGGTGGGCTTCTTGGACTCGGGGTCGACGACGGCCACGTTGCTCACGTGGATCGCGGCCTCGGTGTGGGTCAGGCCACCGGTACGCGTGCCCCGAGTGGTGGCCCCGGCCTTGACGTGCTTGGTGACGCGGTTGATGCCCTCGACCAGCACACGCTGGGTCTCGGGATAGACCGCGATGACCTTGCCCTGCTTGCCCCGGTCGCCACCGTTGGTCTGGGTGCGCCCGGAGATGACCTGAACCAGGTCGCCCTTCTTGATCTTCATCTTGGCGGCCGTGGTGGCCTTGCCCGTGCTTTTCGCCATGTTCACAGCACCTCCGGCGCCAGCGAGATGATCTTCATGAACTTCTTCTCACGCAGCTCGCGGCCCACCGGGCCGAAGATGCGGGTGCC
>JAKDLG010000042.1 GCA_030452985.1 Humibacillus sp.
TGGAAGGCCGCCCTGACCGAGCTCGCGCTCGTCTATCCCGAGCGCGTGACCACCTACCTGTAAAACCCATGTGACCCAGATCACTTACACAGAAGAGTTGACAAGCTCCCACGTCCTCGGCGGTCTCCTGTCCGGTCACCCGTTCCACGAGGGTGTCGGCCATCACCTGACCCCGACCGCGGTCATCCCCACCCGCCTTCGCGGTGTCCGCCGCGGTCGTGAGGGCGGCGTACGCGGCCACGGCCTGGGCCACCGGCAACAACGCCGTCAGGTAGGCCATCGTGTCCGGGGCCGGGCGCACACTGACGCGCCGGTCTCCTTCGGCCTTGCGGGCCCGGTTCAGCACGGATTCGGGGTCGAGGCGGTACGCGATGGCCTTCACGTGCCGGACCAGCTGCCGGTCCCCCAACCGGCCGACGCCTTCCCCGAGGGTCCCGGCGAGCTCGGCGTCCAACACCTCCTGCAGGTCGGGGGACAGCACCGCGCACTCGCGCACGATGAGGGTGGCCCGCCACTCACTGAGCACCCCGGCCTTCAGCCAGGCCAACACGCTCGGCAGGTGCCGGTGCAAGGCCAGCGCCAACCTGACGTGCTCACCACCGCGGTGCGGGGACTCCGCCCGGGCCAACGCGACCTGCGCGGTGATCCCGTTCGCTACCACCGGCCGCTTCCGCGACCGCTTCCCCTCGCTCGGTTCCTGGCCGGCCGGTTCGGGCTCTTCCAGAGAGGCTCGGCGGGCGTGGTCCCTCGCCTGGCGCCACCCGTCGAAGTCACCGGCATCCGAACACGCCTTCGCGTGTTCACGCCACCCATCAGCGATCTGCTCCTGCGAGGTCACGAACCCCACCGTGACCCGCGCCTGCGCTGCCGCGACCGCCGACTTCAGTCGTTCCAACCCAGCCAGCTGGTCGATCCGCTCCCCGTCATCGACCTGCTCATCAAGACGAGACAGAGCCGTGACCAGGGCCTGCAGGCCCTGCGTCGTCAGCCCCTCATCAGTCTCGATCATGTGTTCGAGTCTACCTGATACGTTCAGCCAACGCTAGTGAATCTAGTTGCGAATAATCGAGATTCAGGCTCGCTGACCCAGATGCCGACCCATCAGAACGATGAGGCTTTAGCCCCTCTGAGAACGCGACCATGACGCCGACGACTCCCCTCCACATCATCTGGCTAGGTCGACAGTTCGGTCGCACACTGTGCCGGTGTGGATTGGCGGCATACTGCCGCGATGGACATCACAGGCCTCGGCTGGGTCGGAACTCGAACGGACCGTAGCGAGTCACAGGCCCACTTCTACGAGTCCGTGCTCGGCCTCCCTGCGGTGCACACCGAACCGGAGTTCTGGGTCTTCGAGCTCCCAGATGGTCGTCACGTGGAAGTCTTCGGGCCGGGATACCCGGGCAAGGCCCATTTCGACACCGGCCCCGTCGTCGGCTTTGCCGTGCGCGACCTCCCCGGGGCCGTGTTGGAGCTGAGTGAGGCCGGCATTGAGCTGGTCGGCGAGCCGGGCCCGACCTGGCAACAGTTCAGAGGCCCCGATGGCAACGTCTACCAGCTCGTGGCCGACTGACCGATCCGACCCGTCAGAGGCCACCCCATCTTGGGGAGACACTATCGGCGGCCCGGTGGCCGCAACGGTGGGGGCATCAACCCCTGAAGGGGTGCCTCGAGTCTGCTCAGTGCGTCGCTGCACCCGTCGTCGCGTGCAGCTCAGCCGTCGCCATCTTCGTGCGGATCCACGGCACCAGCGCCAGCAGAATGCCGGCCACGACCAGCGTGATGATCGCGTTGACGAGGTAGTACATGGAGTCGGAGAGACCGCCGAGGGCCTGGATCAGCTGGGCCGCGAGAGCCTGTCCGGCTGCGCTGCCGAGGAACCACAACGCCATCGCCTGGCTGGCGAAGGCCTTGGGCGCCAGTCGGGTGGTGGCCGACAGGCCGACGGGTGAGAGGCACAGCTCGGCGACCGTCTGCAGCACGAAGACGCCGGCGAGGATGTAGACCGGCGCCGTGTTTCCCTGGAAGGTGGCGAAGGCCCACGACAGGGCCAACGCCGACACCCCGATGAGCGTCACGCCGAGCACGAACTTCATCGGGGTCGAGGGGAACCGCCCCGCACGCCTCGTCCAGATCGCCCCAGCGATGGGAGCGAGCACCACGATGGCGAGCGGGTTCACCGACTGGAACCATTCGGGGTTGACCTGGATACCGGCCGTCTCGGTGACCGTGCGATCTTGCGCGAAGAGGGCCATCTTGCCGGCCGCCTGCTCGAAGATCATCCAGAAGAGCATGGCGCCGATCCAGAGCGGCAGGTAGGCGAGCAGGTGCGACTTCTCCTCCTTGTCCACCCTCGGGCTGCGGAACATCATCGTGAAGTACGCGATCGGTGCGAGCAGCGCCACGATCGAGATGGCGTCGATGACCTGGTCGAGGATCGTGTCGCGCCACAGACCAGCGAGGACCACGACGAGCGCGAAAGCGACCAGTGCCCCGATGCCCAGTGCGCCCACCTTCTTGCGCTCCTGGTCGGTGAGGGGGTTGGGCACGTCGTCGACGTGGGGGCCGAGCGCCTTGCGGCCCTTGATGAACCACACCACCGCGACAGCCATTCCGACCGCGGCCGCCGAGAACCCGGCGTGGAACCCGTAGCGGTCACGCAGCCAGCCGACGACGAGCGGCGAGAAGAACGCGCCGATGTTGATCGACATGTAGAAGATCGAGAAGCCCGCGTCACGTCTCGGGTCGTCACCCTTGTACTGCATGCCGACCATGGTCGAGACGTTGGGCTTGAGCAGGCCCGTGCCGAGAGCCACGAGGGCGATACCGAGCCAGGCGGTCGGAGTGGCCGGAATCGCGAGACAGATGTGCCCCGACATGATGACGAGGGCGCCGTACAGAGTCGAGCGGCGCGGACCGAACATCCGGTCGGCCGTGAACCCACCGATGATCGAGAGCAGGTAGACCGAGGCGCCATAGATCGTGACGACGGCCGTGCCCGTCGTCTCGTCGATGCCGAGACCGCCGTCGGCCACCTTGCCGATGAGGAAGTAGAGCAGGATGGCACGCATCCCGTAGTAGGAGAAGCGCTCCCACAACTCGACGAAGAAAAGGGTCGCGAGACCCTTCGGCTGCCCGAAGAAGGCGCGGTCAGCCCTCGAGTCAGGCCCTGGGCTGCGGTTCGGCGTGCTCGTCGACATGGCTCTCCTGTCGGCCCCTCGGCGATAGGAACTGGGGCAGTGCCTGCAATTTAGGCCCGACCGGGGCCGGACTCAACCCGAAATTTCGTCGGCCGAGTTGTGCGGGCCACGTCTCGGCGTAGACGCAGGGCATCGTGCAGCAACCCGACGGCGAGCGCAGCCCCTACGCCTTCGCCCGCCCGGATGCGCAGGTCGAGCACCGGTTCGAGGCCGAGCTCACGCAGCACCAGGGCATGGGCCCGCTCGCGAGAACGCTGGCCGGCAACGAGATGAGCCGCCACCGCCGGCTCGAGCCGAACGGCCGCCAACGCGCAGACCGATGTCGCGAGCCCGTCGAGCACCACCACACCACCGGCCTCCGCGACGCCGAGCACGACGCCGGTGAGCACGGCGAACTCACCGCCGCCCAGCCGGTGGATCGCCTCGTCCGCGTCGACGGGGCCGACCCGCGCGAGGGCATGTTCGACCACGTCGATCTTGCGCTCGAGCATCGTCGCGTCGGCCGACGACCCCCGCCCCACGACCTCGGATGCCGGCAGGTCGAGCAGCGCCGCCGCGAGCGTCGCAGCAACCGTGGTGTTACCGACGCCGACCTCTCCGATCGCCACGAGGCCGGATGCCGCGGCCTCGGCACCGCGCTCGCGACCTTCGGCGAGCAACCTGGCCCAGGTCTCGTGGTCAAGGGCATCGGTGGAGACGAGATCACCTCTGCAGCAGCCGATTCCCGCGTCAATGAACGACAGTTCGAGGCCAGCAGCCCTGGCGGCAACGGCCCCCATCGACGCGCCTTCCTTGGTCGCGCGAGCGACGTCGGCGGTGACGGAGGCGTCGAAGGCCGACACCCCGTGGGTCGTGACGGCATGGTCGGCCGCCGCGATGACCAACGCGCCCGGCCCGGCGACGAGCCGAAGTGCGCCGATCCGGTCGAGCACCGCGTCGAGGGCGCCGAGTGACCCCGCCGCCGTGAGCAGGTCGTCGGCCCGGTCGCGGGCCGCCACCACAGCAGACGGCTCGGGGGCGCGCAGGTGAGAGACCGGCGCAGCGCTGTCGCGCCAACGCTCACGCATCACGACGTCGTCGAGCGGCAGCCGCTTCGACCAGCCGGCCCGCTCCAGGCCCGGCTCGGGCGGCCGCTCGTCGGGCCAACCGAGGCAGAGCCAACCCAAGGTCTCGACCCCGTCGGGCAGCCCCAGCAGGGCAGCGAGCTCGGCCGGCTCGAAGAGGGTGACCCAGCCCAGCCCCAGACCGTGCACCCGAGCCGTGAGCCAGATGTTCTCGATCGCGGCCGCGCACGACCACAGGTCAGCGTCGGGAAAACTGGCCCGCCCGAGCACCCCGGCGGCGGGAGCCCTACGATCGCAGGCCATGACGATCCCGACCGGTGCTTCGCGGATGCCCTCGAGGCGCAGGTCGAGCAACCCGCGGGCGGCCTCTTCGGTCATCCCCTCTGCCTGACGAAGGCGACTCCGGTCGGCCATGACGGCCGCCCGGTCGCGGGTGGCCGCCTCGGTGACGACGATGAACCGCCACGGTTGCGAGTGCCCGACACTCGGGCCTCGATGCCCGGCCTCGAGCACCGACCGCAGCACCGCCTCGGGCACCGGGTCGGGCCGAAACCGGCGAATGTCGCGACGCGCTCCCACGACGCGAGCCAGCGCGTGCACGGCATCCGGCATGGCCCAGGCGTCCGGGCTCGCGGCCCGCTCGGCCGCCGACGAGGGGTCGCCGATGGTCGGCACCGGTCGGGGGAAGCTCACGCCCCGAGCCTAGGAGATCTCGTCAGCCCGCCCGCAACCCCCACCTCCCCACAACAGAGGCGAGGTCAGGAGGCGGCGATCCAGGTGCGGGTGACCCCGAGCACGCGCTCGCCGTCGAGGTCACCGAGCGACATCCCGACGAAGGCCGAGGCACCGGCAGAGGTCTGCCAGCGGAACCGGTAGCTCTCGGCGGTCACGGCGTCGGCGATGGCCGCGGCAGCGCTCACCGCGCTCTGGGCGTTGTCGAAGGCACCGGCGCTGCGGGTCAGGTAGGCGGCGAGCGGGGCGGCGTAGGGGTCGGCTGAATCGCCTGAGCCATCGCTGTCGGATGCCGCTGGCCGGGCCTCGTGATCGTCGCTGGGGCCTTCGTCCTTGCGGAGCGCGCTGCCGACGAAGTCGCTTGCGACCGCTGCGGGCTCGATGACGCTGACCCAGACCCCTAAGGTCTCGGCGACCGGGGCCAGCGACTGCATGAAGCCCTCGACGGCGAACTTGGCGCCGCAGTAACTGTCGGCGAACGGCTGGCCGACGGCGCCGCCGACGCTGGTGATCGTCAGCACCCGGCCCGACCCCCGCTCCCGCATCCCGGGCAGCACCAGCTTGGTGAGCGCGACCGGGCCGACGTAGTTGACCTCGAGCTGGTCGCGGACGTCGTCGATGCTCAGCTGTTCGGCCGTTCCGACGGCTCCACGTCCGGCGTTGTTGAGGAGCACGTCGATGCGGCCGTGGTCGGCCAGCACCGACTCCACACACGTGCGGGCGCTCTCGTGGTCGACGACGTCGAGGGCCCGGACGTCGAGCTCGACCCCCGCCTCTGTCGCCGCGGCCTGCAGTCTGGTGGCCCGGGAGGTGTCGCGCATCGTGGCGACGACGGTGTGACCCCTCCGGGCCAGCTCGACGGCCGCATAGAGGCCCATTCCGCTCGAGGTGCCCGTGACGAGGGTGATCGGACCGGCGCTCTGGCTGTGCATCTCGCTCATGGGCCGACGGTACGCCGTAGCGTCTGACCCCGCCGTAGCGCCTGGGTCCACCGCGGTCGCAAGCGAGCCCACTGTCTCCGCAACTCACCGGGCAATCCGCAACCCACCGGGAAACTACCCGGTGGGTTGGTGACTACTCGGTGTGTTGCCGAATCATGGCAGGCGAAGGACTGGTGTCGTGCAGCCGTCAGGTCAGGCGTCGACCTCGTCGAGACCCGCGATCACGATCTCGAGAAGTCGCCCGAGCTCATGTCGCTCGGAGTCGGTCAGGCCCCGCAGGGTGTCACTCTCGACGACGTTCGCCTCACGCACGGCGGCGCTGAACAGCATCCACCCCTCCTTCGTGAGCGAGACGAGGGTGCGGGTGCGGTTGGACTCGTCGGGGCGCCGCTGCACGATGCCGCGCCCCGACATCTTGTCGAGACGGTGGGTCATCGACGAGGGCGCGACGCTGGAGAGGTCCGCGAGCTGGCTCGGGGTGAGGCAGGTGTCACCCGCCTTCGCGAGGGCCGCGAGCACCGCCCACTCCCCCTGGCTCAGCTCGAGGTCGGCGAACTGGCGGCTGTACCACTGGTCGAGCTTCTTGGTGACTCCGTAGACCGCGGTGATGACCCGCTGCACGGTCTCCTCGCCACCGGCCGCGACGTAGGTGGCCACGTCGTCAGAGTGCTGGTCCTGGATCGATCGCCGCTTGGCTGCCATGCCGCATTGTCACATGTCCTGATGAAGTGTTAATATTTCGAAGTCGAACTTCGAGGTCGAAGTTCCGTGGGTCGAGGTCACCGTCGCTCCTCCCCACCACCGCCACTACCAACACCGTGAAGGGTGTGAACACTCATGCGTACTCGTCTGCTCATCATCGCCTCCGCCATCGGCATGCTCGGTTGGGGCACGGTGCTGCCCTACCAGTACGCCTACGCCGCGAACACCCGTGGCTGGGGCGCGCTCACCGCGGCCCTCGCGAGCACCCTGTTCTCGGTCGGCGCCCTGGTGGCGGCCCCGCTGGGCGGTCGCCTGTCCGACCGCATCGACCCGGTCATCGTCGTGGTGTTCGCCAAGATCATCGCCGCGGCCGGCGTCGCCAGCCTGATCTTCGACCAGACCGCCACGACCTTCCTGCTCGGCATGTTCGTCTTCGGGCTCGGGCTCTCGGCTGCGGTGCCGGCGGCATCCGTGCTCGTGCTGCGTTGGGTCGGGCCGGCGGAGCGGCGCAAGGTCTTCGCCTACAAGTTCACCGCCGAAGCGGTCGGCATGGCCATCGGCGCCTTCGTTGCCGGCATGTTCGTCGACCTCTCGCGCTCGAACGGCATGAACCTGGCGTTCGCGACGGCCGGCGCCGGCTTCGTGGTCTCGGCCGTTCTCATCTACCTGGCCGGCCTCGGCGCGCCCGCGCAGGCCCCCAGCGACCTTTCCGCGGGCGACGCCGAGACCCACATCGGCACCCTCGACGGCCTCCGCCGCATCTTCGCCGTTCCGGCGCTGCGCTGGACCGCAGTGGTCACGGTCGCCCTCGCCCTCGGCTTCTACGCCCAGTTCGAGGCCGGGCTGCCCGCCTACGCGCTGACCGTGCTCGACGTGAAGGAGACGACGATCGGCCTGGCCGCAGCCGTCAACTGCATCGTCATCGTCGTGCTCCAGGTCATCGTCGTGCGCCTGACCGCGAAGCGTTCGGCCGGCTCGCTGCTCATGACGGTCGGGGTCATCTGGACCCTCTCCTGGGTCATCCTCTCGCTCGCCCAGCTCGACCCGGCCATCGCCTCGGCCCTGTTCGTGACGACCTTCGGCATCTTCGCCGTCGGCGAGACGATGTACGCACCGGTGCTCAACCCGCTGACCGCCAGCCTGGCACCGGCCGGGATGGTCGGGCGCACCCTCGGCACCTTCAACGCCATCCAGACGACCTTCTCGGCCCTCGGGCCGCTGGTGGCCGGGGCGCTGCTCGGCGCCGGGCTCGCGAACGGGTTCCTCGCGCTGCACGTCGTGATCAGCCTGGTCGCCGTCTACGCCGCCTGGCGTCTGCGCATCGTCATGCGCCGCCCTGCGACCGCAACAGGTTCGGTTGCCGTGGTCACCGACGAGGCTGGGGCGCAGGCCCTCCCCTCGGCCGACCTCGACAGCCGGGACCCATCCACGGGCGACCTCGAGCCGACGAGCCCCGTCCTGGTGGCCTGACCCACCCCGGGTCAGACGAGCAGCTGGTGGTCGGCCAGCTCGCGGTAGAGCGGGCTGGTCTCGAGCAGCTCGGCGTGCCGACCGACGGCCTGCACGCGGCCGGCCTCGACCACGACGATCTGGTCGGCGTCGGCCACCGTCGCGAGCCGGTGCGCCACGATGACCAGGGTGCGCTCGCCGGCCACGGCGTCGACGGCGTCCCGCAGGGCCACCTCGTTGCGGCTGTCCAGGCTCGAGGTCGGCTCGTCGAGCAAGAGCAGCCGCGGCGAGGCGAGCAAGGCTCGGGCGATGGCCAACCGCTGGCGTTCGCCGCCCGATAGGAGGATGCCGTCCTCCCCCACCTGCGCCGCGAGGCCGAGCGGGTCGCGGTGCAGGATGCCGGTCAGCCTGACCTGGTCGAGCACGTGCTCACACTGCTCGTCGGAGGCGTCGGGTGCGCCCAGCATCAGGTTCTCGCGGATCGTGCCGGCCAGCACCGGGGCGTCCTGCTCGACGTAGCCCAGCCAGCTGCGCACCTGCTCGCGGCCCAGCTCGGCCACGTCGACCCCCGCCAAGCGGATGACGCCGGAGCTCGGGTCGTAGAACCGGGCGAGGAGTGACAACAGGGTGGTCTTACCGGCCCCCGACGGGCCGACGACGGCGGTCCGGGTACCGGCCGGCACGGCGAAGCTGACATCCTCGAGCACCCGCGTCGACCCGTAGCCGAAGCTCACGCGGTCGAACTCGACCAGCGGGACGGCTCGCGGGAGCGGCATCCGCGCTGGTTGACGGCCCGACACCGAGGCCGGGGCGGGGCCGGCATCCTCCTCCGGCAGGTCGGTGATCTCGCGGATGCGGATGACGGCGCCGAGCGCGTTCTGCACGGAGGTGTAGGCCGAGAACACCGAACCGAGCGGTCGCACCATCAGGAAGAGATAGAGGATGAAGGCGATGAGGTTGGCCACGGTCAACGACCCGCTGGCGACCCGGTAGCCACCGACAGCCAGCACGAGGATGAAGGCGCCCTGCAGTGCCACGCCGATGACCGGCTCGATGAGGGCCATGACCCGGGCCAGGCGAACGCCGGTGACGTAGGTGTCGTCGGCGAGCGAGCGAAGCGCAGCCACCTCGCGGTCGGTCGCCCGCGCCGCCCGGATGGTGCGGATCGCGGGCAGCGCCCGGGCGACTCCCGCCGCCAGCACCCCCACCTGGGTCTGCGCGACGAGCGCGAGCTTCTGGATGCGCCCGCCCAAGGTGACGACCACCAGGGTGGCGAGCAGCACCACGAGCAGAGTCAGCCCGAGCAGCAACGGGTCGATGAGGGCCATGGCGACGATCGCCCCGACGAACACGACGGCCCCCGCGAGGCCCTCGACCAGACCCGAGGTGACGACGGAGCGGAGCAAGGTGGTGTCAGAGCCGACCCGCGAGACGAGGTCACCGATGCGGCGCGTGTCGTACTGGACGATGGGCAACCGCAGCAACCGACCGACGAGCTCGTGCCGGGTGGCTCGCACCACCGCTTCGGCCGTGCGCTGCAGGAGGTACTGCTGCACTCCCGAGACAAGGGCGCCCACGATGACCAGAGCGACGAGCAGTACCACCAGGCCGGTCAACGGGCGAGCATCGCCCACCGCGCTGACCACCTTCGAGACGAGGGCCGGCGGGGCCAGCGTCACGCCGGCCCCGACGAGCGAGATGACCGCGACGATGCCGAGCACGCCGGCGTGAGGGCGCAGGTAGGGCCACAGCTCACGCACCGGCGCCCGCCGGGCCGGCTTGCCGTCGGGGCGCATCGACCCGTGCACCGGTTCATCCGCCATGAAAGTCAATCTACGTTGACATCAGCGTGACCGCACTGCCTCGGGGCCGGATGCCGCTGCGCCGCGTTCGTGGAAGGCCGCGATGCGGTCGACGGCCTCGTCAACCGCTTCCCGGCCGGCGGCGAAGCTGAGGCGCACCGAGCGATCCCCCGACCGGTCGTCGAAGTCGCCGCCGGGGGTGATCGCCACACCCACCTGCTCGAGCAGCGCGCCGGCGTAGGCCGCCGAGCTGCCCCAGCGCTCCAGCTGCGGCCCGAGCTCGGCCCAGTAGTAGAAGGCGCCGTCGGCGGGGGCGGCCGCGCCCCAACCCAACCGGTCCGAGCTGTCGAGCAGCAGCTCCCGCGTTCGCGCGAACTCGGCAACGGCCGCGTCGCACTCGAGGTAGGACTCCTCGGCGAAGGCCGCCACCGCGGCGTACTGCGCCGGTGCCGGCGGACACAGCGCAACGTTTCCGGCAAGGGCGTCGACCGGCCGGGCCAGGTCGTCGGGGAGCAGCATCCAGCCCAGGCGCCAGCCGGTCATCCCCCAGTACTTGCTGAACGAGGAGATGACGATCGCCGACTCGTCGAACTCGCGGGCGCAGACGCCGCGCGGGTCGGCGGCGCCCGGCTCGGGGTAGGTCACGCCGTGATAGATCTCGTCGCTGACCAGGCGTACGCCGTGGTCAGCGCACCACCGACAGATCGCCGCCAGCTCGGCCCGGTCGACCATCGTGCCCGTGGGGTTCGCGGGCGAGGCGAGGATGAGCCCGGCCAGCGGCGACTCGGCGTGAGCGACATCCAACAGCTCGGGCGTGGGCTGGAAGCGCACCTCGGGACCGCAGTCGATCGCGACGACCTCGCACCCCAGCGCGTGCAGGATGTTGCGGTAGGCGGGGTAGCCGGGCCGGGCGAGCGCCACCCGGTCGCCGACCGAGAACGCCGCCAGGAAGGCGAGCACGAACGCGCCCGACGAGCCGGTCGTGACCGCGACGCGGGCCGGGTCGAGATCGAGGTCGTACCAGCGGCCGTAGTGCCCGGCGAGCTCGGCCCGCAGCTCGCGGATGCCGAGCGCCGACGTGTAGGTCAGGGCGCGACCCGAGGCGTGGATCGCGGCGGCGGCCTGCGAGACGAGCGACGGCGCACCGCCAGCGGGTTCGCCCGCGCAGAGCGAGATGACGTCGCGCCCAGACGCCCGCAGCACCGCTACCCGGTCGAGCACGTCCATCACCTGGAACGGCGCCACCTGCGAGCGCGTCGACGGTCGCAAGGGCTTCGGCGTAGTGCTCACCCGGCCCAGTCTCCCCTACCTCGAGCGGGGCCATGGCCCAGACCCGAGGAAGGGTGCGAAGGTGTCGAAGGAAGACGATCATGGGCTCATGCCCGACACCGCGCTGCCCCACCTCACCCTGGCCGACGGACGAGCGCTCGACCTGTCGGTGACCGGGCCCGAGAACGGCCCGGTTCTCGTCGTGCACCACGGCACCCCAGGCTCGGGGCGCCCCTTCCGGGCCATGGAACGGGCCGCACACGGGCGCGGCCTTCGCCTGGTCTCGTGGTCACGCCCCGGTTACGGCACCTCCACCCGACAGCCCGGACGCCGCGTGGTCGAGGTCGTCGACGACGCGGCGGCGGTGCTCGACCACCTCCAGGTCGAACGCTGCCTGGTGGCCGGCGTGTCCGGTGGTGGCCCGCACGCGCTCGCGACCGCCGCCCGCCTGCCGGCCCGGGTCGCCGGCGTGCTCAGCATCGCGGGCGCCGCGCCCTACGGAGAGCCGGACCTCGACTGGCTCGCCGGCATGGGGGGGGACAACATCGAGGAGTTCGGCGCGACGCTCGAGGGCGAGATCGCGCTGCGGGCCTACCTCGACCACGCTGCCCTGGGCCTGCGTGGTGCAACTCCGGCCGAGGTCGTCGAGCAGATGCGCTCGCTGCTGCCTCCGGTCGACTAGCGCGCCATCACCGAGGAGTTCGGCGCCGACCTCGTCGGCGGCTTTGCCGAAGCGCTGCGCACCGGCGTCGACGGCTGGCTCGACGACGACCTCGCCCTCAGCGAACCCTGGGATTTCGACCTGTCGGAGATCACTGTTCCCACCTTCGTCTGGCAGGGATCCGAAGACCTCATGGTGCCGTTCGCGCACGGCCAGTGGCTGGCCCGGCGGCTCTCGGAGCAGCCCACGAGGCACCGCAGCAGCGCTACCCACCTGCTCGAGGGCGAAGGGCACCTGTCGGTCTGGCTCGGCGCGATCGGTCCCATGCTCGACGAGCTGGGCGCCACCCTCTGACCGAGCCTCGTCGTTCGTCACCGCCGCCCGAGAACCTGTTTGCCCACGAGCTCGCGCGCCGGTGAAGATGGGCCGGTGACCCACTCACACGTGACCGGCGTGCGGATGCCGTTCAGCGCGGCCCCCGCCGAGGTCAGGCGCTGGGCCGAGCTCCAGCTGGGGTCCGCACGGGTGTCTGCGACCGACGTCGTGGGCGGGATGTCACCTGGCCCGGCAGCCCGGTTGCAGGCCGTCGGCGGAACCCGAGCCTTTCTCAAGGCCTGCGGGTCGGCCCTCAACCCCGACACCCCAGGCCTGTTGCGCACCGAGATCTCGGTGCTGAACGCGCTTCCGTCCCACCCGAGCCTCCCTTCCCTGTTGGCGACCTACGACGACGGTGACTGGGTGGCCTTGCTGTTGGCGGACATCGACGCACCTCTGGTCGAACTTCCCTGGAAGCAGGATCAGTTCGACCGAGCCAGCCGCGCTCCCCTTGAGGTGCACGAGGCCAGCGCCCCGAACCCGTGGGCGGGGGCGCCGTCGGCAGCAGAGACGTCAGCCGCCTTTCTGTCGCGCTGGCGCACCCTCGTCAGGCAGCCGCCGCCCGACCTCTCGCCGTGGTGGCGCTCGCACCTGGAACCGCTGGCGGCCCACGCGGCCGGAGTGCTCGATGTCATCGCCGGCACGACCCTGCTGCACTGGGACGTGCGCGCCGACAACCTGATGGCTGACGACCGGCGGTTCGTGGTGGTCGACTGGGGGCAGGCTCGGCTGGGTGCGCCCTGGGTCGACCATGCGCTGCTCGCCTTCGATGTCGCCATGAGTGGAGGGACCCTGACGACGGCCACCGCACGGGTATCCGACCCGGTGCTGCGCGAGGTCGACCCCAACGCTGTGCTCAGCCTTGCCGCGGCCATGGCGATGGCCTTCGAGCTGCGCTGGCGTCAACCCCCGATCCAGGGGCTGCCCACGCTGGGGGAGACCTCCCGGCGGTGGTCGCGAGCACTGGAGCCGGTGCTCGACCACCTGCTCGTCGCGGCGACCTGACGTCAGGTATGGCTCTAGCCTGCACTCATGACGACCGCCTACCACGCAGACTCCTCCGAGCTCGTCGACAAGGAGGTGCTCACGTGGGAGACGTTCGGGTCGGCCTGCCGTGAGCTCGCGACCTCTGTCGTCGACTCGGGGTTCGAGCCCGAGATCCTCATCGCCGTGGCTCGAGGCGGACTACTGCCGGGCGGCGCCCTGTCCTACGCCCTCGGGGTGAAGCTCACCGACGCCATCAACGTCGAGTTCTACACCGACGTGCACGAGACGCTGCCCGACCCGGTGCTGCTCGCCCCCCTGCTCGACACCGAGAGCATCAAGGACCGTCGGCTGCTCGTGGTCGACGACGTGGCCGACTCCGGTCGTACCCTCGCCCTGGTGCTCGACCTGCTGCGTGAGCACGGCGCCGAGTGCCGCAGCGCGGTGCTCTACTGCAAGTCGGCCTCCGAGGTGGCTCCTGACTTCGTGTGGCGTCAGACGGACCAGTGGATCGTCTTTCCCTGGTCGGCGCAGCCCCCGGTGACGTCGGCGGGTCGCGACGTGGGCTGACGGCATCCGGCCCGCTCACGCACGCGGCCCACCAGGCGTAGCGTCGCTCGTATGGAAATCGGGCTGCACCTCGCGAACTTCACCTGGCCGGGCGGGCCGGCCACCTTCGTCGATGACCTCCGGCGCACCGCCCAGGCCGCCGAGGACGTCGGTTTCACCAAGCTGTCGGTGATGGACCACGTGTGGCAGATTCGGGGCGTGGGGCCGAAGGAGCACGAGATGCTCGAGGCCTACACGACCCTCGGCTACCTCGCCGCCGTGACCGAGCGCATCGAGCTGCTCGCCTGGGTCACGGCTGCGGTCTATCGCGAGCCGGGCCTGCTGGCCAAGGAGGTCACCACCCTCGACGTGCTGTCGAAGGGTCGCGCCTGGCTCGGTATCGGGGCGGCGTGGAACGAGGACGAGTCGCTGGGCCTCGGGCTCGCCTTCCCGCCGACCGCGGAGCGTTTCGAACGGCTGGAGGAGACCCTGCAGATCTGCCTGCAGATGTGGAGCGACAGCGTGGAGCCCTACGACGGCAAGCACTATCGCCTGGCCAGCACCCTCAACTCGCCCCAGTCGATTAGGCGGCCCCACCCGCCGATCCTCATCGGCGGCAGCGGCGAGAAGAAGACACTGCGGATGGTGGCCCAGTACGCCCAGGCCTGCAACCTGTTCGACAGCCCCGAGATCGCCCACAAGCTCGACGTGCTGCGGGGGCACTGTGACGCCCTGGGCCGCGACTACGACGAGATCGAGAAGACCGTCATGGGCCGGCTCGACCTGGGCGAGAACGGCGAGAAGGTCGACGAGACGCTGGATCACCTGAGCGAGCTCTCGGCCCTCGGCATCACCCATGTACAGACGGGGCTGCGCGACAGCTCGGACGCCAGGCAGATCGACCTCTTCGGAACGAAGGTCATCCCGCGCGCCCGCGAGCTCTGAGCCGGCCGGAGGCGCCGCCCGGGAACGGGGCCCATCGCCGCAGTATTCTTGACTCATTCCAGTTTAAGTGGTTGAATAGATCAATGACGTTCGAGCCCGAGGACCTGCTGCGAGGCGCCCAGCTGCGCGTCACGCGGCCCCGGCTCGCGGTGCTCCAGCACCTGCGTCAGAGCCCTCACGCCGACGCCGACGCCATCTCCCGGGGAGCCCGGGCCCAGCTCGGCACCGTCTCGACCCAGGCCGTCTACGACGTGCTCGCCGCCCTCACCGACGCAGGCCTCGTTCGACGTATCGAACCCGCCGGCTCCCCCGCTCGTTTCGAGCTGCGGGTCGATGACAACCACCACCACCTGGTGTGCCGCGGATGCGGCGACATCGTCGACGTCGACTGCGCCGCCGGCGAACGTCCCTGCCTGCACCCGGTCGTCGACCACGGCTTCGAGATCGACGAGGCCGAGGTCATCTACTGGGGCCGCTGCCGAGCGTGTTCCGCCCGCACCGCCTCTACCCTGAACTGAACCTCTTTCCATTGCAGGATTGCCCGACCCAACTAGGAGACAAGCTGATGTCTGTTGAAGGACCCCGCCAGGATGCGGGAAACACCAAGCCGCTGACCACGGTCGCCGGCGCCCCGGTCTGGGACGGCGAGAACTCCGTCACCGCCGGTCCGCGCGGTCCGTTGCTGCTCCAGGACGTCTGGTTCCTCGAGAAGCTCGCTCACTTCGACCGTGAGGTCATTCCCGAGCGGCGCATGCACGCGAAGGGCTCGGGCGCCTACGGCACCTTCACCGTCACGAACGACATCACGAAGTACTCCTGCGCCAAGGTCTTCTCCGAGGTCGGCAAGCAGACCGAGATGTTCGCCCGTTTCTCCACCGTGGCCGGTGAGCGCGGTGCGGCCGACGCCGAGCGCGACATCCGCGGCTTCGCCGTGAAGTTCTACACCGAGGAGGGCAACTGGGACATCGTCGGTAACAACACCCCGGTCTTCTTCTTCCGCGACCCGCTACAGTTCCCCGACCTCAACCACGCCGTCAAGCGTGACCCGCGCACCAACCTGCGCAACGCCGAGAACAACTGGGACTTCTGGACCAACCTGCCCGAGGCGCTGCACCAGGTCACGATCGTCATGTCCGACCGCGGCATCCCTGCGACGTACCGGAACATGCACGGCTTCGGCTCGCACACGTACTCGTTCTACAACGCCGAGGGCGAGCGCTTCTGGGTCAAGTTCCACCACCGCACCCAGCAGGGCATCAAGAACCTCACCGACGCCGAGTCGACCGAGCTCATCGGCAGCGACCGCGAGAGCCACCAGCGCGACCTCTTCGACGCGATCGAGGGCGGCGACTTCCCGAAGTGGAAGCTCTTCGTGCAGGTCATGCCCGAGGCCGACGCCGCCAAGGTGCCATACCACCCCTTCGACCTGACCAAGGTGTGGCCCAAGGCCGACTACCCGCTCATCGAGGTCGGCGAGTGGGAGCTCAACCGCAACCCCGAGAACTACTTCCTCGACGTCGAGCAGGCCGCCTTCTCGCCGACGAACATCGTGCCTGGCATCAGCTTCTCGCCCGACCGGATGCTGCAGGGCCGGCTCTTCTCCTACGGTGACGCCCAGCGCTACCGCCTCGGGATCAACCACCACCAGATCCCGGTCAACTCCCCCCGTGGCGTCGAGCACCCCAACGACCCGCACCGCGACGGCCCCGGGCGCATCTCGGCCGGTGGCACCCCGTCGATCACCCCGAACTCCTATGGCCGCTACTCCAGCCAGCCGCAGTACAAGGAGCCGTCGTGGGCCATCGACTCGACCGCTGACCGGTTCAACCACCGTGACGACGACCAGGACTACTTCAGCCAGGTCGGCATCCTCTTCCGCGACAAGATGACGCCCGCCCAGCAGCAGGTGCTGTTCGAGAACACGGCTCGCGGCATCACGGGCGCCTCGAAGGAGACCATCGAGCGTCACATCCACAACTGCACGCAGGCCGACCCGGCCTACGGCGCGGGAGTGCGGGCCGCCATCGACGCCCTCAACGCCGACACTCCGCAGGAGGTCGCGAAGGGCGCCGCCAACGACAACGCCCCCACCACCGGCGCACCGACCGAGCGGTCTGACAGCCAGGGTTTCGCCACGACCCACTGATCGACGTTCCTCACGTCGAAGGGCCGGTTACGCACACGCGTGGCCGGCCCTTTCGGCATCCGTTCACCAGTTACGCACCGGGGCGGAGCCCTCCAGCCCGGCGGGCCAGGGCGACTTGCGGCAATTTCCGGTTGCGGGCCACGGGCGGGCCCAGCCGACCTGGCCGGTCGTCCGGCATGTAGGTTCTCGTGCACGTTGTCGTTGTCTCGCTTTCTTGTCACCTGCGTGTCACGTTCCTGACTTCTTGTCATCGGGGTGGAGCCGGACCGGCTCCGGTTGACGGAGCTGCGGTACTGCAGGGCTGAAGACGACGAGGTGGTGACCACTGTCGCCGAGGCCGACGTCACTGCCTTGGCCCAGGGGTTGCCGGTGCGGGAGTTCGCTCGGCATCCTCATCAGGGCAACTACCCGGGCCGGTTCGTGCTCTCACCTTCCGTTGCGACCAACGCACCCGTTCCGCAAGCAGTTGCGGACGGTTCGGCGTGCGGTCATTCGCGGCTCCTAGACGCGGTCTCGTCTCGACCAACGTGCCTGGGCATCACACCTAGTCCCGACGCAAATATGGTCACCTCAGATGTTGCGAGGTCGGCGGGAACGGCATGTCCTCTTATGGCGAGGCCGGGTCACGCAGGACTGCTCAGGTCCGTGTCGCGACGGGTTCGTCGGCTCCGAGCTCGGCTTCGACGGCGGCGTGGTGGGCGTGGACTTGGGCTCGCGATGGTAGGAGGAGGCTGGCGAGGGCGGCGAGGGCGTAACCGCCGGCGGCGATCCAGCATGCCGCGATCAGCCCGGCCCGTAGCGCGGCCGCGTCGTACGAGGAGCCCATTACCGAGAAGAACACCGTGCCGATGACCGCGACCCCGAGGGCTGCACCAACCTGCTGCACGGTGCCGTAGGCGCCAGACGCGGCACCCGCCTCGGAGGTCGGGACGGTGGCGAGTGCGACGTCGACCAGGGGAACGACAAGCAGCCCGAGTCCGATGCCGCTGATCGCCAGCGCAGGGCAGAGGTCCCACGTCGAGAGGGCGTCGCCCTGGGCATGGACGATCTCCAACACCCAGACTGTCGCGGCAGACTGGAGCGCGGCGCCGGTGACCATCACCACTTTGCCCAGTTTCGTCCCGAGCGGCACAGAGATTGCGACGCCCACGAATGCGCCGAGGCTGAACGGGAGCAGGGTGAGTCCCGCGTGGATCGCGGTCCACCCGAGACCGGTCTGAACGTAGAGCATCACCACAAGCGCGAACCCGGCCAAGGCTCCCTGGAACGTGCCCTGGGTGACGAGCCCGGCGGAGAACCCGCGGTCCCGGAACAGCCGCATCGGGAGCAGCGCCGACTGGCCCGCTCGTTCCTGCCGCCGCTGGTGGACGACGAACGCGGCGAGCACGGCGAGCCCGCCGGCGCCGATGGCCCAGATCCATGCAGCCCAGTCCTGCTGACGTCCTTCGATGAGGGCGTAGACGACGGCGAGGAGGCCGACCGTGGCCAGCACCAGGCCGACCGGGTCGAGCCGGAGGGGGTGCTCAGAACGGGTCTCGGGCACCCACTTCAGCGCCAGGACGACCAGCGCGATGCCGATCGGGAGGTTGATCAGGAAGATGCTGCGCCAGCCAACACCGAAGGCGTCGCTGCTCACCAGCCAGCCACCGAGGACCGGGCCGATCACTGCGGAGGTGCCGGAAACAGCGCCGATCACGCCGTAGATCGCCGGTCGCTCGCGCGGTGCGTAGAGAGCCTGCACGGAGGAGAGGACCTGGGGCACCATCATCGCCGCGAAGCCACCCTGGACGACGCGGGCGGCGATCAGCACACCGATCGTCGGGGCGAAGCAGGCCAAGGCGCTCCCGGCGGTGAAGCCGAGCACGCCGACCGCGAACAAGCGCCGTCGGCCGAGAATATCGCCGAGCCGGCCACCGGTGATCATGAGGACGGCAAAGGCCAGCAGGTAGCCGCCGACCACCCACTCGAGCTGCGCCCCCGACGCGTCCAGGTCGGTGCGGATCGAGGGAAGTGCGACATTGACGATCGTCGCGTCCAGCAGATCCATGAACGACGCGAAGATCAGTACGCCCATGGCGAGCCCGCGCTTGTCGGTCATCTCGTGCTCCTGTGTGTAGTCTGCGAACAGAGGTCCCGTTATGAGTTATCTCCGTATCGGAATATTCCCGATATGGAGAGAGTAAGCGAGGGTTGTCGTCTTGTCCACTCGGAACCAGGTCGGTGAGCAGATCGCGGGCGCGATGCAAGAGGTCATCGCAGCTGCGGTCCTCACCAATGAGCGGATTGCCCGGTCGGTAGGGCTCAACGTCGTGGACTTCCAGACGTACGGCGTACTTCTGCGTCACGGCGAGCCCATGACCCCCGGCCAGGTGTCCCAGGTGACCGAGCTTCCCTCGAGCACCACGACCCGGGTGCTCGACCGCCTGGAAGGCAAGGGCATGGTCGAGCGAAGACCCGACCCAGATGACCGGCGCAAGGTCTGGGTGAACCCACTCCCGTTCGAGGAGGAGCAGGTGGGTGCGGCGTACGACGAAATCGTGCGTCAGATGTCCGAGGTCCACACCGGGTTCACCGTCGCGGAACTACAGACGGTGCTGCGCTATTTGCACGCCATGAAGCACATCCGCTGAGTTGGCAGCGGCAGGTCTCATGCGGCGGTTGGACGCGGGTCCCCGGGAACTCTTGTCGCCGCGGCGTGGGAGGAGCCAGGTCAGGTTTCGAGGAGCAGCTCGAACTCAAGCTCGTGGTCGATTCGTACTCTGGTGGCGTCACGTACCGGGATCGTCGGCTTGAGCTTCCTCGACACATGAACGGCATGCCGGTGCAGGGCGCACAGATCCATGCCGAGGCGCTGGTAGAAGCCGATTGCGGCGAGGTTGTTGTTCGTGGTCACGAGCCAGACCCGCCGGCACCCCCTTGCTCGCGCCTCAGCGACACAGCGCCCCATCAGCGCCCGCCCGATGCCCCGCCGCGGCTCCGTGGTGCCGATGGCGACGACCTCGTACGCGGTCCCTGACGTCGACCAGGACCAGCCCGACGCGCCGACCACCCAGCGTGGCCAAGTAGCCCGGTAGCCCGGCAGCTTCGACGAGCTCCCCGAGCCTCGCCACGGACGTCGACGTCCACTCCAGCACCAGCGTCTCCGCCACCCAGTCGCGATCACCTTGCGCGATCTGCCTGACCAGCGGAATGGAGTCTGACGGCACGCAACCATCATCCACCCGCTCACGAGCGTGCGGCCATTGCCGCGGCCACCGCGCACCTGCCGGTGTCAGGCACGTCAACAAGCGGCGGAGAGACGCGACGGAAAACCGGCTCAGGGCAACGTCCGACCATCGGCTACTTGTTCAATGGAAGCAAGATCGGTGCCTGGCAAGGCTCGGTCCAGGCGTTCGGGGTGTCGCTCTCAATGCGGCTCCTCACCTTTCGGGTGTGGCTCTCTTTTGGCCTGCGCAACCCGGACGTCGCCAGGGCCGGGAGAGGCTCAAGAGAGGTTTGCCCACAGCTCGAAGCAGCGTTGCCCTCCCAGCTCGACGACCAGTTGGTTCGAGCAGAAGGAGAGCAACCATGGAAGAGGACACAGCAAGCCGCGTGGTGATCGGGATGGACCCGCACAAGCGGTCGGTCACCATCGAGGTGATGGGCCCGCAGGAAGCCATCCTTGATGGTGGCCGGTTCGACACCGTCCCGGCCGGCTACCAGGCCATGCTCGCGGTAGCGCGGGCCTTCTCGCAGCGGGTCTGGGCCATCGAGGGCTGCAACGGGATCGGGCGCCACGTCGCGGTCCGGCTCCTGGCCGACGGTGAGCAGGTCATCGACGTGCCACCGAAGCTGTCCGCCCGGGTGCGGACCTTCGCGACCGGTCAGGGCCGCAAGACCGACGCGACCGACGCGCACTCGATCGCGCTCGTCGGGGTCCGGATGGCCGGGTTGCGACCGGTCGTCAACGACGAGCAGCTCGCCGTGCTGCGGTGCTGGTCGACCGGCGCCGGTCCCTCGGTGAGGACCACACCCGGATGGTCTCCCTGCTGCGTCACCTTCTGCTGGAGCTGATCCCGGGCGGAGCGAAGAAGGACCTGTCCGCCGCCCAGGCCAAGAAGCTGCTCGCGACCGTGCGCCCACGCGACGTGGCCGGTAAGACCCGGCGGCGGGTCGCGGCCGAGCTGGTGGGCGACTTGGAGCGGATCTACACCCGCAAGAAGGCCGCGAACAAGGAGCTGTCCGAGCTGCTCAGCCCGGCGGGCACCACCCTGACCGAACTGCACGGCATCGGACCCTCCGGAGAGCACACCCGCCACCGCCGCGCCAGCTGGTTCTGCTGTGGGACGTCGCCCCCGACGGGCAGGCCACCATGCTCGACGAGCAGATGTCGCTCGTCGACGGCGCGACGACCCGGCTCGACCTGTTGTCGACCGACTGGACGCTGCGGAGAGGTCACCAGCTCGTGATCCGGGTGGGCACGAACACCTCGTTCTCGTGGGCCGACTCCCCCTCGAACCAGAGGATCACGGTCGAGAACGCCTCCCTCGCCCTCGACCTGCAGATCACGAGACACGACGTGGCGACGCAGGGCAGCCGGTCGCCGTACCTCAACGCGTACCTCGACTACTACACCCAGGCCCGGGATGCCGTAGCGCGGGGAACGTTCACCAGCAACGTTCCTCAGAGCCCAGGCTGACCACCACCGGCCGAAGAGCTGCGCCGTCGGGGCGCCGGATGCCGATGGGCATCCGGCGGACATGCCTTCGATCCTTGCCGGTGCCGCGACGCACTCCCGCAGCACGTACCGCACACTGAGCTGACGCCACTGACCCCGTCGGCGGTGAACGAGACGTCGACCGACACTGTCGATGTCGATGCTCTCACCCTCAGGAAGGTAGCCGCGGTGCCGCAGGAGTCTGGCCACGACAACAAGCTCGGGGTGGCCATCGTCGTCGCCCTCGGCGTCATGTCGTCTTTCGGCCCGCTCTCGATCGACCTGTACCTGCCCGGCCTGCCACAGGTGGCCCGAGACCTGGGCGTGTCGGCCGAAGGCGTGGCTCTGACGCTGACCTCGTGCACGCTGGGCCTTGGCGTCGGGCAGCTGATCGTCGGGCCTCTCTCAGATCGCTGGGGGCGGCGCACGCCGCTGATGGCCGGAATCCTGCTCTTCACCGTCTTCTCGCTGGTCTGCGCGGTCGCTCAGACATTGCCGCTGCTGGTCGCTTCCCGCTTCGTGCAGGCCCTGGGCGGATCGGCCGGAATCGTGATCGCCCGCGCGGTGGCGCGCGATCTGCGTTCCGGCGCCGAGCTCGTGCGGCTGTTCTCCCTGATGCTGGCGGTGAACGGCCTCGCACCCGTGGTCGCGCCGGTACTGGGCGGCCAGCTGTTGCGGGTGGCGTCCTGGCGCTACGCGTTCGTCTCCCTCGCCGTTCTCGGTGCGCTGCTGCTGGCCCTCGTCTGGCGAGTCGTTCCCGAGTCGCTACCACCGGCCCGGCGCCGGGTGGGCGCCTCGTCCTCGGCACCCGCTGCGCTGCGTACGTCGGTCTGGCGCGGGGGCTCACGCTGCTGACCGCCGGCGCGGTGGCGGTGCTGCTGGCCGGTCCGACCGGCGCAGGACTCGGGCTGCTGCTGCCTGGCTTCTTCGTCGTGGGCACGGCGTTCGGAGTGTGCATCCCCACCATCAGCGCCACCGCGATGCAGGCCCACCCGCACAGTGCCGGTGCGGCCTCGGCGCTGCTGGGGGCGGCACAGTTCGTTGTCGGAGGAGCGATCGGCCCGCTCGCCGGTCGCGGTGCCTCAGGCGGCCCGGTGCTGCTCGGTGCCGTTATGACCGCCACGGCTGTGCTGGCCATTCTGGCGCTGACTCTGAGCCGGGCGAGCCACGATGGTGATGGCGTCGCAGATGAGGCGCACTGACGTCCACTGTTGTCGAGAAGCAGCCCAGGCTGAACACACGTGAGCGCGCCACTTGGCACAATCGCCGGTGCCGGCTGCAAGCAGGCAGGGTCGCGCCGTCCATTTGCTATGAGCGGACGTCCCTTGTCAGACGTCCATGCTCTTATAAGCGAATGGATGAGGTCGTTGTTGGCGCACTGGTCCGTGACGGCCGGGTCCTGCTCGCGCATCGAAGACCTGACAAGCGTGCGTACCCGAACGTGTGGGACCTGCCTGGCGGGCTCGTGGAGGCCGGCGAGTCAGAACTGGACGCGCTGACGCGGGAGATGGACGAGGAGCTTGGCGTGCATATCCTGACGGACTCGGCGTCCCATCTGTGTCGGCTGGCCGCAGGACCTTCCGAAGAACCTGCACTCCTGAGCGCTTGGCTGGTCCGTGACTGGCAAGGAACGCCAGCCAACGTCGCTCCCGAAGAACACGACGACATCGGATGGTTCACCGTCGAGGAGTTCCCTCCTCCCGGCCATCCACTTCTGCGCGCGGCTCTGGTGGATGCGATGCGGAGCCACCGCGGCTGAAAGTCGCGCGCCCATCGGCACAACGGCGCAGGGAACGGCACGTCGCGATCCCGCTGCTCGCTGACGGGGAGCAGGCCATCGACGTGCCACCGAAGCTGTCCGCTCGGGTGCGGACCTTCGCGACCGGTCGGGGCCGCAAGACCGACGCGACCGACGCGCACTCGATCGCGCTCGTCGGGGTCCGGATGGCCGGGCTGCGACCGGTCGTCAACGACGAGCAGCTGGCGGTGTTGCGGCTGCTGGTCGACCGGCGCCGGTCCCTCGGTGAGGACCACGCCCGGATGGTCTGCCTGCTGCGTCACCTTCTGCTGGAGCTGATCCCGGGCGGAGCGAAGAAGGGCCTGTCCGCCGCCCAGCCAAGAAGCTGCTCGCGACCGTGCGCCCACGCGACGTGGCCGGTAAGACCCGGCGGCGGGTCGCGGCCGAGCTGGTAGGTGACCACGAGCGGATCTACCCCCACAAGAAGGCCGTCAACCAGGAACTGACCCGGGCTGCTCAGCCCGGCGGGCACCACCCTGACCGGCCTGCACGGCATCCGACCCTCCGGCGCGGCCCGGCTCCTGGTCGAGGTTGGTGACATCACCCGC
Organism: Humibacillus sp.; assembly: GCA_030452985.1. Taxonomy (GTDB): domain Bacteria; phylum Actinomycetota; class Actinomycetes; order Actinomycetales; family Dermatophilaceae; genus DSM-29435. The sequence continues at coordinate 23,862 of JAKDLG010000042.1, forward strand.
GCGGGCATCTTGACTGAGGCAGTACGCCACCCCACTGCGTCGGTTTGACCGGGCTGCGCGACGCCCTAGGTACTCGCGTGTTGCTGCGCTCGTCGATGACGAGCACGACGCCACCAGAGCACGACTGCGAGCAGCGCGATCAGTCCCGGACCGACGTGGACCGCCAGCACCCCGAGATAGTTTGGTGCACCCCAGTCATGGCGGTACGACTCCGGCCGACCCGGATCGATGATGCAGACCTCGAGCGCCGCTCGAGCGATGAGATACATGGCAAGCGTCGCGCCGAGAACCTTCCCGACCCATCGCAGTCCCTTGCCTACCCGAGTCCGGACGCTCATGGCACCCGCCAGGAGCAGACACACAGCGACCTGGCGGGTTCGCCATTGGCGGACTGCGTTGCTGCGCGCCATCGCCGCTCGAACACGACCGGTTCGGCGCACCGAAGCCGCCACCAGTGCTCTGGACCGACCGAACGCCGCCGAGCTGGCAGCCAATGGCTGTCTTGGGACAGCGGGGCGGCGAACGTGGCGGCCAGCATCGTAGACAGTGCGACATAGACCCAGGGATCACGATCCGAGCGGTCGCCGGTCACGCCACGCGTCCACTCGTGGAGCGGTCCGGGTTCGGTACGTGGAGGCGCCGCAGCCCGGCGATCACGACGTTCCCCACCGTCAGGTGTAGGCCAGCCAGCAGCAGGCCGGCCGAGAGCCGGGTCACCGTCAACGGTTGCGTGAACGACACCACCCACATCAGCACCGTCAGGATCGTTCAGACCCGCCAGGCATGAGCGGTATGGCGCTCCTGGACCCGGAGAATGCTCGCCCCCGGCGATCGAGACAGCGAGTGCTGAGAGCACCATCGAGAGTTGGCTAACCCCCCCCGGTACCCGAGATCGGCATCACCTCAAGCACGATGTCCAAGGCTCGGGTCCCTGTCCACGTCAGGCCGGCCACGGCTGCCGCCACCACTGCGAATGTCGCGTCGGTGGTCTCGTGCGACCTCTGGACCACCTGCTGTTCCGGGCTCGCCCACGTCACTCTTGTCCGGCCTGAGTGCTGCATTATCTCCAGCTCTCCGTTCCCACCCGGTTCCGAGCGACACCTCAACGCTAGGAGCGCCCAGCGCGACAGGGGCAGGGGAGGATGTGGAGCGTCACCGGTGACAAATGTCCCCAGGTTTGTCTGCCACCACAGCGATGATCGAGATCTCCGCAGCCCCCCCGTTGGATGTCAACGAAACCCACTCCGCCAGGTCGGTCGAGATCGAGCCGGGTTCGGCGGCGGCCTCGTCGGGCACGACCAGCTGGCTGGAGGCGTGGCCGCTCCCGTTCGCACGTTGGCGACCGCCCGCGGAACCGAATTGGTCAATGGAAGCGCTACGAGCCGGCGGCTCGTACCCGCTGTCAATGGCCACCGACACTCGACCGGGATGCATAACGTTGGCTAATTTCTAACTCGACGCCTCAGATTTCGGTTGAGAGCGCATCTCGGCATCCGGCTCGACGGCATCCGGCTCGACGGCATCCGGGAGCGGTTCAGTGCAGGGTGCGGTCAGCTGAGAATGTCTACCCGGCGGAAGCGTCGGTAGGCCAGCATCGTGAACGCGGCTGTCCACACCAGCGCCCACAGCGAGCCGTGCAGCATGCCGCTGTAGTCGGGGCTCACGGCCAGGGCGTCCTGCCAGGATCGCCCGTAGTGGCCGGGGAAGGCGTGCCGGTAGGGCTCGAGGGCGTCGAGCTGATCGAGGATGTTGAAGACGATCGAGACGAGCACCGCCCCGCCGACGGCGCCCAGCGGCGCGTCGGAGCGCACCCCCAGCCAGAAGGCGATGGCCGCGATCGGTAGCAGCGTGACGAAGATGTAGGCCATGGCCAGTGCGAGCCGGGGCAGGAACTGGCTCCACGAGAGGTTGTCGCCGAGAGGGTTGGTGAGCGGGTCCCAGCCGTAGGCGATGCCCCCGACGATCAGCCCCCACACCGGCAGCAGGAACGTCGCGAACAGGGTGGAGGCGACGCCGATGATCAGCTTGCTCGTGAGCAGCCGGGCTCGTCGCACGGGGGCGATGAGCAGGTAGCGCAGCGACGACCACGACGCCTCGGACGGCACGGCATCCCCGCAGAAGAGGGCGGCCAACAGGATGAGCAGCAGCTCGGACGCGAGGAAGACGAGCACCAGGCTGAAGTTCGCGGCCCCGCTCTGGGCGAGGTCGAAGATGCGGCTGCTGGGGTTGGCGCGGTTGGGGTTGCCGTTGCGGTCGCCGAACGCGAACGAGGCGACGAGGATGAGCGGCAGGGCGAGCAGCAGCCCGAAGGCCCACAGGGTGCGGCGCCGCCCCCACTGCCGCCGCAGCTCGGCCCGCCACGATAGGGGGGCACGCACCTGCACGATGGGATCGCTCGCCGAGGCGTTGTGTTGGTCGGCGGACCCGAGCACCTCCAGCAGAGCCTCCCCCGAAGCGTGACCTGCCTTGCGCTCATCCCCGTGGCCGATGACGTCGTCACTCGAACCGGTACGCTGCTGGTCGGTCATCGGGCCCTCACCTGCCTCAGTCGCTCGACGAGCGAGTGGTTCTCGTCGTCGGGTTCGCCACCGGGGATCGCCGACGCAGACGAGATCACGCCGAGGAAGACCTCCTCGAGATGACGCCGGCTGCTCACCCCGACGACGGGCAGCCCGGCTGCGACTGCGGCCTGAACGACCGCCACCCGCGACAGCTCGCCCACGACGACGAGCCGGGATCCCGTGTCGACCCGCACCTCGTGGATGCCGTCGTGCCGCTCGAGCGCGTGCACCCCGTCGCGCACCAGCGCGGCATCCGCATCTTCGGGCAGGTCGAGGATCGTCGTGTCGTCGGAGTCCACCAGGTCGGCGACGAGGCCCTGGGTGACGACCCGGCCGGCGTGCATGACCACGACGTGGGTGCACGTCATCTCGACCTCCGCCAGCATGTGGCTCGAGACCACGACCGTGCGCCCGGTCTCGGCGTAGCGTCGCAGGATCGGGCGCATCGCCGCGATCTGGGGCGGGTCGAGCCCATTGGTCGGCTCGTCGAGGATGAGCAGCTCGGGCAGCCCGAGCATCGCCTGGGCGATGCCGAGCCGCTGCTTCATGCCGTGGCTGTAGCTCTTCATCGGCCGGTCGACGGCGCCACCGAGGGCGGCCACGTCGAGGGCCTCGTCGAAGTGGGCCTCCTCGGGCGCGCGGCCCGTCGCGGCCCAGTAGGCCTCGAGGTTGGCGCGGCCGGTGAGGTGCGGCAGAAAACCTGGCCCCTCGATGAGCGCGCCGACCCGGGCGAGCACGGCTGAGCCGGCCGACACGGGCTCGCCCAGCACGTGCACCGACCCGGCGTCGGAGGAGATCAGGCCCATGACCATGCGCATCGTCGTGGTCTTACCGGCGCCGTTCGGGCCGAGCAGGCCCACCACCTGGCCCTTCTCGGCTCGCCACGAGACGTCGTCGACGGCGCGATGACCGTCGGAGTAGGTCTTGACCAGTCCCTCGACCACGAGCGGGATGTCGGCCAGATCGGGGCGTGAGGGCAGCAGCCGACGAAGCCGCCGTCGCACGAGAAACCCGCCGAGCGCGAGCAGGAGCAGGGCGCCGAGCGCGGATGCTGCGAGCACGACCTCCGTGTCGACCAGTGGCGCCCCGCTGGTTCCGGCGGCCGCTCCGTCGACTTGCGAGACGGGCAGCGTCAGGGTGCCACCGGCCCGAACCGCGATCTGGCCGGGCTCTCGCGTGTTCGAGAACGTCGACTCGGTGCTCGTGAGCAGCACCCGGAGGCGGCTGCCTGACGGCAGGTCGTACGTGGCGCCCGGCAGCGACAGGGTCACCGGCGTCGGTTGCCCGGGCGTCACCTTCAGCCGAAGCGGCGCCACGAGCGGGTTGGCCAGCGTGATCGACGAACCGGTGACGCGCCACACCGAGCCGAAGAGCGTCACGTCGGGGGTGTCGGAGGTGATCGTCATCGTCATCGTCGGCGACCCGACCACGGTGCGGGCCTGCGTCAGCGGTTCGGTGTCGAAGGCGGTGGACTGCCCCGGCAGCGCCGCCAGCTGGTAGGTCGAGAGGCTGATGCCGAGCGCGGCGAGGCCGGGCACCGCGATGATCGAGGCCGGCAGCCCGCCCGGTGGATGCACCAGGCCACCCTGCCGCTGCGTGAATCCGACGCCCTGGGTCTGCAGGGTCGTGCCCGACAGGCCCGGGTAGGCCGGGAGGGCGTGCAGCGTGGAGGGCTGCCCCGCGCGAGTGGCGGCGATCGGAAAGGTGAACTTCGCCGTGGGCAGGGCCGAGTCGCGTGGCGCCTTGTCGCGGACGTAGTGGTCGAGCCAGGCGTAGGAGGCCTCGGTCTCCTCTGCCTCGTGCGTGCTGGGGGCGTCGTGTCCGCCATCGCTCCAGCGCACGGCGTACGGCGTGCCGTCGGCATCGAGGGCGGCGGCGGTGGCGTCGGCCTGGTCGAGCCCGAAGAGGGAGTCGGCGATGCCCTGGATGAGCAGCGTCGGCGCCTTCACCCGGGAGAGGCTGGGCTTCGGGCTGTGGGCGCGCAACAGGGTCAGCAGCTCGGGGCTGGCCACTCCCGAGTCGGAGGCCTTCAGGAAGAGCCGGCACAGGGCCCTGTCGAACCGGCCGCACGAGGCTGCCGTGGTGGCCGCCGTCGTGGTCGTGGTGGCCGCCCTAGCCGGGGCGGTCGTGGCGCCGGGAGCAGTCGCACCGGGGGGAGGGGCGATCGATGCACCCGTTCCCGCTCCGGCGCCGCCGCCGGCGCCACGCGCCGAGAGGAAGAAGGTGCTGGCCCAGACCTGCTTGAAGGGGCCGGCCACGTCGATCGGGTCGCGCCCGGCAGCCGTCTTCGGGGGTGCGGCCAGGGCTGACTGGGGGAAGAAGGCCTGGGCCAGGTCGTTCCACGTGATCGCCGACACGACGGCATCCACCCGGGGGTCGACGCCAGCCAGCATCAGACCGAGCGCGCCGCCGTACGAGCCGCCCATGACACCGAACCGAGGGTCACCCGGCCCGTCGAGCTCGACATCGGGTCGCTTCGCGGCCAGGTCGACGAGCACCTCGGCGTCGTTCACCTCGTAGTTGGGGTCATCGAGATGGATCCGACCGCCCGAGTTCCCTTGGCCTCGAGCGCTCCACGTGGCCACCACGTAGCCGCGCTGCTGCAGCTCGGCTGCCTGCCCGGCCACGGAGTCCTTGGTGCCACCGAACCCGTGGGCCAGCAACACAAGAGGGTGCCGGGCTCCGTCGGGCTGCCCGTAGAAGGAGATGTCGAGCGAGACCCGGGTGCCGTCGGGTTCGGCCCGCACGGGCAGCCGGGCCGCCACGGGGGTCGGCAGGTCTGCCTGCGGGCGCAGTGTCACCGCGTCGGGTCGGCTCGCGACGGGCGAGTTTGTGGCGTGAGAGACGGCCGCATGAGAAGCGGCAGCGTGAGAGACGGCAGGGGTGGCCACGGAGGCAGACGACGGGGCCGAGGCCAGCATCGTCGGCGCGACGAGGGCGGTGGCGGCGAGCCCGACAACGACGAACGACCGGGCCATCGCACGACGGGCCGGCCGATTGCTGTGTGATCCGCCCTGCGGCCCGACCGGCATACCTCAATCAGAACACGGCAACCCTGTCCTGCGTGCGGGCAGGGCGGCGGGCAGGGCGGCGGGCAGGGCAGCGGGCACGGGCAGACGCCCGCCTCCCGTGTTCCCTGGCTCAGTCGTCGGCCGCGCCACGTTCCAACCAGTAGGCGAGTGCTATGCACACGACGAGCACCATGACCGGGGGAATGAAGCGGGCCCCGCCCTCGAGCCCGAGCCAGCGGTAGGGGGCAGTGCTGAACGAGAGGATGTCGCTGTCGAGGAGGTATCGCAGCACCGCCAGAGCGCCGAACACCAGGCCGATGACACCGACGATGTTGATGACGAAGCGGCGTCCGGCTCCAGAGGTCTGCGGTGGGCCGGCCACTGGCTCAGACCTCCACAGTGGCTGGACCGTCAGGACCATCGAGCTCGAGCAGACCGGTGCGACCGAACATCGCGGCGGTCTCCCGAGCGCTGGGGCTGCCGCCGTCGAGGTCGGCACCGGCCGCGACCAGCGCTCGAACGATCTGCTCCTCCCCCTTGAAGATGGCGCCGGCCACCGGCGACTGGTTGCGCTCGTTGGGCAGGTCGACGTCGGCACCGTGTGAGATCAGCACCACGACGGTGTCGAGGTGCCCGTGGTAGGCAGCGAGCATGAGCAGGGTGTTGCCCTGGGCGTCTCGGGCGTCGACAGGGAAGGAGTGTTCCAGAAAGGCCGCCAGCTCAGCGGTGTTGCCTTCACGGGCAAGGTCCATGGCGACGGCCACGATGCGGGCTTCGTCAGCGGCGCTGATGGGTGACTCGGTCATGGGCCAAACCTACGCAATGGTGCTGTCCACCCGCTCCCGCGCTCATCCCGTGGCGCGGAGGCGGTCCGTCGCGGACAGCTCCGACGTGCGCCGCATCAGGATGCTAGAAATGAGGGCATGGCTACCACTGCACTCGGAGACACCCCCGCCCACACCGTCGGCGAGCTTCCCGCCATCGGCGACCAGGCTCCCGACTTCACCCTTACCGGTGTCGACCTGGGCGACGTCACGCTGCCCGCCGGTGGCACTCGCGTCGTGCTCAACATCTTCCCGAGCGTCGACACCGGGGTCTGCTCGGCCAGCGTGCGCAAGTTCAACGAGCTGGCCGCCGGCCTCGACAACGCGACGGTCTTCTGCATCTCGAACGACCTGCCCTTCGCGATGGGCCGCTTCTGCGGCGCCGAGGGCATCGAGAACGTCACCGTCGCCTCCGGCTTCCGCTCCTCGTTCGGCGACGACTACGGTCTGACCCTCACCGACACCGGCATGCGCGGCCTGCTGGCCCGCGCCGTCGTGGTGCTCGACGAGGCCGGCAAGGTGACCTACACCGAGCTCGTCCCGAACATCGGCCAGGAGCCCGACTACGACGCGGCAGTCGCTGCCCTCAGCTGACAGCGGCATCCGCAACACACCGAGAAACGGACAAGGCCCCCTGACTGCAGTCGAGGGGTCTTGTCCGTTTCTCGGTGTGTTGCCAGGCAGTGTTCGGGGAGAGAGATCTGCGGGGTTGCTCAGGCGTTGGCCGTGGGCGGTTCGTCGTCGTCGGGCCCGGCGATGTTGACCATCCAGGCGTTGCCGAACCGGTCGGTCACCATGCCGAAGTGGTCGCCCCACATCTGTTGTGCCAGTGGCATCGTCACGGTGCCACCCTCAGAGAGCCGCGCGAAGTAGCCGCTCAGCTCGTCGACGTCGTCGCCGCTCAGACTGACCGCGATCGTGTTCCCGGCCGTGACGTCACCCATCGCCTCGGGCGTGTCGGAGGCCATCAGGGTGTAGCCGCTCGGCGTGTCGAGCTGGGCATGCATCACGCCGTCGGCCGGCACTCCGTCGGTGGCGCCGAACTCGCCGAACGTGCTGATCGCGAGGTCGCCGCCGAAGACGCCCTGGTAGAACTCCATCGCCTCTCGCGCGTTGTCACGGAAGCTGAGGTAGGGGTTGAGGCGCGATCCCATGTCGTGCTCCTTCGCTGCGAGGCCATCGGTTCATGAAGACTAGGCCCCTCGAAGCATCGCTGACCGGGTTTCGCGAAGAAGTTCACGCTGAACACATGTGGCGGACTCAGCGGGCCCGGGGTGAGCGCTTGGTGCTGCCCTCCGAGCCCAGTGGCCGCTGGACACGTCCATCGTCGGCCGGGCCGAGCCCGCCCTGGCAGCCGGGGCAGTAGAATATCGTGCGTTCCTGGGGTGGCCGCCCGATAGGGGCGACCCGCACGGTTGCTCCGCAGCGGCGACAGGGTCGTCCGCTGCGAGCGTGCGCGTAGTGGGCCTCGCCGAGGCGGTAGGAGCCGGTGCTCGACTGCACCGCATGGTTCTTGCCGTTGTCGAGGAGCCGGTGCGCCCGTGCGACCACCCGCTCGAGCCGTTCCGGGCTCAGCTCGGATGCCGTGACCCACGGGTTGAGCTTCTCGAGGAACAGCGTCTCGGCGCACCACATCGTGCCGACGCCGGCGAGGTTGCGCTGGTCGAGCAGCGCCTGCCCGACCGGCACGACCGCCCGCGCGAGGTTGTTCACGGCCCGGGCGGCATCCCAGTCGGCGCCGAGCACGTCGGGCCCGAGGTGGCCGACGAGATCGGCTTCGCGCGTGGTGGGCACGAGGTCGAGCATTCCGAGGCGTAGCCCGAGCGCCGTCCAGTCGGAGGCCGCGACAAGGGCACGGAGCCCCGGGTTGGCGCGCCACCGCTTCGCCAGCCCCGACGTCGCCTCCACCCGCCACTGCCCCTCCATCCGAAGGTGCGAGTGCACGGTGAGGCCGCCCTCGACTCGGTGCAGGATGTGCTTGCCTCGGCTGACCACCTCGAGAGTACGTCGGCCGGTAAGGTCTGCAGTCGAGATGTCGGGCCAGCGCAGGTCGCTCTCGATGATCAGCTTTCCGCCCAGCGCCTGGTGCAGACGCGTAGCGGTGCGCCACACCGTGTCACCTTCGGGCATCTGGCTCCGCTCTCGCTCGGTTCGAATCCTTCCGTCGCCATTGTCTCAGTCACTCGAACGACGGGTTGGTGAGCGAACGACGCGGTACACCAGCGCGTTCGACCTCGAACGAGTCGTTCG
>JAKDLG010000350.1 GCA_030452985.1 Humibacillus sp.
GTGGCCGGCTCCGGTGGGGCAGTGGGCATGAACGACCGGGTCACCTCGATGCAGCTGCGCAGCACCGCGACCAGTCGGGCCTCGGCGTCGTCGGTGCACGAGATCGCGATGCTCTCGACGGCCAGCGCAGAGATCTTCGGGGCGGAGCGCTCCTTGAGCGGCTGACCCATCGTGCCCGCCGACGACATGAACGACCGCGCCCACCGCTCAGCGAGCGGCGCCTCGTTGAGTGCTGTCCGGGACGCTTCGCTGAGAGGGGCCCCGTGGGCGACCTCCGGGTTGCGTGAGACCTCGGCCGCGAGGATGGCGATAGCCATCAGGTTCTGACGTTCCTCGGGGGCCACCGGAAGGGCAGCCCGCGTCGCGCACAGCACGATCTCGGCGTCGACCCGGGGGTCGGTGGGGTGCAGACCGATCACCTCGTTGATCATCGGCGTGAGCTGCTGACGGGTCGCGTCGTCGGCCAGGTCGTTGACACACCGGGCCACCGTGGCCAGCAGCGGATGCGTGCAGGCCGGATGGTCGCTCCACGGTTCTCCCGCGAGGAAAGAGGCCATCTCCATGAAGCAGGCGCCCTTGCGAGCGTTGCGGTGACGCCCCCTCGACAGGATCGGCACCCCGTCTGGCACGAAACTCGCTGCGCGTCTGAACATCGTTCCTCCCGGATTCGTCAGGACCTCATTCCCAAGCATGCGCGTGATTCGGAGGAAAGGCCACCCCTCCCGCGCCATCCGCTCTCGGCATCGGCCCGCAAAGACCGGAAAGGGCTCGACGCCCGGGCCGTCGGGGCCGACGTTGTGCACACCGCGGCTCAGCCGGGTGGGGCGACTGTCGCGTCGCTGCGGTTCGACCGCCGCAGTGCCTCGGCGACGAAGCCGCTGGCCTTGAGCTCTTCCACCACCTCGCACAGGTAGGCCAGCGCTTCCGGGGGCCGTTGTCGGGGAACGCACACCGCCTGCTGAATCTGCATGAAGGCCGGCTCGAGCAGCCGCAGACCCGGCTCGTCGGAGACGTAGGCCGTCATCGGCGCTCGGATGCCGGCCACGACCTCGAGACCACCGTTGACGAACGCGTCGACCCCCTCCTTCCCGCGCACCACAGTCGCGTGCTCAAGGCAGCGGGTCAGGAACAGGTCGTAGGCCGACCCCTCCTTGACGCCGATGCGCACTCCGTCGCGGTCGACATCGTCCGTGGTCGACAGGGGCGAGATGTCCGCAACGGCGAAGACGCCCTCGATGACGACGTAGGGCGCGGTGAAGTCGACCTCCAGGGCGCGGGCCGGCTCGACCGCGAGGAAGCCGATGTCGGCTCGTCCGCTCCTCAGCGCCTCGAACGACGCGCGGGCGGCGTCGAAGCACGCGAAAGTCAGCGGTACCTCCAGTCGTGCGGCTACCTCCCGCGCCAGGTCGACCGTCAGGCCCGACGGTTCGTCGACGGTTCCCTGCGCCAGCACCGGGTTGCCGAGGTTGATCGTGGCCCGCAGGGTTCCGGTCGGGGCCAGGCCGGCCGAAGCTCGGCGAAGGCCAACACCGCTCACGGGGGGCGGCCTCGATCTCGTCGCTGAGTCATTCGCCCACTTTCGACCCGGAAGTGCGCTCACGCAAGAGTGGGTGTCACCGTTCTCCTCGGGGGTGGCTCGTCGGGGCGTACGAAAGTGGCCACTCGACTGGGGAGGT
>JAKDLG010000200.1 GCA_030452985.1 Humibacillus sp.
CCGCCCCCGCCCGCCGCCCGCCCCCCCCCCCCCCCCCCCCCCCCCCCGCGGCCGGCGGGGGGGGCTCGGGGGGTCTCGCCCCCCTGGGGGCGCCCCCCCCGCGCCCCCCCCCCGGGGGGGGGGGGGGGGCCACCCCACCCCCCCCCCCCCCCCCCCCCCCCACGGCTCACCACGAGAGGTGATGCATGGGCGACATCCTGAGTAAGTACGACGTCATCGGCGCCTTCTGGGTGACGATCCAGCTCTCTGTGCTGGCCACCTTGGGCGCGCTGGTGCTCGGCACGATCGTCGCCGTCCTGCGGGTGTCGCCCGTACGCGTGCTGCGCCTGATCGGCACGAGCTACGTCAACGTCTTCCGCAACACGCCGCTCACGCTGCTGATGGTCTTGAGCATCCTGGGCATCTCCTTCATCCTCGGCGTCGAGCTCAGCGACGACTTCAGCCGCAACGCCTACTGGTGGGCGGCCATCATGCTGTCGATCTACCACGCGGCCTTCGTCTGCGAGGCCCTGCGAAGCGGGGTCAACACCATTCCAACGGGTCAGGCCGAAGCGGCCCGCTCGATCGGCCTCACCTTCAACCAGTCGCTCACTGAGGTGCTGCTACCGCAGGCCTTCCGGGGCGCGATCGCTCCGTTGGGCTCGGTGGTCATCGCCCTCATCAAGAACACGACCGTCGCGGCGGTCATCCTCGGAACGTTGGAGCCGGCCGGTCTGCTCGCCAAGATCACCGAGAACGAGGGGGCGAGCCTGCCCGTCTTCTTCATCTTCGCGCTCGGCTTCGTCATCCTTACCCTGCCCCTCGGCATCCTGTTCACCAACCTCTCTAGGCGCCTGGCGGTGAAGCGATGAGCTCCGAGATCGTTCTGTTCGACTCCCCCGGCCCCAAGGCTCGGCGACGACACGCCATCCTCACGGTCGTCGGCATCGTGCTCGCTGCCGGCGTCGCCTATCTGGTGCTACGCAAGATGAACGAGGCCAACCAGCTCGACCCCTCGTTGTGGTCACCCTTCGTCACCGACCCGGAGGTCTGGACCCAGTACCTGCTTCCCGGCCTGTGGGGCACCATCAAGGCCGCTGCTCTCGCGGTCGTGTTCGCCGGCATCTTCGGCCTCATCTTCGGGATGGGCCGGCTCTCGGCCAACCGGTGGATCCGTGGTTTCTGTGGCGTCGTCGTCGAGTTCTTCCGGTCGGTGCCGGTGCTGCTGATGATGGTCTTCGCCTACTTCGGCTACTTCGCCACGAGCGACCTGGTCTCGGCCAACACGGCGCCACTGGCCGCGGTGGTGCTGGGGCTGACCCTCTACAACGGTTCGGTCATCGCCGAGCTCGTGCGGTCGGGCGTCTACAGCCTGCCGAAGGGCCAGGGCGAGGCGGGCCTGTCGATCGGGCTGTCGCCAGCCCAGACCTTGCGGTCGATCCAGCTGCCACAGGCCTTGACCGCCATGCTCCCGGCCCTGGTGGGGCAGCTCGTCGTCGTGCTCAAGGACACCGCCCTCGGTGTGGTCATCACCTATCCCGAGCTGCTGAACGCCGCCCGGACGCTAGGCTCGGCGTACGCCAACACCGTGCCCGCGTATCTCGTCGCGGGACTCATCTTCATCGTCATGAACTACGCGTTGACGAAGGTCGCCGCGGCCGTCGAACACTGGCTCAAGCAGCGCGGTCAAGGGCCGCGGAGCGCCAACCTCACCGGCGTGGTCGATGCCACGGCCGTCGGGGTCAGGGGTCTGGAGAACTAAGCCACTCCTTGTCGTGCCGAGCTCGGCCCGACAAGGAGTAAGGCCCCGACGCAACCGCGTCGGGGCCTTCCTCGTGCTCGCTCCCCCGATTGGACTCGAACCAATAACCTGCCGGTTAACAGCCGGCTGCTCTGCCAATTGAGCTACAGGGGAATGCTGCGGGGCAAACATAGCAAAGGGGCGGGGTCGTCGCTAAATCGGCAGCGCCGCCCCGCCCGAGCCGGGGAGGGACGCGACGGAAGGTCAGGAGGCCAGCGAGATCAGGGCTCCGACCAGCGCGCCATAGGCGATGTGGGCGGCGATGGTGATCTCCGGTGTGCGCGCGCCGTAGTTGCGCACCAGGAACCCCGGTGGCTCCAGCAGCGGGGCGGACCCGGCGGCGGTGTAGGTCGAGCCCATCCGCGGGTGCACCACCGGCAACAGCACGTTGACCAGGGCCGTGATCGAGAACAGGCCGTGGGCGAGCCCGAACACCGCCCCCAGCAGCCAGCCGGAGTGACCGATCACGACGAACAGGGCGAGGTAGCCGAAGGCGAACAGCTGGCCGACCGCGAAGTGCAGCACGTAGCCCAGAGCCTTGGCCCGCTTGCGATCGTTGGTCAGGGCGGTACCCAACAGGAAGGGCAGGTCGATGCGGGTCAGCGACAGCTCGCTGGCCGCCCGCAGCACCGTCGTGAGCACCAACGTGCCGGCGAAGCCCCCGGCGACCGCCCCCCACACCATCATGGCCGGCTCCCTTCGCCGGCCAGAGCCGTCGCGGCGCTGATCAACGCCAGGTGGGTCAGACCCTGAGGAAAGTTGCCCAGGAACGCGCCAGAGCCCGGGTCGACCTCCTCGGAGTAGAGACCGACATCGTTCGCATGGGTGAGCAGCTCTTCGAACAGAGCGGTGGCTCGCGGGCGTCGGCCGGTCCGGGCCAGCGCCTCCACGAGCCAGAACGAACAGGCGAGGAACGCCCCTTCGCTTCCCGCCAGCCCGTCATCGCCGGTGTAGCGCGCCACGAAGGGCCCGTGTACCAGCCGCTCGCCGATGGCATCGACCGTGGACCGCAGTCGCTCGTCGGCAGGGGGTGCGTAGCCGAACAGCACCGCCAACAAGACCGAGGCGTCGAGGTCGGTGCTGCCGGCGGCACGAACGTAGGCTCCGGCATCCGGCGACCAGCAGTTGCGCTCGACGAAGTCGCGCACGGCCTTGGCCTCAGCCCGCCAGTGGGAGGCGTGTCGGCTCGGCAGGATGCCGAGATCGGCCAGCGCGGCGGCCCGCTCGAGCGCGATGACGCACATCATCTTCGACTGGGTGAAGTGCTGCGGCTCGCTGCGCACCTCCCAGATGCCGGAGTCCGGTTGACGCCAGACGTCGGCCACGAGGTCGGCCGTCTGGGCCAGCCGCCGGGCGATCTCGGGGTCGATGGTGCCGCAGGTGTGCGCGTAGCGCCAGGCCGCCTCCAGGAGGTCGCCGTAGACATCGAGCTGCAGCTGCCCCTGGGCAGCGTTGCCCACGCGCACCGGTCGAGACCCGCGGTAGCCGTCCAGAGCGAGCTCGGACTCCGGCGCTTCGGCCCCACCATCGAGGCGGTAGAGCACCTGTAGTCGCGGGTGGGTCAGCGCGGAGGCGTGCATGAGCCACCAGAAGAACGCCTCAGCCTCCGGAGCGCAGCCGAGCGAGGTCAGCGTGTCGAGGATGAACGCGGAGTCGCGCACCCAGCAGTAGCGGTAGTCCCAGTTGCGTTCGCCGCCAATCATCTCGGGCAGGGCGGTCGTGGCCGCCGCGGCCAGAGCACCCGACGGGGCGTGCACCAGCAGCTTCAGCGCCAGGGCACTGCGCACCACCGCCTCACGCCACCGACCGTCGTAGGAGCGGCTCTTGGCCCACTCCCGCCACGTGCGGCAGGTCTCGCGAAGCCGCGCGTCGACCTCGCCTCGGGGGGGCAGCACCAGCGGCTCGCCACCCGCATACGCCAACAGGATGCCGGCTGACCCGCCCGCATCGAGAGTGAACTGTGCCCACGCCTCGTTCGATCCAAGCTCGGCATCGCCTGCGGCCCAGGTGCACACGGCCAGCGCCTGCCCGCGACCTTGAGCCACCGGGACCCCTGCGCGCCAGACGAACCGGGTCGGCGTGCGACCGAAGTCGAAACGCGGGGCGAACTGCCAGCGCATCGTCACCCGGCCCGACACGCCGTCAACCCGCCGGTAGAGCTCGCGGAGCGGCGCCAGGCCGGGCTCGCCGAGCAGCAGGGCGTCGGTGACCCGGACCTGTCCGGTAGCCGTGGTGTACGTCGTCTCGAGCACGTTCGTGTTCGCGACGTAACGGCGCGAGACGGTGTATTCCGTCGTGGGCTGCAGGGTCATCCGTCCGCCCCCCTCGGCGTCGAGCAACGCCCAGCAGGCTGCCGCCCCGTCGATGTCGGGGAGGCACCACCAGTCGATCGCCCCGTCGGCCGAGACCAGGGCCACGGTGCGGCCGTCGCCGATGGCCGCATACGCCTCGATCGGGGCGTAACCATCGATGCGCTGGGGAACCAGGGAACTCCCCTGCCTCCCGCTCATCTCGGGTCGAGGGCGGCGGTCTTGGCCGCGATGGCAGTCAGCAGGCTCGCCCAGTCGGCTTCGAAGGCGCGGGCGCCGCGGCGCTGCAGCGACTGCCCCAACGCGTCGATGTCGATGTCGTGCGTGGCGATCGTCGCAAGGCATCGTTCGGCCGCCGCGTAGTCAGGGTGCATCAGCTCGAGCGGCCCACCGTGGTCGGCGTACGCGAGCAGGGTCTGCTCGGGCATGGTGTTGATGGTGTCGCGCGCGGCGAGGTGGTCGAGGTAGTAGGTGTCGGGCAGGGCCGGGTCCTTGGTGGCGGTCGAGGCCCACAGCACCCGCTGCGGGCGGGCGCCGGCCGCGGCCAGCTCGGTCCACCGCTCATCGGTCAGTAGCGAACGGTAGGACGCGAAGACCTTCTCGGCGACGGCCAGCCCGAGGCGCCCACGCAGCTCGGGCGGCAGCAGCGGGTCGGCGGCAACGTCCCAGCGGCTGACGAACAGCGATGCCACGGAGGGCACGTCGAGCCGCGCACCGACCCGGGCCCGTCGCTCCAGCGCCCGGAGATAGGCGTCCGCGGTCTGCAGGTAGTGGGTGTCGGAGAACAGCAGGGTCACGTTGATCCCGATGCCCTCGGTCACCAGCTGTTCCATCGCCACCAGGCCGGCCGGTGTGCCGGGGATCTTCACCAGCACGTTCGGCCGGCCCGCCTGCCGGTGCAGGGTACGGGCCACCTCGATGCTGGCGTCGGCGTCGTAGGCCAGGCCCGGGGGCACCTCGATCGAGACGTACCCGTCGACGCCGCCGGAGCGCTCCCACGCCGGCCGGAACAGGTCGGCCGCCGCGACGATGTCCTCCAGAGCGACCGAGAGCACCAGCTGCTCCGGCTCTCGGGTCTCCGCCGCCAGGTGGGCTCGCAACGAGTCGTCGTAGTCGGAGCCGGTGGCCATGGCCCGGCCGAGAATGGTGGGGTTGGACGTGAGCCCGGTCAGGGCGAACTCGTCGATGTACCCGGCCAGGGTGCCGTTCCGGAGCATGGCCCGGTTGATCGAGTCGAGCCAGAGGCTCTGCCCGCCATCGTGAAGCTGCTGGGTGGGATTCATCAGATCTTCTTTCTGCCAGGGGCGGGCGCATCCCCGCGACCGCCCCAATGTCCAAGCCGGCCAAGCCGGCCGAGGTTTCCCAGTTGGCCCAAGTCAGTTGTGTTGCCGACGGGCCCGGTCGAGCGAGTGGTGGCCGGTCCAGGCGTGGTCGTAGGTCGCGGCCAGCCGAGCCAGGGCCAGTGCCCCGATCAGCAGCCCGAAGTCACGCAGTGCAACGTCGTAGAAGCCCGAGTAGGTCAGCAGGTTGATGACGATCCCCGCCAACCAGGCGGCGACGACGTAGGCGGCGTAGCGGGGCTTGAGCGCCACCAGCACCCCGGCCACGATCTCGACCACCCCGATGAGGTACATCGCGGTCTGAGCTGAGAACGGCAACAGGTGAACGACCCACGGGGCCAGGTAGCCCGGCCAGTCGGGGTTGAGCACCTTGGCGAACTTGTCGATCCCCATCAGCAACGGCAGCACGACGTAGCCGATGTGCAGCAGCACGTAAGCGCCGTAGGCCGGTTCACTCAGGCTTCGGCTCCAGATGCCGCCGAGCCGGTGCAGGCCGGACGGTGGGGCGGTGGTCGTGGTCATGATGGATCCTCTCCTTCTATTGATGAGTTGAACTACTTTTAGATTCCTCTCTCACCACCCTTTTGTCAATACTTTTTGGTGCTAGAAATCCTCAGTTCAACCCAGGTGCACCCAGGCGTAACTGATCTCACCCTCGACGACCACGCCGCCCCAGAGCGAGGACCGCTGGCCGGCCGCGACCGGTCGGGGCCAGGAACCTCAGAGGCCTACTTCAGAGCGCAACCGGGCCAGTCGGGCGTTGGCTTCGGCGGCCACCGCCGGGTCGCGCAGGTCGGCGCCCTTGCCCGGCACGATCTGCTCGAGAAAGCCCCCCGTGGCGAGGTTCTGACGCAGCACGACCCGCACGGTGCGCCGGTTCTCGGTGCGGAACTCGTCGGCCAGCACGACACTTGCCTGAAGTCGCTCGCGCAGGGTCTGCTGCAGCAACGACGGCTCCCTGACCAGCCACTGGGTCGGCCGGCGATGGTCGACCCAGACCACGGTGAGCAGCCCCGAGTCGCTCTGCCAGGTACCCGACTCGGCCTCGTGCCAAGGCCGCCGCCACACCAACGCACCGTCGGCCCCGACGAAGCCCAGATGGTAGGTCGTGGCCACCGCGTGGCCGCCGGTGCTCTCGTCGGTCGCCCACGCCAGCACCCGTTCACCGGAACCGAGCGGCACGGCGTCGCGCACCGACTGGGGCAGCTCGGGCCGGCGTCGTTTTTCGAACAGTGCCATCAGCTCATCGCCGCCTTGATCGTGGCCAGCTCACGCTGCAGCTCCTGCAGGCTCGTCGACAGCTCTCGGGCGCGCTCGGGAGCCGGGGTCTCGGCGTGGTCGAGCCGGCGCATCTCGCTCATAGCGTCGGCGATGCGACGGGTCAGGGCGATGGTGCGTACCCGATCGAAGAGCTCACCGACGTAGCGCGACGTGGGCAGGCCGGTGAGGGGGTCCATCCGGGTCGGCAGGGTCGAGACGGCGAGCTCACCGACCAGGCGCGCGACGGCGCTCGGCGCCGCTTCGATCACCGACGAGGTCCAGGCCCGTACGTTGCCGCGGTCAGCCTGGTGGTGCGCGATGCGGATGCCGTCGAACACGGCCCGGTGCGCGGGCGCCGAGAACGACTCCGGTGTCAACGACTCGAACGACGGCGCGGTGATCACCGTGGGAAACTGGAGCAGCACCTGGAGCAGCTGGCGTTCAGCCTGCACGACCGGGTCACGGCGGTCAGGCGCCGGCATCGCGTCGCGCAGCTCCCCCTCCCCCGGCTCGAGCCCTTCCTCGGCTGTTCTGTCGAGCTGGCGGTCGGATTTGCGTTCGTCGTCGACCTTGAGGCGCCCGGCGCGAGACACCTCACGCGCCACCTGCTCCACCTCCAGACCGAGCAGACCCGACACCTCGCGGGTGTACTCCGGCTGGAGGGACTGGTCACGGATGGAAGCCACGATCGGGGCCACCGCCCGTACGGCCTGGATGCGGCCCTCGGCGGTCGCGAGGTCGAAACGCTTGATCGTCGTGCGCACCGCGAACTCGAACATCGGCACGGCATCCTCGATGAGGGCCTGCACGGCGGGGTCTCCCCCGGCCTGGCGCAGCTCGCAGGGGTCCTTGCCCGACTTCTCGACCGCCACGAACGACTGCGAGCTCCATTTCTGGTCGTCGGCGAAGGCGCGCATGGCGGCTTTCTGGCCGGCAGCGTCGCCGTCGAAGGTGAAGATCACCTTGGCGGGGGCTCGGTCGGCCTCGTCGCGCATCATCCGGCGCAGCACCTTGATGTGCTCGGCGCCGAACGCGGTGCCGCAGGTGGCGACCGCGGTCTCGACCCCAGCGAGGTGGCAGGCCATGACGTCGGTGTAGCCCTCGACGATGACGGCCTGGCGGTCGGCGGCGATGCGCTTCTTGGCCAGGTCGAGGCCGTAGAGCACGCTGCTCTTCTTGTAGATCGGGGTCTCAGCGGTGTTGAGGTACTTCGCCTCGATGCGGTCGTCGTCGAAGAGGCGACGGGCGCCGAAGCCCACCGTGTCACCGGTGATGTCGCGGATCGGCCACACGAGCCGCCCCCGGAACCGGTCGTAGAGACCGCGCGAACCACGGCCGGCCAGGCCGCCGGCCACGATCTCGTCGTCGCTGAACGACTTCGCCCGCAGGGCCCGCACGAGGTCCTCACCGCCGCGCGGGGCGAAGCCCACCCCGAAGCGCTTGGCGACGGCGCCGTCGAAGCCACGAGCCCGCATGAAGTCACGACCCGCCCGCGCAACGGGCAGGTTGAGCAAGGCGTCGGCGTAGAACTCCTGGGCCACCCGGTGGGCCTCGACGAGCCGGGTGCGACGCCCGAGCCCCTCCTCACGGGGGCGCGACCCACCGTCTTCGTAACGCAGCTCCATGCCGAGCTTCTGCGCCAGCCGCTCGACCGCTTCGGAGAACGTGAGGTGCTCGGTCTTCTGCACGAACGAGATGACGTCGCCGCCCTCACCGCACCCGAAGCAGTGGAAGAAGCCGGCACCGGGGTTGATGCCGAACGAGGGGCTCTTCTCGTCGTGGAAGGGGCACAGGCCGACGAGGCGGGCACCCGAGCGGCGGAGGGTGACGTGCTCGCTCACGACGTCCTCGATCGACGACCGCTCTTTCACGGTCGCGATGTCCTCGCTCTTGATCAACCCCGCCATGGCGATTCTGGTCCTCCTCGTCCTGAGCGCGAGTCTAGGGAAGCGCTGATTTTCTTGGGTGGTCGGGGTGCCGCCT
>JAKDLG010000201.1 GCA_030452985.1 Humibacillus sp.
GGGGGTGGGGTCAACGCTGGCGGCTGCGGATCTCGACGATTCGCCAGCCGCGCTCACCAGCGAGGCGGCGCAGCTCCTTGTCGGGATTCACCGCCACCGCGTTGCCGACCCGTTCCATCATCGGCAGGTCGCTGATCGAGTCGCTGTAGGCCCAGCTGCGGGTCAAGTCGTAACCGCGCTCGGCCGCGAGCTTCTCGATCTCGATGACCTTGCCATGGCCGTAGCAGAACTCGCCCGCCAGCCGGCCGGTGTAGCAGCCGTCGTCGAGCTCGCTGCGGGTCGCGACCGCCCCCTCGAGCCCGAGAGCGTCGCTGATGCGACCGACGAGCTCGATGGGGGAGGCCGACACGACGATGCGGTGGTGACCGGCATCCTTTGCCTCGCGCAGCAGCACCGCCGACTCGGGGATGACTCGGCTGACGACCTTGGGCACGATGGCGTCAGCCAGGTGGATGATCTCGGCCTGCGGGATGCCCGCCACCGCGCCGAGGATGCGTTCGCGCAGGGCGTGGCTCCCGGCATCCGTCGAACCCTTGCGGTGGAAGGTCAGCGCCGTGAACGTGTCCTTGACGAGGTCACGCCACGGCACATGACCGCTGCGGAACGCGGCGATGGCCAGGGGGTAGTTGGCCGACCCCCGGATCAGGGTTCGGTCGAGGTCGAAGAAGGCCGCGGTCGGTCGTGCGCGCGCGGCCGCGTCAGAGGCCACTCGCCACCATCGGCAGGGGCGAGCGACCGGTGGTCGGAGCGGACTCGGGCGTGGTCGGCGAGGTGCGCGACTTCTTCGGCGGCAGCGCGAGCCGGAACACCTTGGCCCACGCCTGACCGACCTGGCGGTGGATCGGGCCGGTCGTGTACGGCAGGCCGTACCGGTCGCAGATGTCGCGCATGTGCACGGCAACCTCGGCGTAGCGGTTGCTCGGCAGGTCGGGGAAGCAGTGGTGCTCGATCTGGTGGCTGAGGTTGCCGGTCATCAGGTGCATCGTCTTGCTGCCGGAGATGTTGGCCGAGCCGAGCATCTGCCGGATGTACCAGTCGCCGCGGGTCTCGCCCTCGATCTCGGCCTCGGTGAAGACGTCGGCGCCGTCGGGGAAGTGGCCGCAGAAGATGACCGAGTGGGCCCACACGTTGCGGATCGCGTTGGCGGTGAAGGTGCCGATGAGCGCCTGCTTGCCCGAGCCGAACACGGAGGCCGCAGCGGGGGTGGCGATGTAGTCCTTGGTGGCCTGGCGCACCACCTTGCGGCCCACCGACTTGAGATCGCGCTTGAGGTCGGCCTTGCTCTTCTCGCCGTCCTTGACGGCCTCAAGCTCGAGGTCGTAGATGGCGATGCCCCACTCGAAGAAGGGAGCGAGCACCGCGTTGATGACGGGGTTGAGGATGTTGTGCGGCTTCCAGGGCTGGTCCTCGGCCATGCGCAGCGTCGTGTAGCCGACGTCCTTGTCCTTGCCGAGCACGTTGGTCCAGGTGTGGTGCAGGTCGTTGTGGGTGTGCTTCCAGGCCGCCGCCGGGGTAACGAAGTCCCACTCCCAGGTGGTGGAGTGGATGTCGGGGTCGCGCATCCAGTCCCACTGGCCGTGCAGCACGTTGTGCCCGATCTCCATGTTCTCGAGGATCTTCGCGACCGAGAGCATGGCGGTGCCCGCCACCAGGGCGGTCTTCTTCTTCGACAGCATCAACGTGGCGCGGCCGGCGATCTCGAGGGTGCGCTGGGCTCGGATGACGCGACGGATGTACGCGGCATCCTTCGCCCCACGGGTGGCGATGATGGCGTCACGCAGGGTGTCGAGCTCGACGCCGAGCTGGGCGACCTGCTCGTCAGAGAGGTGACGCGCGGCGGCCGGGCGTAGGGCGGGCGCACCGGTGGCGGCCAGGATCGGCTTACGGGGGCGGATGCCGCCCGGCTCGTTCTGCGGGGTCGGTTGGCCCGGCTGGGTCGCACTCGTCCCAGCGGGCGAAGGGACCGGAGTCGGGCTCGGGGCTGACTTGTGAACCAAGGTGGGCATATGGGGGTTCCTTCCTAGATGTCCAGGTGGACGGGTCCGGCGGCGGCGTTGACACAGGTCTGGATGAGTTCGCCCTCTTCGCCGTGAACCTCGCCGGTGCGCAGGTCGCGCACCTTGCCGGCCACGAGCGGGATCAGGCAGCTTCGACAGATACCCATACGGCATCCGCTCGGCATGACGACGCCGCAGTCTTCACCGGCGTCGAGCAGGGGGACGTCACCATCGACCTCCACCTCCTTGTCGGACTTCTCAAACGTAACGATCCCACCCTCGCCCCCGGTTCCGGGGAGCAGCACGGCAGCGAAACGTTCGATGGTCAGGTTTGCGTGGCCGGCGTCGTCGCCGTCGCGCTCCCACAGCTCGGAGGCCGCGTCGAGAAACTCGGCGGGGCCGCAGGCGTAGGCCGCGCGGTCACGCCAGTCGGGGCACATGCTCTCGAGGTCGGTGGTGTCGGTGAGGTTGAGGCGGCGGGGCTCGCGGTTGAAGGCGTCGGTGCCCGCCTTCGCACCGCCGGCGCGGGTGTACCAGTGCCGCACGGTGAGGCCGGGAAACTGGTCGGCCAGCTCGAGCAGCTCGTCGTGGAAGAGCGCCTCTTCAGGGCTGCGGGCCGAGTGGATGAGCACGACGTCGGCGTCCTGGCGGCGCGGCACGAGCGTGCGGATCATCGACATGACGGGGGTCAGCCCGCTGCCGGCGGTGAGCATGAGCAGGGGGCGCGGGTGCACGGGCAGCACGAAGTCACCCTGCGGCGTGTCGAGGAAGAGCACGTCGCCGACCTTGGTGTCGCGGGCCAGCGCGGTCGAGACGAAGCCGATGGCGGTGACCGTGATGGCCGGGTCGTGACCCGCGGCGGCCGAGAGGGAGTAGCTGCGCCACTGCCGCACGCCGTTGATCTCGACACCGATGCGGGCCCACTGACCGGCGGCGTGGGCGTTCCAGCCCTTGCCGGGGCGGAAGGCGATGGTCGTCGAGTCGGCCGTCTCGCGGGTCACCTTTGTGACGATTCCGCGCAGCTGGCGGGTCGAGGCGAGGGGGTTGACCAGGCGGATGAAGTCTTCCGGGGCCAGCGGCGTCGTCAGCAGTGAAGCGACGCGTCGCAGGGCACGGATCTGAGGCATACCTAATCATCCACCCTGGAGGCCCCTGACGTCTTGCGGCCCCGGGTACTGTTTGAAGTCATAAACTGTTGCGAGGCGATAAGAAGGGGGTGGAGATTGTGGCGCAGACCACGTCGGACCCTCCGTGGTTGTATCTGCCCGCCGAAGTCAGCCAAAGCATCCGCCCCGTCGTGGGCGAGATCGTGGAGGCGATAATTGAGGGTATACCCCGGGATGTGCCCGTCTACGCGATGCCCATGGAGGGCCGTTTCGGGCAGGGGGTGCGCCAGGGCGTGCAGGTTGCCCTCAACCGCTTTCTCGACCTGCCGGGGACGCGGCTGCCGGCCCTGTCCGACGACGGCAAGTGGGTCTACGAGGGGCTCGGCCGGGGCGAGGTGCGATCGGGCCGCAGCCTGGAGTCGCTGCTCGCGGCCTACCGCTACGGGGCCCGGGTCACCTTCCGCGCCATCTCGCGCACGGTCGACGTGTCGCAGATGGCGCCCGACGTGCTGCTCGCCCTCGGGGAGTCGCTCTTCGCCTACATCGACGAGCTGTCGGCGGCGAGCGCCCAGGGCTACGCCCACGAGCAGTCGGCGCGGGCCGGCGAGCAGCAGCGGTTGCGCAGCGAGCTCGTCGAGATGATCCTGCGCGGCGACTCGAGCGACGGCGCGGTCAGCCGGGCCGCCGCCGCCATCGGCTGGACGCTGCCCGACCTGATCGTCGTGGCCGTGGTGCCGTTCCCGCACGTCGAGGGCCTGCGGGCCGCGCTCGGAGCGGACGCCCTGGTGACCGAGCGCGGCACCGACGTGGTGGTGGTGCTGCCCTTCGCCGGGCGGGCCGCTCAGCGGGCGACGATCGAGCGTGCGCTCGCCGGTCGCCGGGCGATCATCGGCGCGACCCGGCCGTGGCAGGAGGCGTCGGAGTCGCTGCAGCTGGCAGCCTCGGCGGCCGGTCGCGGGTTGTCGAGCACCGGCGAGTCGGGGCCGGGCGCCCCGCCCGTCTGGGTCGACGAGCACCTGGCCGAGCTCGTCGTGCGGGCCGAGCCGCTGGCCACCGCCGACCTCGCCCGCACGCTGCTCGCCCCGTTCGACACGTTGCGGCCGGCGGCGCGAGAGCGGCTGGCCGAGACGCTGCTGTCGTGGCTGCGTCATCAGGGCGCTCGAGCCCCCATCGCCGAGGAGCTGTTCGTGCATCCGCAGACGGTCGGCTACCGCGTCGGGCAGCTGCGCGAGCTCTTCGGGGAGGCCCTCGATGACCCCGAGACCCGGTTCGAGCTCGAGCTGGTGCTGCGGGCGGGTCACCGCTGACCCCACCGGCATCCCGGATGCCGCTCCGCTGCCCTGCGCCTGTCCGGCCTGGTGACCCTCGCAGTCAGGAGCGGCTGAGCAGAGCCGCAATGAGGTCTGCGGCGTGGCTGACGTTGGCGCGACGGAGCGCGGCGATGGTGGACTCGTTGGTGGCTCCGGGGAGGCGCGAGACGGTGAGCCGGTGCGCCGCGAGCAGGTCGTCCCCGAAGTCCTCGACCAGGATGGTGAGCAGCTCGTCAGCGGTCAGTGCCTCGATACCGATGGTCGCCATCGCGTCAGGTGGGAAGTGCTTGATGTTGTCGGTGCACAGCACGTCAGCCTCGGCGGCGACCGCTGCGGCGAGCACATGGCGGTCGTCCTCGTCCGGGAGGGCCAGTTCTGCCACCGTTCTCAGGTCGTCGGCGGTCGGTGCCACTTCTGCGTTGGGGAAGGCCCCGTTCATCGCTGTTACCAGTCGCCTGCCGGACTCCACCGTGAAGCCGTCGATGTTCTGGCTCAGGTGTTCCACGACTTCGTCGAGGATCGCCGCGCTCCAGTGCACCCGGACGACGCGGCGAGTCATGGCGTACAGCAGGTAGTCACGTAGAACACGCGAGTAGAGAATGTTGGCGTCGCCGAGGACGACACGGAAAGGAACGCGGGCTTCGTCTCGCTCCGCAGTCACTCCAGCAGGCCCAAATCGTTCTGCAGCCGCGCGAGGTCCGCCATGCCGCCCTCCATCTGGGTCCGCTCGGCATCGATGAACGCTCTGACTGATCCGACCGCGATCCGGTGGTGTGAGCCGACCTTGCGGAAGGCGAGCTTCCCCTCGTCCATGAGCTTACGAACCTGCGGTCGGGACATGCCCAGAAGCCCGGCTGCCTCGCTTGGAGTCACCTCGACGTCACCGCGGGTCAGCAGCACCTCCTGGCCCCGCACCTTGGCGTCGATGATGCGAGCCAGCCACTCCGCTGTCTCGCGGGACACGCTGACCGCGACCTCGTCGCCGCTGTTGACGAGAGCACGGTGCAGCGCATCGGCGTCACGGGTCAGCGTTTCGGTCATTGGTCCGCCTCCACTGGTAACTGCAGCATCTGCAACAAGGCTACCAAAGGTCGGTGGGGGTGAGCGGCATCCGGGCTGGGGGTGGTGAACGCGAAAGCGCCGCTCCTCGTTGAGGAGCGGCGCTTGACTGTTGCGACCCCGACCGGGCTCGAACCGGCGACCTCCGCCGTGACAGGGCGGCGCGCTAACCAACTGCGCTACGGGGCCTTACTGGTCTTGCTGGTGCAACGGTGACGCTGGTGCAACTGTAACGCGTATCCCCAACGGGATTCGAACCCGTGCTGCCGCCGTGAAAGGGCGGAGTCCTAGGCCGCTAGACGATGGGGACGTGAACCCGACCTATCCGTTTGGGACGAGCGAAACCATAGCCGCAGATCGGGGCTCGCTCCAAATCAACGCTCGGCCCACGCCAGCACGTCATCGACCGGCCACGTCGTGACGATGCGCTCGGCCGGGATGCCGTGCTGCTCGGCCCGCGCGCAGCCGAGGCTCTTCATGTCGAGCTGACCGGGGGCGTGGGCGTCGGAGTCGATGGTGAACAGGCAGCCGAGGTCGCGGGCCAGCACGATCAGCTCGTCGGGAGGGTCCTGGCGCTCGGGGCGTGAGTTGATCTCGACCGCGACGTCGTTCTCGAGGCACGCCGTGAACACCTTCTCGGCGTCGAAGGCCGACGGGGGCCGCGTGCCCCGGCCCCCGGTGACGAGCCGGCCGGTGCAGTGAGCGAGCACGTTGGTGCGCGGATGCCGCACCGCGGCCAGCATGCGCGGGGTCATCTCGAAGGCGGGCTGGCGCAGCTTCGAGTGGATCGAGGCGGTCACCACGTCGAGCTGGGCCAGCATGTCGTCGTCCTGGTCGAGGCTGCCGTCGAGGTTGATGTCGACCTCGATGCCCTTGAGCAGGGTGAACGCGTCGCCGACGCTGGCGTTGATCGCCTCGACCCGCTTCAGCTGGTCGGTGAGGCGCTCGCGAGAGAGGCCGTTGGCGACCTTCAACCGGGGGGAGTGGTCGGTCAGGGCCATCCACTCCTGCCCCAGCTGCACGGCGGCCAGCACCATCTCCTCGATGGGGCTGCCACCGTCGCTCCAGTTCGAGTGGGCGTGCAGGTCACCACGCAGCGCGGCGTACAGCTCGGCGCCGTCGGTGGTCAGCGGACCGCCGTGCTTCTTCTCCGTCTCGGCCAGGTACGTCGGCATCTCGCCGCGGGCCGCCTGACCGATGATCGCGGCGCTCGAGTCGCCGATGCCCTTGATCTGCTTGAGAGTCCCGGCCCTGACCCGTTCGCTCAGCTCGTCGTCGGAGATGAGCGTGATCGCGTCGCTGGCCTTGCGGAACGCGTCGACCCGGTAGCTGCTCTCACGCCCGCGCTCGAGCAGGAAACAGATACGCCGCAGGGCCTCGATCGGGCTCATCGGGGCCTCTGGCGCGGGGGGCTGCTCCATGCCGGCCAGCCTATCCGCGCCAGCGCAGCCAGCTCGGTGCGCGGCTCGCCCACCCCCAGTCGAATGGCCACTTTCGTACAGTCGACTGGCCGCGGCCTCGTCAGCCGTCAGCGCTGCAGGGTCGGCAGGGTGGCGCCGTTCGGCAGCTTCGCCGGGGGCGTCACCGCTGCAACCTCGACCTTCACGACCGTTGCGCCGTAACGCTGTTCGAGCACCCCGGGGGTCGAACCCGTCGCGGTCGTCACGACCACCCGGTCGGTGCGCCCGTCGAGGCGGATGCCGGTCACGTCGACGCCGTCACTGCGCAGGGGCCCGGCGCTCGCGGCGATCTCGGAGGCCACCTTCTGTTTGGCCGCGAGCGAGTTCGCCGCCGTGACGAACTGAACGTCGCTCGGGGCCGGCATGGCACCTGTGACGAACGACTCGAGTGTCGGGTCGGGGCGCACGACCGCGACGACGATGCGCGAGTTCGTGGCGTCAGCGGCATACGCGCCGGAGAAGACGTCGGGCCAGCGCGCCGCGAGGGTGGGGGCAATCGCGTCGAAGGCGATGCGCTGCGCCGTCATCGGCCCCTGAAGCCACTGACTGGTGTCGCGGGCGGCCGACGACAGGTCTCCACCGGTGAGGCTGTCTGGCCCCTGCCGGGTCGCCCTGAGCGGTACGGAGGGCTGCGTCGGAGACCCGGCACGGGCCTCTCCGTCGCTCGAGCCTGAGCCTTTCGCAGCCCCTTCGGCAGGCTGGTTCGGGGCCGAAACGGCGGCCGGGGCGGACGCCGACGACCCGCCACCGCCATTCTGCGACAGGGTCCAGAGGCCGCCGACCCCACCGACGACGACCACCGCGGCGGCCGCTCCGAGCAGCACCGAACGACGACGGGCCGTGCGTGCCCGGCCGCGGTTCAGAGCGCGGACCGCGAAGAGGTCATCGTGCGGAGGTTGGAGGTCGTTCACGGCGCCCAGGGCCTTTCTGAGCCGTTCCTCGCTCGTCTCGGTGTGCATGGCGTTGTCCTTGTCGTGGGGCTCGTTCGGTTCGCGGTCGGGGCCGGTCGCGTCGTCGTTACGTCTCGTGCTCACGTCACCACCTCCGCCCCGCCCCGTGGAGGTTCCGTGAGCCGGTCACGCAGGGCATGCAGCGCGCGCGAGATCTGGCTCTTGATCGTGCCCTCGGCCACCCCGGTGCACTCGGAGATCTGCGGCACGGTCAGGTCTTCCCAGAAGCGCAGCACGAGCACGGCGCGCTGCTTCTCGGGCAGGTCCTCGAGCAGGGCGGTCAGGGTCAGGGCCAGGTCGTGGTCGCGGGGGATGGTGGCCGGTTCAGGGGTCTCGTCGGTGAGCACCTCGCGGCGTCGTTTGCGTTGGTCGTTGAGAAAGAGGTTCATCATCGTGCGTCTCGTGTAGGCGGTTTCGGCGCCGGTGGCGATCCGCGGCCAGGCGACGTAGACCCGCGCCAAGGCCTCCTGCACCAGCTCGTCGCCGTCGGCCCAGTTACCGGTGAGCAGAAAGGCGCGTCGGCGCAGCATGGTCTGGCGCTCGACGACGAAGGCCTGGAAGGCGGTCTCGTCTCTGCGTCTCATCGACTCTCCGGTGGTCTCGGCGTAACCCGTACACCCTCATTGACACACGACCCGGCAGATCCGTTGCATCCCGACTGTACGAAAGTGGCCACTCGACCAGAGAACTCAGTCGAGCGTCTGGGGGCCTTTGGGGCCCACCGTGGGTGTGCGTAAATGGGGGG
>JAKDLG010000202.1 GCA_030452985.1 Humibacillus sp.
CGGGCCGGGTTGACCGAGGTGCCGTCGAGGGGGATCCCGACGAGGTGGATGACGGTGAGCACGAGACCGATCGCGAGCCCGGCGAAGCCGGGGGCGGCGGCGCGGCTGGTGACGAGCAGAACGACGAAGACGAGCAGAAAGGTCATCACGACCTCGAGCACGAAGGTGCCGCCGGCGGAGATGGTCTTGCCCCAGTCGTTGGTGCCGAGCCCGCCGGTCTGGTCGGTGACGCCACCGAACCCGGAGACCAGCAGCTTGATCAGCCCGGCGGCCACGATCGCGCCGACGAGCTGGGCGACCCAGTAGTAGACGGCCTCGGTGAGGGTGATCCCCTTGTTCAGCAGAACTCCGAGGGTGACGGCAGGGTTGACGTGGCAGCCGGAGACGGGGCCGATGGAGTAGGCGAGGGCAAGGAGCACGAGCCCGAAGGAGAGGGCGACGCCGACGGGGCCGAGCCGGTCGATGCCGAAGACGGCGGAGCCGACACCGAAGAAGACGAGGATGAAGATGCCGATGGCCTCGGCGACCGCTTGACGAGTCACCGTCGGCTTGAGGACGGGAATGGTTTCGCTGGACATGAGTCTGCCTTTCGAGTTCTGGGGTCGTGGTGCCCGACGAGTGGACGCGGTCGGATCGGGCTCCGCGAGGAAGACCGTCGTGGCGACGGATGCATCGAGAGCATGGGCGAACTGCGGACGGCCCTCTACCGACGGTCGCGTGAGTTCGCCCTCGGAGGGGCTGCCATCGGCAGACGGGCAGAGCCTACGACAGCCAGGCGGTGGGCGGGCCATTTTGCCTGGCAACGCTCTTCGCTCGGTCCTGCCCATGGCCACAACAGGCGGGTGATGCTGACGAGTCGTTCGCCCCGGGGTTCGCGAGCCGCGTTGCCGGTACCGCTTCCCGAAGTTTCCGGTTGCGGGCACCGCCAGGCCGCGTCAGGGTGTGCCCAGGCGTTCGGTGAGTGAAGACCGATGGGGTCGATCGCCTCGCACGTCAGTCAGGGGATGCAGGGATGAATCGACGTCGATGGTGGGGATCGCTGACCGCGGTCACGATTGCCTTCGCGGTGGCCGGGACCGGGGTGGCCGGTTCAGCGCAAGCGCAACCGGGCAGGGCTGCCCAGACAGTGACTACGGCGACACCGCCGGGCGACGCGACGAGCAAGGCCGAGGAGCGCCGGGTCGACTCGGTGCCGAAGCCGAAGCTGTCGTGGTTCGACTGCAGCGTGTTCTCTCCGGGCGCCGAGTGCGCCACCGCGCAGCTACCGCTCGACTACGACCAGCCCAAGGGCGCCACCACCGGCGTCGCGGTGCTGCGACTCAAGGCCAAGGACCAGAAGCGCAAGATCGGCACCCTGTTCCTCAACCCGGGTGGCCCGGGTGGCTCCGGCGTCCAGTTCGCTGCTGCCGCGCCCTACTTCCTCAGCCCTGACGTCGTCGACCGGTTCGACATCGTCGGCATGGATCCGCGCGGTACGAACTTCAGCGACACGGTGCGTTGCTGGCCGAACCTCGGCGCGCAGGTCAACGACCTGTCCGGGCTCAACGTCGCCTTCCCCTTCACCGCCAAAGAGACGCGCGACTACGTACGATCCTCCGAGGCCTTCGGCCGTGCCTGCTCGACGACCGGCAAACCGCTCTCCGGGTCGATGTCGACCGCCGAGGTCGCCCGCGACATGGACGTGCTGCGCCGTACGTTCGGCGACGACAAGCTGACCTACCTCGGCTTCTCCTACGGCACCTACCTCGGCAACGTCTACGCCAACCTGTTCCCCGACCGCGTGCGGTCCGTGGCGATCGACGGCGTGCTCGACCCGGTGGCCTGGGCCGGTACGGCAGCGAATGCCGGCGTGCCCCAGACCCAGCGGATCAAGAGCGGGGAGGGCGCAGCCAAGGCCCTGCACGAGGTTCTCGTGCGGTGCGGTACGGCCGGAAAGCGATACTGCATGCTCTCGGAGTACGGCAACCCCGTGAAGACCTACGACACGATCATGGGCGCACTCAAGAAGAAGTCACTGGCGGTGCGTGACCCCGAATCCGGCGACGTCGTCTTCACCATCAGCTACGCCGACGTTACCTCCTGGTTGCTCGACGATCTCTACGCGCCGTCCGGTGCCGCGTACGTCGACTCCGACCTCACCTTCGTGCTCAGCCTGCTCGACCAGCAGGCTGCCAAGGGCACGGCGGCGGCCCAACGGCAGGCGCAGGCGCGCTCGGCCCTGCTCGCCAAGGTCAAGGCGCAGCGGTCGGCTCGTGCCGTCGCAGCGGACACCAAGACGAGGCAGCGAGCAGCATCCGGTTTCGCGTTCCCGTACGACAACGCGCCCGAGGCGTTCCAGTCCGTGCTCTGCACCGACGGCCTGAACCCTCCGCGCGCACAGGGCTGGAAGAAGTACGCCGCGAACGCGCAGCGCACCGCGCCGGATTTCGGACCGCTGTGGACGTGGGCGTCGGCCCCCTGCGCCAGCTCGACGTGGACCGTCCGAGACGAAGACGCCTACCGCGGCGGGTTCTCCCACGTCACCGCGAACCCCGTGCTCGTGGTCGGCAACTACTGGGACCCGGCGACCAACTACGCCGGTGCCGTCACCGCCGCTCGGCTGCTGCCGAACAGCCAGCTGCTGTCCAGCGACAGCTGGGGCCACACGGCATATGGCACCTCACCGTGCGTGACCCGTGCGGTCGACCGCTACCTGCTCTCGGTCGCCCTTCCCGACCGCGGTACCAGGTGCGTGGGTGACGACCAGCCCTTCACCGAGCTGCTCAGCTCCCTGAACCGGGGTCGGTCGGTGCCCAGCCGGCCGTTGCCGCCCGTGGTCCCGCCCATCCCGGGCGCCGTACCCCGCTCGTAGCGCCCACCTGATGTGGGGCCCGGCGGGTAGAACTGCCGGGCCCCACGTCAGGTCTGCCCGGGCCCTCGTCGACGGCGAGGCGCGCTGGGCCACGCCGGGGCGTTCGATCAGACTGTGCATCGTCCTGCCGGTGAGATCCGGCCTTCCCCTACGTTCATCCCATGAACGCACCATCCGGACGGTCGGTCTTCCTCGCCATGATCCCCATCCACCTGCTGCTGCTCGTGTGGGTGTGGATCGGGCGCTTCGTCTTCGGTAACGGCGGCTGGATGACACTGGTACTGCTCGTCACCGTGATCCCGGTCGTGGCGCTCGCCCTCGCGATCACGACGCTGCTGTGCTTCCTGCGACGACCGGCGCCACGAGCCCTCACGTCGAGCCAGGTGCGAGCGCAGCTGGTGACGTGGGCGGGCCTGTTCGTCGTCGGGCTCACCATGGTCGACTTCACCGACTCGCCCGACAGCGAGCAGACACTGCTGACCCAGGTGTTCGGCCGTTCGGACGCGATGTTCACCCTGAGTGCGGTGCTCATCGGCGTCGGCACTCTCACAGCCATCGGTGGGTGGGTCTGGCTGCTCCTCCGGCTGCTGGGCGACCAGACCCGTCGAAGCGCCGCACCCGGGCACCACCTGGCCGGCCCACCCGCCTCGACCGGGCTCCGCTGAGATCGACAGGATGCCGCTGTCGGTGGCGGATGGCAGGCTGGGCCCGATGGCCAAGGGCAAGAAGACAGACGCGCTCGAGCGGTTCTCACCGGCGACGGCCGAGTGGTTCCGTAACAGCTTCAGCCTGCCCACCGCGGCCCAGGAAGGGGCCTGGAACGCCATCAGCTCGGGGCACCACTGCGTCGTCGTAGCGCCGACCGGGTCGGGCAAGACGCTCTCGGCCTTCCTCTGGGCCATCGACCGGATGACGACCGAACCGGTCCCGGAAGAGAAGCTGGCCCGCTGTCGGGTGCTCTACATCTCTCCGATGAAGGCCCTCGCGGTCGACGTCGAGCGCAACCTGCGCGCCCCCCTCGTCGGCATCGGTCACGCGGCCGCCCGCCTCGGGGTCGCGCCTCCCGACATCAGCGTCAGCGTGCGCTCGGGTGACACCCCGGCGGGCGAGCGGCGCCAGTTCGCCCGCACGCCGAGCGACATCCTCATCACGACGCCCGAGTCGCTGTTCCTCATGCTCACCTCATCGGTGCGCGAGGCCCTGAAGGGGGTCGAGACGGTCATCGTCGACGAGGTGCACGCGGTGGCCGGCACCAAACGCGGCGCTCACCTGGCGCTCAGTCTCGACCGCCTCGACGCGCTGCTCGACCAGCCGGCTCAGCGGGTGGGCCTGTCAGCGACGGTGCGCCCGGTCGAGGAGGTGGCCCGCTTTCTCGCCGGGGGTCGCCCGGTCGAGATCGTGCAGCCGGTGTCGACCAAGCAGTGGGACCTCGAGGTCGTCGTGCCGGTGCCCGACCTGGGCGAGCTGGCCGGCGCCGCGACCGAGATCTCGCCAGGAGTGCCCGACCTCAGTGGTCCGGCGGCGGGTCAGGCCCCGCAGGCGAGCATCTGGCCGCACGTCGAGGAGCGCATCGTCGACCTCGTCGCGGGCCACCGCTCGACCATCGTGTTCGCCAACTCGCGTCGACTCGCCGAGCGGCTCACCTCGCGCCTCAACGAGATCTGGGAAGACCGTCTCGCCACCGCCGCGCTCGAGGCCGCCGCTCTCGACGGGTCACCGACGCAGGGGTCGGATGCCGCTGAGCCGGGTGAGCGGCATCCGGTCGGATCGGCGCGCACCCCGGCGGTGGTGATGGCGCAGGCGGGTGCGTCGCGCGGAGCCCCGGCTGTGCTCGCCCGGGCCCACCACGGCTCGGTGAGCAAAGACCACCGCGCCGCCATCGAGGACGACCTCAAGGCGGGGCGGTTGCCCGCAGTGGTGGCCACGAGCAGCCTCGAGCTCGGCATCGACATGGGCGCCGTCGATCTCGTGATCCAGGTCGAGAGCCCGCCCAGCGTCGCCAGCGGTCTGCAACGGGTCGGACGCGCTGGGCACCAGGTCGGCGCCGTGAGCCAAGGGGTGATGTTTCCCAAGTTCCGCGGCGACCTCGTGCAGACCGCCGTCGTCGTCGAGCGGATGCGGGCCGGCGCCATCGAGAGCCTGCGCATCCCGGCCAACCCCGTCGACGTGCTGGCCCAGCACATCGTGGCCATGTGCGCGATGGACGAGTGGAGCGTCGCCGACCTCGAGGCGCTGGTGCGCCGTTCGGCCAGCTTCGCCGGGCTGCCGCACTCGGTGCTCGAGGCCACCCTCGACATGCTGGCCGGGCGCTACCCGAGCGACGAGTTCGCCGAGCTGCGTCCCCGCATCGTCTGGGATCGCGTCACCGACACCCTCACCGGGCGCCGTGGTGCCCAGCACCTGGCGGTCACGAGCGGGGGCACCATCCCCGACCGCGGCCTGTACGCGGTCTTTCTCGCCTCCGGTGAGGGGCCCGGTCGTCGGGTCGGGGAGCTCGACGAGGAGATGGTCTACGAGTCGCGGGTCGGCGACGTCTTCACCCTCGGCACCTCCACCTGGCGCATCGAGGACATCACCCACGACCGGGTGCTCGTCACACCCGCACCGGGGCAGGCGGGCAAGCTGCCGTTCTGGAAGGGCGACCAGCAGGGTCGCCCTGCCGAGCTCGGTCGGGCCCTGGGTGCGTTCATGCGCGAGATCGGCGGTCTCACGCCCGAGCGGGCACGCGAACGGGTGACCGCGGCGGGCCTCGACGAGTGGGCGGCCGACAACCTGTTGGGCTACCTGCAAGAACAGAAGGAGGCCACCCGGCACGTGCCCG
Organism: Humibacillus sp.; assembly: GCA_030452985.1. Lineage (GTDB taxonomy): Bacteria > Actinomycetota > Actinomycetes > Actinomycetales > Dermatophilaceae > DSM-29435. The sequence goes on from JAKDLG010000202.1 coordinate 5,673, forward strand.
ACGACCGCACCATCGTGGTCGAGCGGTTTCGTGACGAGATCGGCGACTGGCGGGTGGCGGTGCTCTCGCCGTTCGGCGGGCAGGTGCACGCGCCGTGGGCCCTCTGCGTGGCGGCCCGCATGCGCGAGCGCTTCGGCGTCGACGTGCAGGCGATGCACGGCGACGACGGCATCGTCTTTCGCCTACCCGACCTCGAGTTCGACGAGGCGTCGGGCGACGGCGGTGCCATCGGCCAGCAGCTGATCGAGCTGATCAGCATGGAGCCCGACGAGGTGAGCGAGCTCGTCACCACCGAGATCGGCGGATCGGCCCTGTTTGCAGCCCGGTTCAGGGAATGCGCGGCCCGGGCCTTGCTGCTGCCTCGGCGGCGGCCCGACCGCCGTCAGCCGCTCTGGCAGCAGCGGCAGCGGGCGGCGGCCCTGCTCGAGGTCGCCAGCCAGTACCCGACCTTCCCGATCGTGCTCGAAGCGGTTCGCGAGTGCGTGCAAGACGTGTTCGACGTGCCCGGCCTTGTCGAGCTGATGACCCAGGTGCGCTCGCGGGCGGTCACGCTCGTCGACGTGGAGTCACGCCAGCCCTCGCCCTTCGCCAAGTCGCTCGTGTTCGGCTACGTCGCCCAGTACCTCTACGAGGGCGACTCACCGCTGGCCGAGCGCCGCGCCGCCGCCCTGGCCCTCGACCCGTCGCTGCTGGCCGAGCTGCTCGGTCAGGGCGAGGTGCTCGCGCTGCGCGACCTGCTCGACCCCGAGGCGGTGGCCCGCACCGAGGCCGAGCTCCAACGGCTCACCTCCGAACGGGGCGCCCGCGACGCCGACGACCTCTCCGACCTGGTGCGGGTGCTCGGCCCGCTGTCGATGGCCGACATCGTGGCGCGAGCCGCCGAGGGCTTCGCACCTGCTGCCGTCGAGGCGGCGCTGGCCGAGCTGGAATCGGCCCGACGGATCATCGCGGTGCGGGTCGGCGGTGAGCAGCGCTGGGCCGCCATCGAGGATGCCGCCCGGCTGCGCGATGCGCTCGGCACCGCTCTGCCGGTCGGGGTGCCGATGGCGTTTCTCGAGTCGGTGCCCGACCCCCTCGGTGACCTCGTGGCGCGGTTCGCCCGCACGCACGGGCCCTTCGCGGTGGCCACGGTCGCGTCGTGGTGGGGGCTCGGTCCGGCTGTCGTGCACGACGCGTTGCGTCGGCTCGTCTCGGCGGGCCGGGTGGTCGAGGGAGAGCTGCTGCCCACCGAGAACGGCGGGGGTCACGGCCCCGAGTTCTGCGACGCCGAGGTGCTGCGGCTGCTGCGTCGTCGCTCGCTCGCTGCGCTGCGGCACGAGGTCGAACCGGTCGACCAGGCCGACCTCGCGCGCTTCCTGCCGCAGTGGCAGGGCGTCGGCGGCGGTCAACGCGGGCGCGAGGGCTTGCTGCGCGCCGTCGAACAGCTCACGGGCGCGGTGGTGCCGGCGAGTGCCCTCGAGACCCTGGTGCTGCCGGCCCGGGTCGCCGACTACCGTCCGTCGCTGCTCGACGAGGTGATGAGCGCGGGGGAGGTGGTCTGGCGTGGTCACGGGTCGCTGCCCGGCGACGACGGCTGGGTCAGCCTGCACGTGGCCGATGCCGCTCACCTCACGTTGACCCCGCCTGAGTCGCTCGACCTCACCGACGCCGAGGATGCCGTGCTCGACGCGCTCGCCGGTGGGGGAGCGTGGTTCTTCCGCGACCTCGCTCGCCGGGTCGATCTCGGTGACGTGGAGGTGCTCGAGGCGCTGTGGTCGCTGGTGTGGTCGGGGCGCGTCACGAATGACACCGCGGCGCCGCTGCGGGCGCTGCTCTCGGGTGGTCGTACCGCGCACAAGCGCACCGTCACCGCACCGCGTTCGACCCGGTACTCCGGGCGTCGGGGATCGCTGGGCCGCTTCGGCTCACTGCGGGGAGCGCTTGCCGGGTCGACGCCTGAGCAGGTGGGCGCGGCCGAGTCGAAGGCCGAGGCAGCCAGCCGGCGGGCCGGTCGGGCCGCGGGGTCGGGGCCGGCATCCGGCGTCGGGAGGTGGGCGCTGCTGCCGACCGCCGAGAGCGACCCGACCGTGCGGGCGGTGACCACAGCCGAGCTGCTGCTCGACCGCTACGGCGTGCTGACCCGGGGGTCGGTCATGTCGGAGGACGTGCCCGGCGGCTTCGCCGCGGTCTACCGGGTGCTGGCCGCCGCGGAAGAGGCCGGCAAGGTGCGGCGCGGCTACTTCGTCGAAGGCCTGGGCGCCTCACAGTTCGCCCCCACCGGCGCCGTGGACCGTCTACGCACGATGTCTCGCCTTCCCGGAGCTGACGATGGGTCGAGCGCCACGTACGGCCGATCGGGTGGCCGCGTCGATGCCGGTATCGGTGACGAGTGGGCCGACCCCTCCTCGTCCACCCCGTCTTCCCCACCTTCCGCGTGGTCGGCCGGCGCCGGGCGCCGCGACGGCGAGGCGAGCCGCCCGCCGGCTCTGGTGCTGGCGGCCAGCGACCCGGCCAACCCGTATGGCGCCGCGATCGGCTGGCCCGAGCGACCCGTCACCGATCCCACCGACCCCGACCCGCCTTCCGAGGTCATGTCTGCCCCGGGAGGGGCGCCTCCTGCGGCTGGCCCGACGGCATCCGGCGTCGGGCCGAAGGCGGGGTCCGTGACGGTGGCCGGGGGCGACGGCGTTGCTCGCAAGGCCCGCCGCAAGGGTCACCAGCCCGGGCGCAAGGCCGGCGCGCTCGTGGTGCTCGTCGACGGCGAGCTCGTGCTCTACGTCGAACGCGGCGGCAAGACGATGCTGTGCTGGTCAGACGACGACGAGCAGCTGCAGGCGGCGGCTGACGCGCTCGCGCTCTCGGTGCGCGAGGGGGCGCTCGGACGGCTCACCGTCGAGAAGGCTGACGGCGCGTCGCTGCTCGGTTCGGGCCACCCTCTGGTGCAGGCGCTCTCGCAGGCCGGCTTCCACA
>JAKDLG010000203.1 GCA_030452985.1 Humibacillus sp.
ACACCCACGGTGGGCCCCAAAGGCCCCCAGACGCTCGACTGAGTTTCCTTATCGAGTGGCCAGTTTCGTGCGCGCGAGGCCGTACGAAACTGGCCACTCGACTTGAGGGGGTCAGGAGACGGAGCCGACCCCGAAGGTGTTGCACTGGTTGATGTCGCCAGAGCGGTACCCCTGCAGGAACCAGTTCTGGCGTGCCTGGGCTGAACCGTGGGTCCACGACTCCGGGGTGACTCGACCCGTCGCGGCCTTCTGGATGCGGTCGTCTCCGACGGCAGCCGCGGCCGACAGGGCAGAGTTGATGTCGTCGTCGGTGATCGGCTTGAGCAGGGGAGTGCCGCTCGCGTCGGTCGTCTCGGTGGCGTGCTTGACCCAGGTGCCCGCCAGGCAGTCGGCCATCAGCTCGATGCGCACCCCGCCCGAGTTCGGGCCCTCCGGGTCCTGCTGGGCCCGGTTCAGCACGCCGAGCAGGTTCTGGATGTGGTGGCCGTACTCGTGGGCGACGACATACTCCTTGGCGAGCTGCCCACCGTCGGCTCCGAACCGACTCTGCAGCTCGGCGAAGAAGCTCGCGTCGATGTAGACCTTGCGGTCGAGCGGGCAGTAGAACGGCCCCACCTGGGCGTTCGCGGTGCCGCAGCCCGAGCTCGTCTGGCCTTGGTAGATCACCGTCTTCACCGGCTGGTACTTCATCTGGTACTTCGGCAGCGTCTTGGTCCAGTAGTCCTGCACGCTGTTGACGGTGGCCACGACGAGGCACACGTCGTCGTTGTTCGCGTCGGCTCCGGTCTTGCACCGCGACACCGCCGACGACTGCACCTGGCCTGCTGCCGCGACCTGACCGGGCTGCAGCTGTCGCGACGACTGCCCACCGAGGCCGCCGGCGCTCCCGTCGGAACCGTCATCACCGAGCAGCTGACCACCGCCCAAGACCAGCACCAGGATCAGCACGATGAGGCCACCGATGCCGCCGCCGACCTTCATGCCCCCGGGAAGCTGACCGCCACCGCCGCCACCGCGCAAACCGCCGCCGAAGCCGCCGCCATTGCTGCGTCCTCCACTCTCCACCTGGGAGGTGTCGAGCTGGGCGTTGTCGTTGAAGGTCACGGGCGCTCCTGGGGGGCGGATTCCGGGTTCTGGAGACCCGGACCCGGAATATGTTAGCCGCCGCGAAGGCGTTGGTCGTCCCGCTCGCCGACCGGCGGATGCGCTCAGGTCAACCGGCCTCGCGCAGGTTCGCGAGAGCCGTCACGGGCAGGATGCCGTCAGTGCAGCTCGACGGCATCCGGGTAGGTGGTCGTCAGGCGCATGCGCACCGTGACCGTGTCTCCCACCGCAGGCGGGGTGACCCCGCGGGGCAGCACCAGGAGACTGCACTGCATGTGCGGCGGCTCGGCGAAACGGGCAGTGACCCCCGAGACGGTGAAGGGTGAGCGCACCTTGTGTGCAGCCTCCAGCACCCCTTCGGCGACCGCGATGGCCCGCGACCGCGGGGTGGCCGCGGAGGCGGGCGACTCCATGGCGACCCCGTGAGAGGTGCCCCCGCTGAGCACGACGAGATGTCCGGCGGGCAGGGAGCGCTGCCGGTAGCCGACGCGGTCACCCTTGTCGACCGCCCGGACGTCGAGCACGTGGGCTTTGACCTCGTACGACGCCGGCTCCGCCAACCACAGGTCGGTGCCGATGCGGGGGCGAAAGTCGTGGTCGGGGTAGCGCCCCCGCAAGGTGGCGAGCTCGTCGGGGGAGACGTGCGAGACGAACCACCGCTGCACCGCCAGCACAGCGTCGACGAAGCGCGCGATCTCGTCGAGGTGGCCGGTGCCGAGCGGGAGGTGGAGGGTGACCGCCTCGGCTGCTGCGGCCGTGACGAGCTCACCGAGGGAGTCCATCGGGGCGCCGAACCGGTTCATCGACGTGAGTCCCTCGACGGCCACTCTGGCGGCCGGCTCGACCCCTCGGAGGCTCTCGAGGTCGGTGCGGCTGGTGATCGTGTGCACGAGCCGGCGGTTGGGCAGGTCGGGCAGGTCGCAGTGGATGCTCGCGCGATACGGCTCCATGACGAGCACGTCGCCGCCGAAGCCCGCCAGCGCCTCGGGGGCCTCGACGTAGGTACCGATCGCGATGGTCGACACCCCCATGCTCTGCGCCTCACGACAGAGCAGGGCGGCACCGAATCCGTAACCGTTGCCCTTGATGACCGGGACGACGCCGGGGTAGCGCGCCCCTGCCCTGGCGTGGCTCGAGCGCCAGCGTTCGGCATCGACATGCAGAACGAACGACATCAGTCACCGCCGGTTCATGTAGAGCGAGAAGGCTTTGTAGAGAGGTCGATTGAGGGGAAGATCCCACTCCCCGGCTAGACGTACAGCCTCGCCACCGGTCCCCACCTTGAAGCGGATCAGGCCGATGTGCGGGTTCTCGGTGTCGAGGGTGTTGGTGATTCCGCGCAGGTCGTAGACGCTCGCGCCGGCGGCGATCGAGTCGCGCAGCATCCGCCACTGGATCGCGGTCGACCCCTGCAGGTCACGCTTGGCGGCCGTCGACGCGCCGTAGGAGTACCAGGCGTGGTCACCGACCCGGATGTAGACGGTGGCCGCCAGCAGGTCGCCCTCGTGCTCAGCCAGATAGACGCGGATGCGCTCGGGGTCCTCTGCCGACATGACGGCATACATGTGCTCGAAGTAGGCGCGGCCGCGCGGGGTGAAGCGGTCGCGTTCGGCCGTCTCCACGTAGACCGCATGGAAGGCCGGGATGTCGCTCGCATCGCCGACCCGCACCTGCACCCCGTTCTTGGCCGTCTTCTTGATGTTGCGCCGCCACAGCTGGTTCATGCCAGAGAGCACGTCGGCCTCTGTGCGGCCTTCCAGCGGGATGCGGAAGACGTACTCCGGCTGGCCGGCGGTGAAGCCGTCGTCCGCCGAAAGGTGCCGGAACCCCAGCCGCGTCAGCAGCTCGACGGTGCTCGCGCCGACCGGCTCGACGGCATCCGGCACCGCCTCGTCGTAGCGGCTGACCTCGGAGTCGCTGATGCCGTCCTTGATGGTCAGCGCATGCCAGCGATGGGTGGCCACGGGCGGGCCGATGCGCAGCGCGAACGCCTTGCCCTTGCGAAGGTGGTCGCGCAGCGCCCGCAGCATCTCGAGCAGCCGGGGGGAGCTCCAGTCGATGGCGGGGCCCTCCGGGACATAGGCCAGCGAGCGACCGATGCGGGGGAGCGGCCGGTGCAGCACCAGGGCCGCCCCCACGATGCGGCTGCCCTCGAACCAGCCGATCGACTCCGCCCGCCAGTCCGTCTTGACCTGCCCCCAGGCGGGGGTCTGCAGAAAGCTCACCGACGGCTGCGTGCGCAGCCAGGCGAGGTGTTCGACGGAGGTGATCTCACGGACGGTGATGGGCGCGCTCACGGGGGGTCACGCTACCGGAGGGGCGAACCCTCGACGTCGCCCAGCAGCATCCGCCCAGGTCTCGAGCGTCCGTCAAGGCCGTAACGCCCTCGAGGCGGATGCCGTCGGGCGCGGTCGAGCGGTCGGGAGCTGCTGAACGCTCGGCACCACCGCCACGAGGTCACACGTCAAGAGCACCCCTTGGGCGCTGGCAGAATGGAGGGGTTGTCCGGCCGCTGACGTAGTGCGGCACCCCAAGGAGGAATTCGCCGTGATCGTCGCCACCGGGATCGAGCTGCGTGCTGGCGCGCGCCTGCTCGTCGAGGATGCGAGTTTTCGCATCGATGCCGGCGACCGCATCGGTCTCGTCGGTCGCAACGGCGCCGGTAAGACCACCCTTACCAAGGTGCTCGCCGGCGAAGGGGCCCCAGCGGCCGGCACGGTGACCCGCACCGGTGAGGTCGGCTACCTGCCGCAGGATCCCCGCACCGGTGACCTCGAGATGCTCGCGCGAGACCGCATCCTGTCGGCCCGTGGGCTCGACGTCATCGTGAAGCGTCGCACCGAGGCGGAGGCCCGGATGGGCAGCGACGACGAGGCGGTGCGCGAGAAGGCGATGCGCAAGTACACCCGGCTCGAGGCGGAGTTCGAGGCGCAGGGCGGGTATGCCGCCGAGTCGGAGGCCGCCACCATCGCGAGTGCCCTCGCCCTCGACGATCGGGTGCTCGGCCAGCCGCTCGGCACGCTCTCGGGAGGGCAGCGACGTCGCGTCGAGCTGTCGCGCATCCTCTTCTCGGGCAACGAGACCCTGCTGCTCGACGAGCCCACCAACCACCTCGACGCCGACTCTGTCACCTGGCTGCGTGAGTACCTGCGCGCCTACAAGGGCGGACTGATCGTCATCAGCCACGACGGCGACATGCTGGGGGCGGTGGTCAACAAGGTCTACCACCTCGACGCCAACCGCTCGGCCCTCGATGTCTACAACGTCAACTGGAAGACCTACCTGCAGGCGCGCGAGACCGACGAGAAGCGGCGGCGACGCGAGCTCGCGAACGCCACCAAGAAGGCCGGCGCCCTGATGGCTCAGGCCGACAAGATGCGGGCCAAGGCGACCAAGGCCACTGCGGCTCAGAACATGATCAAGCGGGCCGAGCGGCTCCTGTCCGGGGTGGAGGGTGAGCGCCAGCACGACAAGGTGGCCAAGCTGCGGTTCCCCAAGCCCGCCCCCTGCGGCAAGACGCCGCTTCGGGCTTCGGGTCTGTCGCGCACCTACGGCTCGCTCGAGGTCTTCACCGACGTCGACCTGGCCATCGACCGTGGCTCGCGGGTCGTCGTGCTCGGGCTCAACGGGGCCGGCAAGACGACGCTGCTGCGTATGCTCGCCGGCGTCGACACCCCCGACACCGGCGAGGTCGAGGCGGGCCACGGGCTGCGCCTGGGCTACTACGCACAGGAGCACGAGAACCTCGAGGTCGGGCGCACCGTGCTCGAGAACATGAAGTCGGCCGCTCCCGAGCTCGGTGAGACCGATGTGCGCAAGGTGCTGGGTTCGTTCCTGTTCTCGGGTGACGACGTCACGAAGCCGGCCGGAGTGCTGTCGGGTGGGGAGAAGACGCGGCTCTCGCTGGCCTTGCTCGTCGTGAGCGCCGCGAACGTGCTGCTGCTCGACGAACCCACGAACAACCTCGACCCGGCCTCGCGTGAGGAGATTCTCGGGGCCCTGTCGACCTACGAGGGCGCGGTCGTGCTGGTCACCCACGACGAGGGCGCGGTCGAGGCGCTGGAGCCAGAGCGGATCCTGCTGCTCCCTGACGGGGTCGAGGACCTGTGGGGACCCGACTACATGGACCTCATCGAACTCGCATAACGATATCTATCTGTTCAGATAATGGATGGTTATTGACGGTGGAGGGGGCAGTCGCCACACTCGGGTCATGCCCGATCACCACCACCTCCGTTGCCCGTTCTGCGCAGGCGAGGACCTCACGCCGTTCCCCGACCCCACATCTGTTTGGTCGTGCCTCGACTGTGCGCGCGTCTTCCGCGTCCGGATGGTGCAGCCGGCGTCGGTGACCGGGTGGGGTGTGCTGGCCGTGGTTTCGCCGCTGGGCGTGGCCGCCTGATCGACAGGCGTTCGTCGTCGCCGAGCGGCGCTCGGTCAGGCGGGTAACCGGGTCGATAGCCTGCCTTCATGACGCACCCTCACCTGCTCGTCGAGACCAACGGACCGGTCCGCACCATCACCTTGAACAACCCGGACCGACGCAACGCGCAGACCCCGTCGCTGTGGGCGGCCCTGGCGCAGGAGGCACAGGCCGTCGGCGACGACATTCGTGTCGTCGTGCTGCGCGGCACCGGCGCCTCGTTCTCGGCCGGCATCGATACGGCGATGTTCTCGGCCGAGGGGGTGCCCGGCGAGGAACGGATGGACCAGGTCGCCGCCGGTGGGTCGGATGCCGTTCAGCGGGCCATCGCGGCCTACCAGGAGGGCTTCACGAGATGGGCCCAGTGCCCGGCTGTCGTCATCGCACAGGTACACGGCCACGCGATCGGTGCCGGCTTCCAGCTCGCGCTCGCCGCCGACCTTCGGGTCGCCGCTCTCGACGCCTGGTTCGCGATGCGCGAGACGAGCCTCGGCCTGGTGCCCGATCTCGGCGGCACCGGCCCGCTGGTGCACCTCGTCGGTTACGCCCGAGCGCTGGAGATGTGCGCGACCGGCCGACCCGTGACGGGCCCTGAGGCCCACTCCATCGGTCTGGTCAACTCGATCGCTCCGGCCGCCGACCTCGCCGAGGCCACCGAGTCGCTGGTCGACGCCATCCTCTTCACCTCTCCCGAGGCGGTGCGAGCCCTCAAACCGTTGCTGCGGGCGGCCATCGACAACGACCCCGCAGGCCAGGCCGCTGCCGAACGCGCCGCTCAGACGCCCCTGCTCATGGGCCGGATGGCGCCCCCCGTCTGAACCGGCGGCGTTCGCCCACGCCCTCTGGAGCCTGACGCTGGACCGCGCCGGGTCCCAGTGGGGTGCAGTGGCGGGAATCAGCGTCGGTGTGGTGCGGTTGGATCGGGGGAGAGCGAGGAGGTGCCGTCATGGGCATGCAGCCGTGGATGGCGATGAGGTCGATGTCGCGCGACGCGAAGGTGACCGATGCGCCGCTGGCGCCGGGGCTGCGTCGGCGCATCTTCACCTACGCCGGCCCCTACCGGCGCTCGATCATCGCGTTCCTCATCGTGACGGTGCTCGACTCGGCCCTCGTGGTCGCGATTCCGCTGCTCCTCAAGGAGATCGTCGACCGTGGCGTGACCCCGCGAGACAGCACGGTCGTCATCAAGCTCGCGCTCCTGGTGGCCGCGATCGCGCTCGCCGACGCCTTCATGACGGTGATCTCGCGGTGGTACTCCTCGAAGATCGGCGAGGGGCTCATCAGCGACCTGCGCAACCAGGTTTTCGGGCATGTGCTGCGACAGCCCATCGCCTTCTTCACCCGCGCCCAGACGGGCTCGCTCGTCTCTCGGCTCAACAACGACGTCATCGGCGCCCAGCAGGCCTTCACGTCGGTGCTGTCCAACGTCGTCAGCAACATCGTCTCCGTCGTGCTCATCATCGCGGCCATGATGGCCCTGTCGTGGCAGCTGACCCTGGGTTCTCTGCTGCTCGTGCCCTTGTTCATCATTCCGGCCAAGGTGATGGGGCGGCGTCTGGCCGGCCTCGCATCAAGGCAGATGAACCTCAACGCCGACATGGGCACGCGCATGACCGAACGGTTCAACGTGGCCGGGGCGCTGCTGGTCAAGCTCTTCGGAGTGCCGGAGCGCGAGGAGGCCGAGTACACCGAACGGGCGAACAGCGTGCGTGACATCGGCATCCTCATCTCGGTCAACCGGTCGATCTTCATGGCCGCTCTCGCTCTCGTGGCCGCTTTGGCGACCGCGATGGTCTACGGGTTCGGCGGAGTGATGGCCGTGAACGGCACGCTGACCATCGGAACACTGCTGGCGCTGGCGGCGCTGCTGGGGCGCCTCTACGCCCCGCTCATGGCCTTGTCGAACGTGCGCGTCGACATCATGACGGCGCTCGTGTCGTTCCAGCGGGTCTTCGAGGTGCTTGACCTGAAGCCGCTGGTCGCGGAGAAGCCGGATGCCGTGCCTCTGCCACTGGGCCCGCTCGGGGTGACGTTCGACCGGGTGACCTTTCGCTACCCCTCCGCCGACGAGGTCTCGCTCGCGTCGCTGGAGTCGACTGCGTCGGGCGACCGCAAGAGCGGTGGGCCGGTGCTGCACGACGTGTCCCTGACGGCCGCTCCAGGGCAGCTCATTGCGTTGGTGGGCCCCTCGGGCGCCGGCAAGACCACCCTGACCTCGCTGGTCGCACGGCTCTACGACCCCACCGAGGGCGCCGTGCGCATCGGTGGGGTCGACCTGCGCGACGCCGAGATGCAGTCGCTGCGCGATCGGGTCGGGGTCGTCACCCAGGACGCCCATCTCTTTCACGACACCATCCGGGCCAACCTGCTCTACGCGCGACCCGACGCTACCGACGGTGAGATCGAGGCCGCGCTCGATGCCGCGCAGATCCGCGCCTTGGTCGACGAGCTTCCAGAAGGGCTCGACACCGTGGTCGGTGACCGCGGTCATCGTCTCAGTGGCGGTGAGAAGCAACGCATCGCGATCGCACGGTTGCTGCTCAAGGCGCCTGATGTCGTCGTGCTCGACGAGGCCACCGCGCATCTCGACTCCGAGTCGGAGTCGGCAGTGCAGCGTGCCCTCGACGCTGCCCTCGAGGGTCGCACCTCGATCGTCATTGCCCACCGCCTCTCGACGATCCGTCAGGCCGACCTGATCGTCGTGCTCGAGCACGGAAAGGTCGTCGAGACCGGTCGGCACGCTGACCTGCTTGCTGCAGGGGGTCTTTACGCACTCCTGCACGCCACGCAGTTCGACACCCGGGTTGCGTCACGCCACGACGAGCATGCCCTCGACCCTGTGTGAGCGCCTTCTTAGCCGTCCGTACGGGCTGCCACCGTCGACCGCCCAAGTCTCCGGCCGGTGCGGATGCCGGTGAGCGGCCTGCCGCAACGCGCTGGCGGTCGCTCTGGCCACGGGACCGGAGACGAAATCGAGTGGCCGGTGTCAGCATCGGACCTTGACGCTGGTGCGCCAGTGTTGCCAGGTATGCCACGTGACGCCGGTGTCGGTGATGGTCGCGGTGAGGTCCTTCTCGTGGACGTACACGT
>JAKDLG010000351.1 GCA_030452985.1 Humibacillus sp.
GTACCAGCCGGGCTGCCAGTCGAAGGGGGCATCGACCAGGTCTTCGAGGGGGATGCCGTTCAGCAGGTGTTGCAGCGCCCACCGGTTCGCCGAGTGCGCGACCACGAGCACGCGCCCGCCGCCGTGGTCGCGGCACAGGTCGGCGAGCAGCGACCGCGTGTGGTCGACGACGTCGCGGTAGCTCTGCCCGCCGGGGAAGGGCACCTCGATTGAGGCGGCCCGATGGGTGGCGAGAACCTCGACCGGGCTGCCGTTGAGGTCGCCGTAGTCGCATTCGCGTAACCGCGTGTCGAAACGAACCGGGATGCCGCTGTCGCGAAAGGCGATGCTCACCGTCTCGACGGCCCGCCCCAGATCGGACGTATAGACCGCCGCCAGCCCGATGTCGCGACGCCGCTCCCCCAGCTCTGCGGCCTCGGCTCGCCCACCGGCCGACAACAGACCCGGCAGGCAGCCGGTGGCGATCCCCCGTTCGTTGTCGAGCGTCGTGGCGTGCGTCTCGTAGACCAGCTCGAGGGGCACGGTCAGCCGGGCTCGGGGCGCGACGTGGGCGGCATCCGGTAGCTGCAGAGCTGACGCGACTGGGCCACGAGGTGGCCGGCGCTGTCCCAGATCTTCGCGTCCTCCTCCATCAGGCCGCCGCCGACGTTCTCGCTGGCGAGTGAGACGAGCAGCCAGCCCGGGGCGGGACGGCGACGGATGTGACCGGTGAACTCGAGCGTCGGGGTCCAGCCGAACATGCCGAGGTCGAACGCTACCGGCGGCAGCGCGTCGAGGGCCATCATCAGCATCGTCGTGTCGGGGTCGCGCCCGTCGGCGAGGCGCAGCCAGCCCCGGATGACGCCCTGTTTCGACGGCTTCCCCACCGCCCACCCGGCCGTCGCCGGGTCGAGGCGCAGGTCGAGACGCTCGAGGAAGCGCATGTTGGTCAGGAACGACGGGGGCGCCTCGGCGGCCGACACGCAACACTCGGGCGGTGGCAGGTCGGGCGGGCTCGACTGGCTGACGGTGTCGACGTGCTCGAGGTTGCCGAACGAGCCGATCGCCCGCATGCGCTCGACCGGCTCGCCATCATCGCTCTGCTGCAGCACGCTGATCTGGCCCGTCGAGAGCTTCCGACCGGTGCGCATCACCTCGGTCGTCACCGTGAACGGCCCCGGCGCCGAGGCGGTCATGAAGTACGCCGAGAGCACGACGGGGTCGACGTGGTGGGTCGTCTCATCAGGGTCGAGCGCCAGGTGCTGGCCGAGGGCAGTCAGGCCGGTCGCCATGACCAGCCCACCGTTGACGGCGTTGCCGATCATCCAGCCCTCGTCGAACGCGCCGTGCCGTTCCCGCTCTCGAGCCCCCGGTTCGAGGCGGGTCACGTCGTCGTAGCTGGTCACCGCACAGGTCTAGCAGAACGTCAGGCAACCCAGCTCGTGGGGTGCAGACCCTGTTAGCGTCGAGGTGTCGTCCGACGCCGCGGACGGTGAGGTGAGGAGGGCGCTTGTGCTCGTCAGGCGCGCTCAGCGGGTGCTGGTCCCGCTGCTGGTCACCGGAGCCCTCATCTCGCCGCTGGCAGCCTGCGTCGAGAGCGCGGCCGAAGCCGAGGTCACCGGCCTGGTCATCCCGTCGGCCCCCACCTTCCCCGCAACCCCACCCGCCACTTCG
>JAKDLG010000352.1 GCA_030452985.1 Humibacillus sp.
AGTGGTCAGGATCGTAAGTTCGTCGGGGGTCAGGAGGCTTGGGCCGGGTCGGTGGGCTGGTGACGGTCGAGACGGGTCAGGAGGTCCTTGAGGTCGGTGGCGGTGAACTTCCAGTTGAATGGTCCGGCGGTTGCGTTGTAGCGGGTCTCGAAGTCGGACAGGCGCTTCTCGACCTGAGTGAGGTCGGTAAAATCGTTGGGGGACAACACTTTTCGTTGGGTGATGGAGAAGTAGATCTCTACCTGGTTCAGCCAGGACGCGTGTACCGGGGTGTGCACCATGACCGCGGTGGGGAACTGTTCGGCGAGCCGGTCGATGGCTGCCTGGCCGCGGTGTGAGGAGCCGTTGTCCACCACCCAGAACACGCGCTTGGCCGAGGCGTACGGCTCTTGGGTCATCACCTGGGTGACCAGCGCGGTGAACGGGGCGATGCCGGTGGTGTCCTCGCAGCGGCCGAACACGTGCCCGCGGTGCACGTCGTAGGCGGCCAGGTAGGCCAGTGCGCCACGCCGGTGGTAGTCGTGGCTGACCCGCATCATCCTCGAGCGTCCGGGCGGCAGCGACGGGTGGCAGCGGCAGCGGGCCTGGATCGAGGTCTTCTCATCAGCGGAGATCACGTACTCGTCGTCGGACAACGGCTTTCCCTGCCAGGTCCGGTCGTACAGGTCCAGCACCCGGGCGGCCTTGGTCGCGAAGTTCGGGTCGCGGATGAAGATCCACGACTGGTGCTGCCAGGGTTTGATCGCGTCCTCGGTCAGCCACCGGCGCACGGTGCACGCCGAGATCGCCGCGCAGATCCCGCCGGTGACGGCCTGGCGGGCCAGTTCCGGGCACGACCAGCGGGAGATCGGCACCGCCGCGTCGGCCGGTGGGGTGCAGGCCAGCGCCTTGACCTGGGCGATCTGCACCAAGGTGAACGGGCTCGGACGACCCGAGCGTTTCGCGTCCCCGAGCGACGCCGTCCCGGGACCGGCCGCCCAGCGGCGCCGCCACTTGCGCACCGTGTCCACGCAACACCCGAGGACCGTCGCGATGGCCACGTTCGACTTCCGGTCGGCGGCCAACAACACGATCCTGGCCCGCAGCACGAGCCGCTGCGCGGTACGTCCGGCGCGCACCAGCCGGCTCAGCTGCTGGCGCTGGGCCTCGGTCAACACGATCACGTCTGGGCTGGACGGGGACATCAGGTACCTCCCTGGAGCAGGTGAGTCTCACCAACCACTCCAGACTCGCTAACCACACCCCATTTACTGGTCCACGACACGCCGATCCGGCAGCATGACCCCCATGGCAGCCCCGCCGGAATCGACCAAGACCTCCCTACAGCAACGACTCTCGGCCCACGCCCGAACGCGCTGGCCGCAGCTGGCCGGTGTTGACGTGCGGTTCCGGGCCAACTACGCCTACATCACCGGTCGCCTACCCGAGGGTGAGACCATCCCGTTGATGCGACTGCGATACGGCGGCTCCGCCGCCCGCTGGGGCTTTGCCATCCACCTGGCCAGTAAGAACGGCTACCAAGACTCCGTGCTGCCCAGCGGCGCCTTCGCCGGCACCCCCGAAGACGCCCTGGACTGCGCCTGCGGCCTCTACCTGGGCGACCCCACCGCCTGGACCTGACCCCCGACGAACTTACGATCCTGACCACT
>JAKDLG010000043.1 GCA_030452985.1 Humibacillus sp.
GTGTGCATCAGCATCGTCGCCTCGGCGTTCCAGTAGGGCTGGGCGCCGACGTTGATCCCGGCGACGATGATGTTGATCTCGCCGCCCGCCTGGGTGAACTCGATGATGCGCTTGAGGGCGCGGGCCACCCAGTCCATGTTCTCGGTACCGGAGTCCATCGAGATGCGCGCCCCGGCCGAGAGCGAGTACCACTCGAGGGGCACCTGCATCCGTTCGGCGAGGTCGATCGCCGCGATGACGCGCGCGCACTCGGCCTCGGCCACCGACCCGAGCGAGCGCAGCGGATCACCGCTCAGTACCACGCGGGTGACGCCTTGCGGATGCCGCACGGTCGGCGAGGTGACCACGGCCACGATGATGCCGGCCTTGTTCAGGCCGAGGGCACGGTCGACGGGCACGAGAGCGCCCGAGTCGTCGAGGTCGTGCTCCACAACGGACCCTCCCTCACCGGCGATCATCGACTGCACCTCGTAGGGGTACACCAGGCCGCGACGGCGCAGGCGAACCACCTTCGAGGTGTAGTCGTCGAGCGGCTTGAGCGGCTCGGTCGGGGGCGGTCCGACCGTGGCCACCACGCCCGAACCGGGCTGGTAGTGGAAGCGCCCCGCGATCGTGGCCGGCGCCTCACCGGGGGCCGCGACCAGCTGGGCCTGCACGAGCACCTCCTCGATGCCGGCACCCGCCGTTCCGGGAGCGATCTTGCCCTGCAGCGCCGTGAGCTGGCGCAGGTCAGCCTCGATCTCGGGCCAGATCTGCACCCACACGTGGTTCATGTCGAGCTTGCTGCCGCCGCTGCCCCGGCTGTTGCGCACGCGACGGATCGCCTCGAGGCAGTTGGCGATGGCTCGTTCAACGTGCGGGAGCCCTGTCACCTCGCCCGCCTCGTCGCGCACCACGACGATCTGGCGCACCTGGGCCAGCGCGACGAGGCGCCGGTCGTCGGCGTTGTCGCGTGCGACGCACTCGTAGAGCAGAACATCGTCGGGCGCGTCGAGGCGGGTGATGTCGAAGGCGCGCAGACGCCACAGGTTGAGGCGCCGCCCGACCATGGGGTGGACGCCACGGACCAGCAGGTCCTCGGCGAGCTGCCCCTCGTGTGCGGAGTCGGGACGGTAGGTGAAGTAGCTGACGGGGCGCCCGGCACCCGGGCTGACGGCGACCGCGAGCCGTCGCAGCTGGTGCGCGAACGGCAGGGTCTCGAGCACCCTGGCCAGCTGTTCGGCCTGCTGGTCGGTCGACTCGGGTCCGTCGGCCCAGCTGAGATACAGGTCGACGACCGCGTGCTGCTTCTCGGAGCGAGCCTCGACGTCGGCGGTGACCGAGGCGACGAGGTCGCTGCCCGGAGCCAGCTCGGCCACGGTGCCGATCGTCGAGGTCAGGTGCGTCGGTCGTTCGTCGAGCGTGTAGTCGGCGACGGCGAACGGCCGACCGGCCGCCGTGAACGTGCGCACACCGTGCAGCCCGTGCTCGCGGTAGTGCCGTTTGACGAGCACCTCGAGCATCGGCTCGTGCTCGGGCATCTCGCGGATGCCCTCCTCCGGCAGACGCTCGGCGAGAAAGCGCACGATCTGCTCGGGGATGCCCGCGAGCTCGTCGATACGGGCGCCGTGGTCGGGGGCGCCGGGGCTCGCGGCGAGGCTCGCGACCTGGTCACGAACGCCGGCGAGGACGCTCTGGCGTTCCTGGTCGACGAGCGGCTGGTCGAACCAACGGAAGCGCACGCTGCGGGCCATGTCACCGATCACCGGGAAGCGCAGCTGCATGGCGACGACGAGGCGGTCGAGCACCTCGCGGGCCGCAACGTCGAGCGGTGGCTCCGGCGCCGGCTCGGAGAGCCAGCGCTGGAGCAGCGAGGTGGCCAGGGCCACCTCGGGCGCCGAGCGCTGTTGGGCGAGGAAGATCCGGAACACTGCCTCCTCGAGGTCGGGGGTGCGCTCGACGTCGGTGATGCCGTAGTGCCGCAGCACCCTGGCCAGCTTGTCGCGGAAGTCGTCGGAGAGCCCGGCCCGGTCGATGTCGAGGCTCTGCAGGAACGAGTGGAAGTGCTCTCTCGGGCTGTGCACGAGCAGCTCGGTGTGCCGCTCCTGCGCCGCCGGGCGGTTTCGGCTCAGCTCGGCGAAGTCGGTGAGCAGCTCGAGGATCTTCAGCTCGTCGGCGAGCGGCACGATGCCCTGCGCCACGGCCTCCTCGCGGGCCTGGAGGTACTCCATGAGCCGGCGCCGGTCAGACGTGGGGTCGAGATCGAAGCCCAGCACGCCGGCCGAGAGGTCCTCGACCCCACGGGCCAGGCGCTCGCCAACGGTCTGGGTCTGCGAGCCGGAGTCGGGCAGGTCAAGGTCGACGGATGCCGCCGGCTCGACGGGCGCTGCCGCAGCGGCATCCGCGGTGGGTTCGAGGCGAACGAGCGGGGCGCCCGTCTCGACCTGGCTGCCGATGGTCACCAGCAGCTCACGCACCCGACCCGCGACGGGGGCGACGAGCACGGTCTCCATCTTCATCGACTCGAGCACCAGCACCGGGGCTCCGGCCGCGACCTCCGACCCGACGGCGGCGGGAGTCGCCACGACCAGGGCTGGTGCGGGCGAGCGCACGACTCCCCCCTCGTCGCGGGTCACCCGGTGCGTCACGCCGTCGACCTCGACGAGGTGCACCGGGCCGTGGGTGGCGGTCACGAGCCGGTGGGTGCGGCCCTCGACCGTGATCCGGCCGGCGTAGTCGTCGATGCGGTCGATGGTGGCGTCGACGACATGCTCGGCGCCGCCGTTGACGATGGTGACGCGGAACCGGTGGCCCGCGGTGCGCAGCACCATGACCTTGTAAGCCGTTCCGCGCAGCTTGAGGTCGATCGCCCGACCGACGGTGTGCTGCACCTGCGGTCGACCACCTCGTGCCGACTCGAGCAGACGGGTCCGCTCGATCGCCTCGGCATCCTCGTAGCCCTCGATCCCGGCGGCGACGAGCGCGATGCCCGAGTGGCGATGGCTGACCAGACGCCCCTCGGCGCGCACGCGGTCGATCCAGCCGGTGTCGGCCGAGCCGTCGATGATCTCGGGTTGCGCCAGCAGGTCGAGGATGAAGCTCTTGTTCGTCGAACCGCCCTCGATGACGACGACGGTCTCACCGAGCGCGCGCCGCAACCGGGCCAGCGCCTCGTCGCGGTCGCGGCCGTAGGCGATGATCTTGGCGATCATCGAGTCGAAGTCGGCGGGGATCGAGTCACCCTCCGCGACCCCGGTGTCGACCCGGATGCCGGGCCCGGCCGGAAAGCTCAGCAGCGAGATTCGACCCGGCGACGGGGCGAAGTCACGGTCGGGGTCCTCGGCGTTGAGACGCGCCTCCACCGCATGTCCACGCTCGGTCGGCCGGCCACCGGGCAGCTCGTCGAGCCGGCCGCCGTTCGCCACGTGGATCTGCAGCTTGACCAGGTCGGTGTCGGTGACCACCTCGGTGATCGGGTGCTCGACCTGCAGCCGGGTGTTGACCTCGAGGAAGGCGAAGAACTTCTCGCCCGGGTGGTACAGGAACTCGACGGTGCCGGCCCCGGCGTAACCCACCGCGACGGCCAGACGCTCGGCGCTCGTGCGCACCTCGTCGGCCTGCTCGGCGCTCAGCACCGGTGAGCTCGACTCCTCGATGACCTTCTGGTTGCGCCGCTGCACCGAGCAGTCGCGCACCCCGATGGCCCAGGCCGTGCCGTGGGTGTCGGCAATGACCTGCACCTCGATGTGCCGCGCCCCGGTGACGAGCCGCTCGAGGAAGACCACGCCCGAACCGAAGGCGCGCTGCGCCTCGTCGCGGGTTCGTTCGTAGGCGTCGGTGAGGTCGGCGTCGGAGTCGACCCGGCGGATGCCGCGACCCCCACCCCCGGCGGTCGCCTTGAGCATGAGCGGGTAGCCGATGCGGGCAGCAGCAGCCGTGGCGTCGGCCAGCGTGTCGACGCCACCGCCGCTCCAGGGGGCGACGGGAACGCCGACCTCCTCGGCGATGAGCTTGCTGCCGATCTTGTCACCCAGCTGGCGCATGGCATCGGGGCTCGGCCCGATGAACGTCACGCCGATGCGGCCGCACAGCTCGGCGAAGGCAGCATCCTCGGCCACGAAGCCCCAGCCGACCCAGGCGGCATCCGCCCCCGTCTCGCGTAGAGCCCGCTCGAGAACGGCATGGTCGAGGTAGGGCCGGGCCGACGCCGGGCCGAGGTCGTAGGCCTCGTCGCTCTCGCGGACGAACATGGCCCGCCGCTCGCCCTCGGTGTGCAGCGCGACCGTGACGATCTGGTGGCCCTCGGGGCCGCTGGCCGCGTTGAGGTCACGCACGGCGTGGATGAGGCGCATGGCAGCCTCACCGCGGTTGACGATGGCGATCCGCGAGATCATTCGAGCAGCACTCCTTGTCGTCGCCCCGTTGGGCATGCGACGCCGGTCGGGGCGTCACCCCGCCACCCTTCCACCCTTCGGCCCCGACTCGCGAGTAGCCACCCCGTAGATCTGCATCGGCCGCCGAAGTCCTGACAGAGCTTCGGCCCAGCCCGACGAGTCGTGCAAGGGGCTCGAGTGGCGCGGAGCAGCCGTGACCGTCAGTGCCCGATCACCCAAATCGTCTTCCCCTGCACGTTGGCAACGTACGTGCGGTTGGTGCGCTCGTTGATGCCAAGAGCAGCCGGTCCCAGGCCCACGTCGAGGCGCATGGTCTCTTGGTTCGTCCGACCGTTGAGCTGCGAGACAGTGTCGGGCGCTGTCTCGTTGAAGGTCGACGCGTAGATCTGGTTGGTGCGCTGGTTGACCGCGATGTCCGCGAGCACACCAGGCAGATCGATCGTGGCGACAACCTTGAGGGTGCGAGAGCTGAGAACTGTAGCGGTGGTGTAGCCGGTCACATAGATCCTTTTGGTGGTCGAGTTGACCGCGATCTCGACCGCTGACCTCGGCGTCTCGATCGATGCCGTGACTCGGTGGCGACGGCCATCGACCACGAAGACGTGCTGGCCGTTGTCGGCGACGACGTATACGGCCCCTGTGCACTCGTCGACCGCCAAGGACCATCCTGGGCCGGGGAGCTTGACCTCTGACTCGACCTGCAGCGTTCGTCCGTCGAGAACGAGCATGGCGCTCTTGCTCTCGTCGGTGACATAGACCCGGTGTGTCCGCGAATTGACCGCGAGGCGCTCTGGGCGGATCGGGAGATCAGGACTGGTCGTCACCTGGTTGGTGCGGCCATTGACTCGGTAGACGTGCTGATCTGCCCAGTTGGTGGCGTAGATGGCATTCCGCGTCGGGTCTATCGCGAGGTCGAGGATGCTCTGTTGCTGCTCGCTGATCGGACCCAGCTGACCGATGACCTTGTTGAGCCTGCCGTCGATGACGCTGATCGTCTGCCCGACGTCACCACTCACGTAGACGCGGTTGCGCGTGGAGTCGACCAGCACCGTGTCTGCACCACCAGGAACGGGGATGGTAGCCACCACCCGCGCTCCTCTTGACGAGGCCGTCTCCTTCGCTTGTGCCGGGGCTCCCGAAACTGAGGTGAGGCAACCAGCGACGACGCCGGTGAGCAGAATGCCTGTTATCCGCGACCGCCATGGTCGTCTGGCGGCTGATGACGCGCTGGATGTTGACTTCCGATGTGCTCTCATTTCGTACCTCCCGGAACCAGTTCACCGATGTCAGCAGGAAAGCCCGGCGAGCCGGGGTCGGTGGCGCTGTGACGATCTCTGACAGACGCCGGCGATTCGCTCGAACGCTGACCTTGATCAGTAGCGCTGGGAGGTTGTGAAATACCTGTTCCGGCTGAACTGTGCGCCTCGCGGCTCTGGGCTCGGTGGCATGGCCCGCTTCCTCGTTCGCGGAGTTCCGATGACGGCGACGCCGACCCCAGCGCGCTCAAGCGGTCCAGGTCTACCGTGGTTTCGTGCCCAGCAACGAGGTGATGGATTTCGGCGGTGACCCACCGCCCGGGTCGCGGCATCCACGAGCGGTGTACGACCATGGCAGCGAACCCGACCCGCTCTACACTCTCGCCAACGAGCGGACCTACCTGGCGTGGCTGCGCTTCGCGGTCACGTTGCTGGCCGCCGCCGTAGCGATCGATCGACTGTTCATCGACCACCCCTTGGCGGGAAGCCAGGCGCTGGCGTTGACCCTGGTCGTCATCGCCGTCGCGGCCTGCGGGTTGGGGGTGCGGCGGTGGTACGTCACTGAGCGGGCGTTGCGTCTGAAGAGAGCGCTGCCCGGTTTCAGTGCACCGCTGCTGGCCGCGCTGGCCCTCGTCCTCATCGGCGCCGGAGTGGTGCTGCTCGTCGTCACCGAAGGCGGCTGACCCAGATGGGTTCCGGATCGCCTCAGGTGTGGGGGCGTCAGCAGCCGTTCGAGCGCAACCTCCTCCAACGCACGCTCACGGTGTTCGCTCTCGGAGCGGTTCTCGCAGTGACGGTGGTTCTGCTCGTCAACACCGATGCGACCGATGTGATCGGCATCGCCAGCATCTGCCTCGGTCTGCTCTGCGCACTTGCTGCCGTCTCCCGACACCGCTACGTCCGCGAGACGGTGGTGGGGTTCACCCTGCTGCGCAGTCGCGATGGACGGTTCGTCATCGGCACGGCCCTGCAGCTCGTGATCACGGCTTTGTTCGTCGTCGTTCTCATCGTCACGTGAGGCCGGACCGAACAGACCGCGCAGGGTTGCGGCCGGGTACGCCACGACTACGACGATTCGCGTAGCGACCTGCGCCGATCGCCCGAGGTCACGACGGTGCGCCTGCTCCACACTGAAGAACGCTTCGGGGCGAAGCACTGGCAGAACTCGGGGAAATTGGGGTCACCATCGTGGGTACATCACGGCTGTACAAGCATTCACGAACATCGAGGCTCGCGACGGCAGCCGCCGTGGGCGGTCTCGGTCTTGCCATGGCTGTGCTGGTCCCCCCCGCCAGCCCGGCCATGGCTGCCGCCCCGCCTCCGTACCTCTACGTCGGAGGCGGGGCCTGTTCCGATACCGGCGTCGGAGCCCAGTCCCTACCGTTCTGCACGATCGCGAAAGCCGGCAAGGTCGCCGTGTCGGGCCAGACCGTTCTCGTCGCCTCGGGAACCTACACCGACGAGGTCTTCCCCTGGCACTCGGGCGTGCCGGGAGCTCCGATCACCTTCCGGCCCAGCACCGGCGCCACCGTGTCGATCGTCGGCCCCAGGCACGGCTTCATCATCTCCAACGAGAGCTGGATCACGGTGTCGGGCTTCAGCATCTCGGGCACGACCAGCAACGGCATCTACGTGTACAACGCGACCGGGGTCACGCTGTCGAACAACACGGTGCGCGGCTCGGGCCGGCGAGTCTCAGGCGGCACCGCCTACGGGATGTACCTCAACTCCATGACCAGCTCGCTGGTGTCCCACAACCTCGTGACCGACAACTCGGCATCGGGCATCTACCTGACCAACGCCGCGACCGGCAACCTCATCACCGGCAACGAGAGCTCGTTCAACGCCTACGGCTACGTGCGCAACGCGGTCGGCATCGACCTCCGGTCCCCCGGCAACGTCGTGAGCGACAACCGGGTCCACGACAACGAGGACTCCGGCATCCAGTCGTACCCGGGCGGCGACGACAACGTGATCGTCGACAACGTCGCCTACCGCAACAAGGGGTTCACGACGGCCCACCTCAGCAACTGCAGCGCCCCGCCCACCGGCAACACCAAGGGCTGCATCACGGGCGATCACGGCATCGACGACTTCGCCGTGACCGGCAGCCGCATCATCGGCAACGACGTCTACGACAACGTGGCAGCCGGGATCAACCTCGAGGGCCTCCCGTCGGGCACCCCCAGTGGCTTCGTCTTCGCCAACAACATCGCCGTTGACAACGCGTCGTCGTGCCCCAACGGCCGGGGTGGAACGGTCAAGTGTCCGAGATCGCGCGGCAACATCCGGGTCGACTCCACGTCGCAGCTCGGCACCGTGCTCGACCATGACCTCGTCGCCCTCGTGGCACCGGTCATCGCCGGCTCCACCGCCACCATGATGGTGTGGGGGAAGACGTCGTACACCTCCATGGCGGCGTTCGCGGCCGCCTCCGGTCAGGAGGCCGCCGGGTTGCAGGGTGACCCGCTCTGGACTGCACCGGCCATGGGCGACTTCACGCTGCAGGAAGGCTCCCCCGCCATCGACTCGGCCGACTCCGACGCCCCCGGTGAGAGCCTGCTGGATGCCGCCGGACTGCCCCGCGTCGACGACCCCGCCACGGTCGACACGGGAGTGGGTGCGCGTGCCTACGACGATCGCGGCGCCTACGAGATCCAGCCTGCGGGCGCCCCCGCTGGTCAGGCCACCGGGTCTGCCCTCGCCGGCGGCGCCCTCGGCGCCCGGTCCACGGCCGTGTCCCCGTCGACGAGCGCGGGCGGCCCGCCGGCACCGACCTCCTGCCCGTTGGTGCGCTCCCTCGTGTCCACCGTCAACTCCGCGACGAGCTCTGCCGCTGGTCCAGCCACCCTCGGAGCCCTGCGCGGACGGTCCGCTTCCGTGGCCCGTTCGAGCGGGTCCGACCAGGTTCGCGAGCAGGCCCAGAACCTGACCGACGACCTTGCCGCCTATCGGGCCGCGACCGTCGTCGCCTCGGCGCCGCGTCGCAGCGACGTTCGCGCGATGATCCGCGACGACCTGTTGTCATTGCGCCAGACGTGCGGTCAGTGACCAACGCAGGGCGGCTCACCCCGCCACGGCGGGCCTATGGGCACAGCGGCATCCGTCAAACGACGTAGCCTGCCTCCCCCCGACTGGCGGTGCCCGAAGGCGACCGGGGGGAGCATCGTCGAGTCATGACCGCGCCACTCGTCACCTCCCTCGGACACGCCGGACTGCGCATCGACGCACCGAGACTGCGACTGCTCTGCGACCCGTGGATGTCGCCCGGCGGGGCGTTCCTCGGATCCTGGTTCCCGTTCCCCGACAACGCCCACCTGCGAACCCCCGGGATGCTCGACGTCGACTGGGTGGCGATCTCGCACGAGCACCTCGACCACCTCGACCTGCCCCTGCTGCGGGGCCTGGGCCGGTCGGTACGCATCGTGATCCCTCGCTACCCGTCACGCGAGATGCGCAACCGCCTGGCCGGCGCCGGCATCTCGAACGTCGTGATCGAGCTGGACGCCTGGCAGCGGCTCGCCCTGAACGACCGGGGCGCCTGGGTCACGGTCATCCCCGAGCACAGCCCGATGTGCCACGACGCGGCCATCCTCATCCACACCGGTGAACACTCCGTGCTGCACACGAACGACGCCCGCCTCAGCGTCAGCCAGCTGCGCCGGGCCCACGAGGAGGTAGGGGGAGTCATCGACCTCATGGGCGTGCAGATGTCGGGCGCCTCGTGGCACCCGATCTGCTACGACTACCCGCCCGAGGTGATCAGCCGGATCAGCTCGGAGAAGCGGACCGGAAAGTTCCGGGCGGTCACCCGACTGCTTCGAGCCGCTCCCCCGAAGGTCGTCATCCCGTATGCCGGGCCGCCCTGCTTCCTCGACCCGGTGCTGGCCCACCACAACGCCGCGATGCGCGCTCCGGGGATCTTTCCCGACCAGACCCAGGCGCTCGCGTTCCTACGCGAACGCCTGCCCAAGCAGGACTGCGACTACCTGCTGCCGGGTGACCGGATGCGCGCGGGTTCGGTCACGGTCGAACGCGACCCGCACTGGGAGGGCTTCTCGTTCGACGACACCGACGGCTACCTGCAGGCCTACGCCGCCCGCCGGAAGGACGAGATCGCGGCCGTCTACGCCGACCTTCCCGACCCGACCGTCGAGAGCCGGCTCGGCGAACGCTTCCGGGAGCACTTCCTCGCGTTGGGAGCGTTGTCGGACTACTTCCTGAGCCGCATCGGTATGACGGTGCGCTTCGAGGTGCTGGGCCGCGCCGGAGGCGAGTGGGACGTTCGGCTCGGCCCTGACACCACTGCGGTCGACCTCCTGCCATCAGAGGTCCGGCCGGGCTACCACCTCACCATCGAGGCGAGATGGCTGGATGCCGTGCTGACCGGTCGCGCCCGGTGGGAGGACCTCTTCCTCTCGTTGCGCATCCGGGCCAGCCGCGACCCCGACGTCTACAACGACTACCTCGTCGGGCTGCTCAAGCACGCCGACCCGGACGCGCTCGAGGCGATCGAGACCTACGAGACGACCCGCGACCCCGACGAGACCGTGGTGCTGACCGACGGATCGACGGAGTATGTCGTCAGCCGGTACTGCCCCCACGCGGGAGAGGACCTGCAGCACGGCGGCATCGTGCGCGACGGTGTGCTGCGCTGCCTGGGGCACAACTTCGAGTTCGACCTCGAGACGGGTGCCTGTCTCAACGCTCGTTGCGACCCTCTCAAGGTCGGCGCCGTCAGCGCCGTCAGCGAGGTCGGTTCGGCATCCTCGTCCGCTCGGTGACACTCTCTCGCTCAGGGACCACGCAGCAGGTAGACGGCCGTCTCGACCAGCACGGCGACCGTGCGAGAGAGACTGGGAGCGTTCAGGTACGACGCGTCGAGGCTCACCCGTCGCGGTACGACCTGCTCGAGGTACCAGCGCTCCGGATCGGGAGACGAGCCTGCCGCTACGGCTGCTCCCCCACCTGACCCCACGAATGGCCCCACCGCCGGTCCGGGCAGGGCAGGCCCGGGCTCGAGCACTCTGGCGTCGCGCAGCCTGACCTGGGCGGGCCCCGTGAGGCCGGGCGTGTGCTGCAGCACCCACCGACAGTCGGCGGGATAGCGGCCGGCCAGCTCGACCGTCTCCGGCCGTGGCCCGACCAGGGTCATCTCACCCCGCAGCACGTTCAGCAGCTGGGGCAGCTCGTCGACCGAGGTGCGCCGAAGCACCTCTCCCACCCGGGTGACCCGGGGGTCTCCGCGCACCGTGATGTCGAGACCGGGCGAGCCCACCGTCATGGTGCGCAGCTTGAGGATCGTGAACGGCTTTCCTCGCAGCCCGACCCTGGTCTGGCGGAACAACGCCGGGCCGGGGCTGGTCCTGCGGATCGCCAGCCCCGCCACCACGAGCAGTGGCATCGAGATCATCAGCGCGATGACCGCGACCACGACGTCGAGCCCACGTCTGGCCCTACTCACCGTCGTGTCGGCCGCCTGCACCCGCTGGCGGGAGGCGGCCTGCCTGTTCATCCCGTACCCGCTGCCACGAAGACGGCGTCGAACTGGGCCGAGACGTCGGCGACGTCGTGGCCGAGGTTCACCTGCAACGAGCTGGGTGTCATATGGGTCCACAGCTTGGCTCCTTTGGCTCGGCGCTCCTGCAGGGCTCGGGTCAGCGCATTGGCGCGACCTCCTGGGTCGGTGATGATGACGAACTGGCCCCGGTAGTTCTGCGCCCAGGTCCAGATGTCGACCGCGTGGGCACCCTCGGCCAGCGGGATGTCGACGTAGGTGTGCACGTCGGCCTCCGCCCGGGCAGCGGTGTACGGGTACGGGCCAGGGTGCGCGAGAGCCTTGCGCGCCTGTAGCGTGACCCGGCCGCCCCAACGGCGAACCGCCTCGCGCCAGGCGAGACGCATCGCGTCGTCGCGCGACAGGCCCTGCTGGGCGTAGAAGGCTTCGTCGCCCAGACCGGGGCTGAGGTCGACCACGTCGAGGCCACCGGTGGCCACGTAGGAGTCGATGGCCGCCAATGACGCAGCCGGGTCACGGACCCGGGCGGTCGCGCCGCAGATGTCTTCGCCGTCGGTGGCATCGGGTGTCCAGGAGAGGCAGCCGAGCTCGGGCACGACGACGTCGATGAGCACCTTCGTCGCAGGCTGCGCCGCGTGGATGTCGTGGGCCGCCCTCACCACGAGAGCGCGTGCCGTTTCAGGTGTCGTGCCGTCGTGGTAGCCCAGCTCGTCGGCGATCTTGATGCCGCGCACCCCCTTGCGCCGAGCCAGGTCGAGCGAGATCGCGAGCACCTGCCGGTACCGCTCGGGCCCGGCCAGGTAGGCCTTGACCATGTCGGTCTCCACCCAGACGTCGACGCCGCGCGCCACCAGAGAGGTGGCCAGCTTCACGTACGGGGCGGCCGCCACCGTCTGCGACCCACGGGCGCTGTCATCGCCACCAGCGCCGACGTGTGCCTCCGCGACCCGGTCGCACCCGCCGAGCAGCAGGGCGCTGATGAAGACGAGGGCCGCGGCCACGTTGCCGTGCCTGCTCATCGCAGGCCCCGCGTGAGCCGCTGCAGCACGAACAGGAGGCTGAGATCGGTGACGAGGTAGGCGATGGCGCTGGCCACCGCCGCTCCCAGGATCCCGAACGAGGGGATGAGCAGGATGTCGAGTCCCAGGGTGAGCACGAGGCCCACTCCTTGGACCACGGAGTTCGTGCCGGGCCGGCTCGTGCCGAGCAGGTAGCCGCTCGCGAGCCCGCCCGCCGGCGAAGCCGCCAGGCCCACCACGATGACCACAGCGGGAAGGACCGATTCGGCGAACTCACGGCCGTAGAGGGCGGGCAGCAGTGGGCCCGCTGCCACGGCTACCGCGACCGCGCCGATGATCCCCAGCCCGAGCAGCCAGGGCAGCTGGTGCCGCACGGCCCGAGCCGACGAGAGGGGACCGCGACGGGCGATCCGCGGATAGCTGACCCACGTCACGGCCAGGGCCGGAACCTTGACCAGCTCGGCGAACTTCGAGGCGACGGCGTAGACGCCCAGCGGCCCCGGGCCGGCCAACGCGCCGAGGATCAGGAAGTCGAGTCGAAGGTTGAGCAGTCCCACGACGCCACCGACCTGGCCGCGAATCCCGAAGGAGAGGATCTGGCGGCCCAGTTCGCGGTCGGGTCGCCCTCCGAGCCGCATCCCGCGCCGGTGGACCTGCCGTCCGAGGCGCACCCAGGCACCCGTGGCCACGACGACGTCCGCGACGACGAGCACCACGACCAGCAGGAGCGGTCCCCGCAGGCCCAGCAGGTACACCAGGGCGAAGGCCGGCAGGAACGCCGCTTCCTCGGCGCCGGTGACGATGTTGGCGCCGTGCTGGTCGTCGAGCCCCTGCAGGCTGGCCTTGCCGACCGCCACGGGCAGCTGCGTGCCCACGCTGACCCCGGCGAGCACCATCACCAGCGTCGTCGTCGTCGGCATTATGACGTGGTGGATCACTGGCATCAGTACGAACCAGGCGGCCACGCCGACCGCCATTCCGGCGCCGAGGACCACCAGGATCGTCGGCCACAGCGCCGACTCCGCGCGTTGCGGACCGGCCAGGAAGTAGCCCATCGCCCCGGGCAGTCCGCACGCCGCCAGCACCCCGACCAGACCGGGAAGCACGCGCAACAGCGCCAGCACTCCCACGTCGGCGGCGCCACCGGTGCGCGCCACCACGATGGTGCCGATCCCCAGGGCCACGACGGCGACGAGGCGGGCCGAGATGTTGGCGACCACGGCCCGGCCGGGTACGCCGAGACGACGCAGTCGCAGCGTCGCCGCCGATGATGTGAGCATCTCAGCTCCCCTCGATCGTGGTCGACGGTTCGTGCTCGGCTCGTTGCTGGATCAGATCGAGGCCGGCCACCAGGCCGAGGTAAGCCCACAGGTGCCGGAAGTGGAGCACCTCGTAGAACATTCCCGAGACGAGGAAGGCGACTCCGAGGCAGACGAGGTACTGCGGCGCCGCGATCTGTGCCGCGCGCGCCGCGCGCCCCACGGGGCCTGCGCGGCCGCGAACCCCGGCGACCCGGCCGAGTCGCGTCGCGATCGTGGCCAGCAGAATTATCAGTCCCACCCCACCCAGAACGCCGCGCTCGACGAGAGTGGCGACGTAGTCGTCGTGGGCCTCCTTGACGTAGGGGGCCGGGATGTCGGCGAGCGTGGGTTTGGTGCGGCTCGGTCCGACTCCGATGAGGTTGTGGGTCCAGAACAGCTGTTTTCCCTCGGCGAAGAGGGCTTCGCGTTCCTCGCTCGAGGAGTCGCTGCGGCCGATCGAGTCGTGGAGCACCGGCCCGCTGGAGGCTGCGGCCTCCTGTACGGCAGCGAGGTTGACGGTTCGGTCCACCACTCCGACCGCCAGCAGTACGAGCACGACCAGGCCGAGGGCGGCTAACGGACCCCGTGAACGACGAACCGCCACCACCGCGCCGACGGCCAGACCGGCCACGGTGCCGAGGGCCGCGCCGTTCGACCCCGTGAACACGATCGCGAGAACGATGATGACGATGCCGAGCGTACGTAGCGTTCGCGAGCGGGGATGCCGTGACGCGAGCACGATGAACAGGCAGGCGACGAAGTAGTTGCCGGCCAGGTTCGGGTCACCGAAGGTCAGCGACGCTCGGGACCCGTCGGCGAGGGTCTGACCGGCCAGCCAGGAGATGCCGGCGAGCCGGCCGATCACGAGCAGCGAGGCCCAGCCGATTCCGCTCCAGCACCAAGCGGCGCAGACGACTCGCACGAGCGAGGGGTCGACGCGCAGCGCGGTCGCGATAACACCCGACCACAGGAGCAGGAAGGCATCCTGCGCGATCACGGTGGTGGAATGGACCTCTATCGTCGCCAGCGCCGAGATGGCCCCGGCTGTCATGAGCAGCCACACGCCCGCGGAGTAAGGCAGGCGCAACCGAATCCGGTGTCGTATCAGCCAGCTCGACACCCCTATCACCGCGAGCAGGATCGGCAGGTCTGCCGGAGAGACGTTGCCCGGTGCCGTGGGCACGAGCAACGGCATGCCCGCGATCGCGACGGCGAGCACTCGACGCAGGGCGGGCGAGGCGACAGGGTGGTCCATCACGCCGTGCCGCTCGGTGGACGGGCCCGGATCGGCCAGCGTGGTGGTCACGAGCCCACCTCAGCCAGCAGGTGGGCGTGCTCGCGGGCGAACTCGTCGTGATCGCTGAGAGCCGCGATCTCGCCCAGCCCGACGAGCAGGGCCGATCGCCACCACCCTGGCGTGCCGTTCGGTGCACCCGAACTCGAACCGATGAAGGAGGCGACGACGCCGGAGTACCAGCCCGACGAGCGGAGGAGGTGGCGCACCGGTTCACCCCAGGTTCCGGCCGTCAGGCCGGGGTGGCCGAGCACCGGTGTACCCGCTCGATGGTGGCGGTCGAGGTACAAGGTGTAGGCCAGGGCGAACCGCACCCGGTCCCAGAGTCCGGGTTGGCCGAACCGCGCGTGTTCCCAATCGATCACACCGCTGACAGCTCCTTTCGAGCTGAGCAGGTTGCCGCACCAGAAGTCCCCGTGGGCCACGCCTCCGGAGCGGAGCGGCCCCACCTGCCGGCGCGCGCGTCGGCATGCCTCGGCCGCGAGCTGCGCCACGTCGTCGTGCGGCCACCGCGCCGCGATGCGTTCGCCGAGATCCGACTCGGCACCGGCCGGGACCGTGATCGAGCTCAGGCGGCCCAACCACTGGTCTGCCGCCGCGAAGTCGGCCGTGACGAGCCGCTGACGACCGGTGTGTCGCCAGGAGTGGTACCCCACGGTCATCGGCCGGCCGACGGCAACCGTCGTCACCAGCACGGTGGCGGCCGGTGTGTCGTGCAGGCCGAGGCACCGGGGAACGGTGCCACCTACGCGTCCGGGGTCGAGCGCCGCCAACTGATTGAGGGCGGCGGCCTCGGCCCGCACCGCCTCGGCGGCCGTGGGGGTCAGCGCCACCTTCGCTGCCACGGCCGGGGTGTCGTGGCCGTACGGGATGGCCAGGACGACGGCCTTGGGGTTCTCGTCGCGCGACATGGCGACGACGACGAGGCGAGCCGGCCCCACCGGAAGGTGCATCGCCAGCACCTCACGGACGCCCGCGAGGTCGAGCGCCACCGCGTGCGGCCGGGTGGGGGTGGTCATGGCCGGTGGGCAATCACGAGGCGCCCCGCCACGAGGTGACCGACCCCGGGCAGGAACGGTCGGTGCCGGGCCGCCCGGGTCGCGAGGGTGATCAGCAGTGAGCCGCCGGCGCGGCCCGGCGGCACGGTGGCGAAGGCGTTCCAGAACCAGCGCATGCTGGGGCCGGCGTCCTCCACGACGAACGCCGGCTCCGCCAGGCTCGGCAGCACGCTCAGCTCACGATCGACGACCATCCCGGCGGCGCGAACCACACGTCGGAGCCGCCGGGGGCTCAGCCGACCACCGTCGACGAGCACGACCTGCTCGCCGAGACCGATCCGCTGCCGAAGGTCTGTGTCGCCCTCGCCCCCGACCAGCACTACGGCCGTTCCGGGGGGCACGAGAAGCGCCACAGCCACGTCGACGGCATTCATGACGCGCGACTCCAGCCGGGGACCGTGACCGGAGACCGGTGGGCTTCGGCTCCGTCGGGTGCGTATACGTCACAGAGGATCTCGCCGAGGGTGCCCGGGTCGTAGCGCTCGCCCAGCAGCGCGCGCGCCCGATCCACCCAGGCAGCTGCCTGACGGGGGTGGGTGATGGCGTGGTCGAGGGCTCGAGCCAACGAGACGGCATCCATTGGGGCGACGAGCAAGCCGGTCACCCCTGGCACGACGACATCGGGAACGGCGTTGACGGCGGTGGCGACGACGGGGATGCCGCACTGCTGGGCCTCGACGATCGCGCAGGGCAGGCCCTCGTAGCGACTCGACATTGCGAAGACGTCGAACGCGGGCAGCAGCCTCGGAACGTCGTCCCGGTTGCCGAGCAGCAGCACCCGGTCGGCCAGGCCCAGTCGACGGGCCTGCTCACGAGCCTTCTCGAGCAGCGGGCCGCCGCCGACCCAGACGAGCGTCGCGCGAGACGACATCGCCGCCAGCGCGTCGAGCATCACCTCAGGCGCCTTCTGGAAGTCCAGGCGGCCGACCGTGCCGACCACCGTCGCGGTATCGCTGAGCCCGAGCATCGCTCTCGCACGCGCCCGGGATGCCACGGAGGCAATGACGTCGGCCGGTTCGACGGCCGGACCGATGGTGACGATCTGGTCGGGCCGGGCGATGCGTCGTCGCACCGCTTCGACGGCCACCGCCGTGCCGACGGCGAGGTAGGCGTCGGTCACCCGCGACAGCCGCCGCTCGGTTCGCACGTAGGCCTGACGCATCAGTGCGGGCTGGAAGTCGTGCCAGGGGAACCCGTGCAGGGTGTGCACGATCGTCGGGACCGTCGCCCGAGCGGCTGCCATCCGCCCCAGCACTCCGGCCTTGGCGCTGTGGGTGTGCACGACATCCGGTCGCCGGGTGCGTACGAGCTCGGTGAGCGCGCGATAGGCCTTGGCATCCTGACCGGGACTGATCGGCGACACCAGCTCAGGCACGACGACCACCTCGATGCCGGCGTCGCGGGCCACGTCGAGCAGTCCGTCACCCGACCCGACCACCAGCGTGCTGCGGTAGCTGCCGCGCGGCAGGTTGACCGCGCCTCGCACCGCGACGCCTCCGGCCCCGGCCTCACAGCGGGTGATGATGTGCATCGCGTGCATGGTCATCAACCGCTTTGTCTCTGAGGCGATCTCATGACGGACACGGTGCGAGAAGCCAGCTCGACGATCTCGGCCAGGCCGGCATCCGGGCGCGAGGCCAGCACGACCTCGGCACAGCCCGCCCACTGGCTCAGGTGGCGCGCCCGCTCGCCGACAGCCGGATGAGCCGGGCCGAGACCGGTGCCCAGGGCCAGGGTCGCCGCGAACGACCAGTACCGTCTCAGCTCCCCCGCCGCGTAGGTGCCTGCGGTGAGCGTGCGCGCGGCGGTCTCGTTGGACACCGGGCGAACCGTGGTGTGCGCCTCACCGCCGCGGCTGAGCACCAGCACCAACGTCGGGCACAACGTGGGCTCCCTCACCGCCCAGGGCTGCTCGACCCGACCGTGTGGCATCGTCCCGCGCTGGAGACGGTGCCGGCGCAGGCCGGGCCCGGCCTCGACCCGCACGGGTTCGGCGAGCCCGTGCAGCACCTCTCCGTCGTAGGTGCAGAGGTTGTCGCTGACGGGAGTGCCGTCGTCTCGGGCCAGCCCGTGCAGCAAGGTCGACTTGCCGACCCCCCCGGGGCCGGCGACGACGACGCCGGTCTGGCCGATGCGGGCTGCGGAGACGTGGAGCGGCACGGCATCCTGCCGGACCCCAGCCCACCACAGCGCGGGGTACTGCAGCAGGGCGTCGCGCCACAACAGCTCGGTTCGAGCGGGTGCAGCCAGCTGGAGCGCCCGGTGCCGGGCCGCAGGACGAGGGCGGGCTGTGACGGTGAGCAGGTTCGGTGACGGCTCGACCAGCAGGTCGAACCCGCTCCCGCACGCATCCAGGAGGATGACTCGGCTGCCGTCGCCCGACACACCCCTGGTCACCGGGCGAAGTCCGGGCAGGCTGAAGGCCGCCGTGGAGGACTCCACCCGGACCCGGATGTCGGGGGCGCCGTCACCGACGAGATCGTACGGCGGCTGCCCCTCGGCCTGGTTCGTCGGGCCACCGAGCCCACGAGCGACCACCCCCGCCCACGACGATGTCTCGGTCTCCACCTCGATCCTCAGGCCGCAGCTACGGCCCTGCATGATCACGATGTCTTCCGCGACGTGGTGGGCTGCCCGCCGTTGAGCGAGCCCGTCGACGATGGCTTCACCGCTGTGGTCCGGCCGGCGACGTTGGTGGTGACGGTGTCAGAAGCGGCATCCACCTCGGCCTCGGCCCCGCGCCCCGCGCCCCCGCCAACAACCTTGACACCAGCCCCGGGCGGCGGAAGGTCAGCACTCCGACCATGGACCAGCCCATGATGTTCGTCCGCTCTCGAAGCTCCTCCAGTCGCCGCTGCGACTCCACCGAGGCCGACAGGGCAATCACGACGACCGAACCGCGGTCGAGGTTCGCGTCGTCGGGATCGGCCACAGGGTGCAGGGCGTCGATGTGGTGCTCGACACGTAGCCCCGTGAGGGCCTCCAGCTCGCGGGTGATCCGGACGGCCAGCCGTTCGTCCTTGGGCTCGACGGGCAGGAGCAGCAGCATCTGGCCGCGGAACCGCCTGCTGATGAGGGCGACCGAGGCAGCGAAGTCGCGAAGCACCGTGGCACTGGCCGCACTCGTGAGGTCGAGACGGGTCAGGTGACCGAGCGAGGGGCACCGCAGCTCGGTGGCGATCCATCGCCGCCCGCGGATTTGGGGTCGCAGCGACTCAACGATGGCCACGACCCCCAGGCTCAGGAGGAGACCGGCGAGCGCAGCCAGGGCCACCAGCTGCGGCACCTTGGTGCCCAGTGGGGTCGCCGCTGGTCGCGCCGCGTCGAGCAGCCCGATGGTCGAATGTGCAGGCGCGGCCGCCAACAGGTCCGAACGCTGCCGGAGCAGGTCGGCCAGGTTCGGGGCGCTGGCAGCGATGCGCGCCTGAAGGGTGAGCACCTGCCCAGGGGACGCGTCGGCCAGCTGGCCGATCAGCTGGTCGCGGTTCTTCGTCAGTGCGGCGATCTGCTGGTTGAGGGAATCCGCGGCGTTGGCATCGCTCAGGCGTGAGACGTTCGAGTAGCGCAGGGCCTGCTGGACCAACGAGTCGACCGCGATGACGGAGCGGTCCGAGCTCTTCGTCACGACCGCCACATCGTTCACGGTCGACACCCCGACCCTGGTCACGGTGATCCCCTCCGTCGCGAACTGCACGGGGTCGCCGGGGATCCCGGCGGCTGTCATCGCCTTCTGGACGATGCGGGGGGTCGTCACGATGCCGAGCAGCAGCTGGGTGGCTGCGTCAGCCTGGACGTTGGTGCCGGCCAGGCCACCGGACATCTGCACGCGCGACACCGCGGAGAAGAGCGGTGCCTGGTGCGCGCCATAGGCGGCGGCGCCCAGAGCCGGTACGACCACGAGGAGCCCGATCACCCACCAGTATCCTCCGACGACGCGTCGGAAGGCCTCGTCAATACGCATGGAACTCTCTTTCCGTAAAAGGGCTAGTGCAAGACGGCGAAGGGCCGCATCCGCGCCACCGGTCGCACGATTCGATGGCTGGTGAGGACCGACATGGCCGCGTTGACCCCCGCGTCGTCGAGGTGGTAGGCCCGGTCTGGAGCGGTGTCGTCGTAGCGGAACTGGAGCGTGTACCGGCCCTGCCGATCCGAGACGGAGGTGCCGTTGGCCGCGAACTGGTCGATGACCGTTCCCGCGCCGTGACAGGCCGAGTGCAGGCTCTGGGCACTCGCCGATCCGGCCACCGCCAGGTACGAGGACGTTCGGTGGGTGCCGGGCAGCAGCACGGCCTGGCCGGTCTGGGCGAAGGTCGTGCCGGGCCGCATCAGGGGGGCGGGGTAGGCCCGGCACGAGTTGTGTCGATGAACGACGGCGCGCTCGCCGGCGACGTCCTCCTCGTAGATCGAGTTGTGCGGCGAGTCGACGACGAGTCGACCCGGCGCCCCGCCGAAGGCCTCTGCAGCGAGCGTCCGGAGGGCATGGTAGGTGACCATGCGGAAGGCGTAGCCGTAGTTCATCGCCGCCGCGTTGGCGAGCATCAGCCGCTGCCCTTCCTCCGAGTCCAGACTCACCGGAGGACACGCGTCGGTGAAGAAGAGACGCATCCGCTCACGGACCTGCTCCATCGAGCGGGCCGTTGACAGGTGGAAGAGCGGTTTCTGGATCGCCATCGCCGCGCGCATCACCCGAGCCGTGTCACGACGTCGGGCGAAGAGGTGGCCGATCTCTCCCGTGAGCACGCCACCGCCGGCGTGGTATTGGAGCACCACCTGCCCCTGGCGCACTCCGAGGAGCTCGGCGGCATCCGGGTCGAGAATCTCCTCCACCTGCTGCAGCTCGACGAAGTGGTTGGTGGGGCCGACCGTGCCGAAGCGCAGCCGGGCAAGCTGCCAGGTCAGGGCCGGCATCTCCGCCGCGAGCCGGTCGGCCCCGCCCCACTGACCCAGGTCGAGCCCTCCGAACTCCTCCACCCGTTCGAGCTCGGAGTCGTCTACGCCGTAACGATCGACGGCGAACGAGGCTCCCTGGGTGGCCGCCGCGATGACATCGCGGTAGGAGAGGTCACGCCGATTGGTGGTGGGGTACGGGTAGCGCTCCCGAACCCGTCGGTAGAAGTCGGTCACCGCGGCTTCGGTCGGCCGCTCGCAGCCCAGGGCGATCAACGCCATCCCGCAGTTGACCGACGAGCTCGTCAGTGTCGGCCGGATCGTCCCGGCCGTCGCCACGGCGATGCTCGAGGGCATCTCCATGGCTGACTTGTGGTGGAAGTCGGGCAGCACCACCGGCGGCGCCGCCAGGTCCATGCCGAGGGTCGAGGAGGTCAACGACTCGACCAGGTCGCGGTTCGCAGGGACCTGCTCGCTGTCGAACACGCGCGCGGGGTAGCGGTTCGCGCCGGCGGGCTCTTCGGCACGTCCGGAGATGACATCGATCCTCATACGGCACACCTGTCTGGTGGTTGGCTTCTGGTTGGCATCAGTAGTCGTCCGGGTAGGGAGCCGAACGGACGAGGTCAAGGGCGGGGCGCGCATCGGGGTGGTACACCGGAAGGGCCTCTCCCAGCAGTCGCTTCACCTCGTCGACCGCATTCCGGTGGGCGGCGTCGTAGAGCGCCGCCATCCGGGCCTCAAACTCGGCGTCGGGCTGCACGGCCTGGGCACCGAAGATCCGGGGGTGGGCGGTGGGGAGGCACTCCTCCGTCTCACTGAAGAGCGCCTCGTGCAGCTTCTCCCCCGGCCGCAACCCGGTGAAGCGCATCCGCACGTCGGGCACACCGAGCTGGCGGGCGAAGTTCGCCACCAGGTCCACGATGCGCACCGGTGAGCCCATGTCGAGCACGAACGTCTCGCAGCCCTTCGTGAGCAGCGCGGCCTCGAGCACGAGCCCGACGGCCTCCTCGATCGTCATGAAGTAGCGCGTGACGTCGGGGTGGGTCACCGTGACGGGAACACCGGCCGCCATCTGGGCCACGATCACCGGGAGCAGCGACCCGCGGCTGCCGAGCACATTGCCGAAGCGAACGGCCGACAGCACCGTGCGGCCCCCCGCGCGCACCCGGCCCACCTGTTCCGCCAGTGCCTTGGTGGCGCCGAGCACCGACGTGGGGTCAGCGGCCTTGTCGGTCGAGATCACGACGACGCGTTCCACGCCGAACTCCACGGCTGCACGCAGCACGTTGTCGGTGCCCTGCACGTTCGACTTCACCCCCTCACACGGATGCTGCTCGAGCATGGGCAGGTGCTTCAGCGCGGCGGCGTGGAAGACCACGTCGGGGCGGTACTCCTTCATGACCTGGCGCATGCGGTCGGCGTCCCGAATGTCTGCCACGACGGCGTCCTGCGCATCCATGAACGCCTCACCCTGCAGCTCCAGCTGGAGCCGGTGCAGGTTGGACTCGTCGTGGTCGAGCATGATCAGCTGCCGCGGAACGAAGCCGTTCACCTGACGACACAGCTCGCTGCCGATGGAGCCGCCGGCCCCCGTCACGAGAACGGCTCTCCCCGCGATGATCTGGGCTACGGCGGGCGAGGCGACGTGCACCTCGGTTCGGCCGATGAGGTCGGCCACGTGCAGCGAGCGCAGGTCGGTGCCCACGACCTCACGTTGCAGTAGAGCCACGAACGAAGGCAGCCGTCGCACGCTCGCACCGACCCGCGCCGCGGCTGTCGCCAGACGCGCGACGTCGGCCTCGGAGAGGCCAGGGATGGCCAGCACGACCACGTCGATCCGCTGGGCCGTCGCCACCGTCAGGAGGTCGCTCAGACCGCCCAGCACCGGAAGGTGGCGCACCGATCGCTTGGTCGCGTCGTCGTCGAGAAAACCGATGGGCGTCAACCCGAACCGGTCGACCCGTTGCAGGTCACGCGCCAGCGCCCGGCCGGCCTGGCCGGCACCGACGATGAGGGTGCGTAGGCCCACGGGCACGTTCGACACCGCCAAGAAGGGCGGGTTCAACACCTCTGATGTCATCTTTCTTCTCCTGTCTCCCACAGCGCTGTACAGACCTCGTCGACGTCGTCGTCGTTCAGGTTCTGGTCCAAAGGAAGCGATAGCGTCTCCGCGAACACGGCATCCGCGCCGGGCAGACCCGTCTCCGGGATGACGCAGTGCCTTGAGTGCCAGGTCAGCCGGTGCAGCGGTATGAAGTGCACCGACGTGCCGATACCCCGGGCGGCGAGCCGCTCCATGAGCCGGTCACGAGGCAAAGCGAACTCGGGCCCGACGCGGACGGCGTAGAGGTGCCATGCGTGCCGGCCGACCGCGGGCCGGGGCGGAAGCCGGATCCCGTCGAGGCCGTGGAGCAGCGTGTCGTAGCGAGCCGCGACCTGCGCGCGTCGGGCCTGGTCGCCGTCGAACCTCTTCAGCTGCGCGCGACCGATGGCGGCCTGCACGTCGGTGAGGTTGGCCTTGAGCCCGTCGACGGTCACGTCATAGCGCCACGTGGCGCCCGGCAGGTAGCGCCGCCATGCGTCGCGCGACATGCCGTGCAACCGACTGCTCACCAGCTCATCGGCGAACTCCTCGTCGTCGGTCGTGACCATGCCGCCTTCGCCGATGGCGAGGTTCTTGGTGGCGTAGAAGCTGAAGCACGTCGCGCGCGAGATGGACCCCACGTGACGGGCTCCGACGTCGGTTCCGAAGGCGTGGGCGGCATCCTCGACGACCCGGTCGAGCCCGAGCCCCGCCGCCGCCGCCGCACGTTCGACATCGACGGGATGACCGCCGAGGTGAACCACGACCATGGCGGAGACGCCACCGACCGCACGAACCGCGGTGTGGATCAGGGGCTCCGTCGGCAGCGCCGTACTGGGGTCCACGTCACACAGCACCGGAACGAGTCCCGCGTGGGTGATCGCACTCGCGGCCCCGCAGAAGGTGTCGGAACTCATCAGCACCCGGGCTCCTGGCGGCAGACCGAGACCGCGCAGCGCCAGCTCGATACCGGCGGTGCAGGAGCTGACGGCCACCCCTCGTGCCGCGCCGACCTGGTCGGCCAGCTCCCGCTCGAAGTCGAGAACCTCCTGACCGGTCGTGACCCAGCCAGAGGCCAGTACCCGATCCACTGCAGCACGCGCATCGGAGCCGATCACGGTGCGCGCGAACGGAACTCGTCTGCTCGAACCCGACGGCGCCGAAGTTGCAAGCGCCAGAGCGTTGTTGGTCATCTGTCCCCCCAGGACGTCATGCGTACACCCTTGTTCCCCCGGGCCGAGGCCCATCTCCACGGTAAGAGCCGCCGGGACGGACGAAACCCGTCTACCGCCCGAGACGGGCTACGTCATTCGCGGTAGTGGCGACCTCATCACTGCGACCGAGCAGGTCGCACTCGCGCGCGATCGCCACCGCGGCGAGGGTCGAGTGCACCTGCAGCCGGCGCAGGATGGCACCCACGTGGGTGCGCACGGTGTTGTCCGACATCTCGAGCGCCACTCCCGTCTGCGCCCGCGAGCGCCCTTCGACGAGACAGCGCAGTACGTCGCTCTGTCGGGGGGTCAGCCGCCGGAGGCTGACAGTGGCCGTGCCGATCCCTGAAGTCACGGTGTCGGCGGCGAAGGCCGATGCCAGCACGGCAACCGGAATGCATACCCCGTGCGCAGCGACGCCCCTGACCGTTGCCACCAGATGGGTGAACGGTTCGTCGCTGCCGACCCACCCGCGCACCCCCAGTTCCAGCGCCTCACGGGTCAGACCGGTCGCACCGGGTTCGCAGAGCAGCACGACGCCCAGGCCGGGCTGACGCCGCAGGGATGAGCGGACGAGATCGAGCGATACCTCGCGCTGAGCCCCGTCCAGGCTCACCACGAGCACGTCGCTGTCGCCGCACGCGTCAGA
The DNA here is from genome assembly GCA_030452985.1 of Humibacillus sp. Lineage (GTDB taxonomy): Bacteria > Actinomycetota > Actinomycetes > Actinomycetales > Dermatophilaceae > DSM-29435. The sequence goes on from JAKDLG010000043.1 coordinate 24,653, forward strand.
CGCGTCAGACGCGTTGACTGCGCGTTCGACGACGTCGAGCCCGGGTTCTGCGGCGAGGACCTCGGTCAACACGTGCGCCAGCAGCCGGTGGCGGGCGCAGACGACGACCCGCAGGGAGTCGGTCACCATCATCACAGCATCGGGCTGTGGCCGGGACACCGGCTCCGTCGTCTGGACGAGCGGCGGCTACGTCATGTGTTCGACGGCTCCAGCGTGTTTGCACGAGGGATCAGTGCCGCAGGCGAACCGGCCAGGTCTGGGCGGTGCCGTGGTCGGCGATCAGGGCCGCTGCCTCGAGTCGGGAGTGCACCCCGAGCTTGGCGAGCAGGTTCTGCACGTGCGTTCTCGCGGTGCTCGTGCGCACCCCCAGCTGATCGGCGATCTGCCGGGTGCTCTGACCCCGCGTGATCGCCTGCAGCACGTCCCATTCCCGATCGGTGAGGAACTTCAGTACCCAGAGCGGGTCTTCTCGACCGGGCGGCTGGAACGCGCGCTGCAGCAGACCTGCCTCGACGGCGACCTGCCCGTCGGCAGCGCGTCCGAGCATGACGCACACCTCGTCGACCGACATCGACTTCGACAGGAAGCCTGCACCGCCGATCGCCAGCACCCCGGCCACGGCCGTCGGGTCGCTGCTGGCCGAGAACACCACGACCCTGGTTCGCGGATACTCCGACGTCATGGTGCGCAGCGTGACCAGGCTCGTGCCACCTGGGAAGTGCAGGTCGAGCAGGCAGACGTCGGGGTCATGCTCCGCGACCGCGGTGAGCGACTCCTCCGGGGTGAGAGCGAGCGCGACGACGTCGTGGCCGCGCGTGCGAAGGGCGGCACCGAGCGCCTCGAGGAGCACCCGATGGTCGTCACCGATGACGATCCTCATACCGGCCCGCTCTCGGTCGCCAGGGGTATCGTCACGGTCGCGACTGCACCGCCCCACACGCCGTTGTCGAGGTCAAGGTGCCCGGCACAGTCGGCGAGCACGGCGCGAACCGTCACCAGGCCGAGCGAGTGCTGGGGCAGGATCCGCCCCACGCCGGGGCCGTCGTCGGTCACGGCGATCACGGCGTAGCCGGCTCGACGACGCACCGTCACCTCCACCCTGCCTCCCCCACCGGCTGCACGCAGGGCGTTGTCGAGCAGGCACATGAGTGCGCGCGCCAGTGGGACGCGTCGGCCGCGCACGAGCACGGCATCCGCCACGTCGAGAGACAGGTTGGTTCCCGAGGGCGCGGCTACGCACGAGGTCGCGAAGCGGGCGAGCTCGCCCAGGTCGATCACCTCCGACTCGGCGATTCCCGGGTCTCCGAGCACGGAGTCGACGAGATCGCTGAGCCAGTCGACCTCGTGCCGGATGCCGGCCAGCCGCGTCTGCGTATCGGCCTCGTCGGCCCGGGCGAGCAGGCTGATCGCCGCCAGGGGTTGGCGCAGGTCATGGCACAACGAACGCACGTCGTCGAAGTCATGCAGGTCAGCTTTTGGCCCGACGGGCGCTCTGCCGACCGAGATGATCCGTGTCGTCGGTGGCGCCACCCGCCGGCGCCGCATGACATCTTTCAGAACTGACACTTGCTCCCCCTGGTGCTCCGCATGTGCGCCTCCGAATGGTCTCCCACCGGTCTGGTGGGGCTGGTTTCGGCGACGTACGACATGGTGCGACCGTCAGCGGCGGCGGGATGGCGAACCCGTCGTACTGGCTGGGAAAGAACCTGCGCCCACGGCGAGGGCGGCTGGCTGCCGTCGTCGTTCGCGGGACTGCGGCTGTGTCGAGGGAGGCACGACCACGATCGAGTTCAAGGCCTTGTCTCGACGGTACGCCTGCTGTTTCACACAGATACGGGAATCGCCGAATGCCGCTCACGTACCACCCATCCCTCGCGTAACATATCCGGCATCGCCGTACATTTCGGGAACAGCGCACTGCTGGTACCGGAGGGCGCAATGGGTGTCTGGCCCGATGCAGGGAGAATGACGGCGTGACACCCTCGACTGCTCCCCCCGAACGGGTCGCCATTCCGCGGGAGATCTGGATCCTCGTCGGGGCGGCATTCGTCATCGCCATCGGCTTCGGCATCGTCTCACCGGTACTGCCGGCCTACGCCCGCTCCTTCGACGTCGGGGTTGCCGCGGCGTCGGTCATCGTCTCGGCCTTCGCCTTCTTCCGTCTCGTCTTCGCCCCCGTGGGTGGCGAGCTGGTCAGCCGCCTCGGGGAGCGGCCCGTCTACCTCGCCGGGCTGGTCATCGTCGCCGTCTCGTCGTTCGCCACGGCCTTCGCGCAGTCGTACGTGCAGCTGCTCGTCTTCCGTGGGCTCGGCGGCATCGGCTCGACGATGTTCACGATCTCCACCCTGACCATGTTGGTGCGCCTCGCGCCGCCGAGCGCCCGGGGTCGCGTCTCCTCCACCTATGCGTCGGCCTTCCTCATCGGTGGCATGATCGGCCCGGTGCTCGGCGGGGTGCTGGCCGGCTGGGGCCTGCGACTGCCCTTCATCGTGTACGGAGTGGCTCTGGTGATCGCCGCCGCCGTGGTGGCCGTCGGGCTGCGCGGCGCCCGGCTTCGCCCCGTCGACAACCAGGGCAGTCGAGAGGTGATGAGGCTCGCCGAGGCGTGGCGCTCACCGGTCTACCGGGCCGTGCTCGCGTCAGCCGCCGCCAACGGCCTGACCAACTTCGGGGTGCGGCTGGCGGTGCTGCCGCTGCTCGCCGTTGCGGTGCTCGACGAGCCGTGGGTGGCCGGCGGCGTGCTCGCTGCCGGGGCGATCGGGACGGCTGTCACCCTGCAGTTCTCGGGTCGGTTGACCGACCAGATCGGCCGGCGCCCGCTCGTCATCGGCGGGCTCGTCGTCATGGGCGTCTCCATGGGGCTGCTCGGGTTGGCGCAGAACCCGGCCCTGTCGACCGGGCTGGGGCTCGCCTTGCTGTTCGGCCTGTCACTGGTCTCCGGCGTCGGCGCCGGCCTGGTCAACCCCGCGCAACAGGCGGCCGTCTCCGACGTGATCGGCAGGGACCGCAGCGGAGGGCGGGTGCTGTCGACCTTCCAGATGGCGCAGGACGGCGGTGCCATCGTCGGCCCGATCTTCGTCGGCCTCGTCGCCGACCGTCTCGGCTTCGGCCCGGCCTTCCTGGTCACGGGGTTGGTTTGCCTCGTCGGGGTGCTGCCCTGGCTGGTGGCACCCGAACCCCTCACCCATCTCGCCCTTCCCACGACCGAGGTCGGCGACGAGGGCTGAGGCGCGCTGGAAGGAAGCTCGGCGGCATCCATCGCAGCTCCTCGTGCTCAGGGCCAAGGGCCGGCGGCGAACGATGCCGGCCCCCAGACGTAACATGAAAGCCATGACCGTAGACACCAACGCCACCCTGGGTGATCTCGTCACCGAGGACCCCCGGCGCAGCCGCGTGCTCGAGAAGTTCGGGATCGACTACTGTTGCAACGGTCAGCGCGCGCTGGTCGATGCCACCAGCGCCGCTGGCCTCGACCTCGACGTGGTCACGAAGGCCCTCGACCTGCCCGACCCGACGCCCACCCCGGGGGGGCACGAGGCTCTCGAGAATGCCGTTCTTGCCCATGACATCGTCGACACCCATCACGCCTACATGTGGGAGGAGATGCCGCGGCTGCAGGCCCTCGTCGACAAGGTCGACACGGTGCACGGCGAGCGGCATCCCGAGCTCGCTGGAGTGCGGGCGGCTTTCACGGAGGCGGTGACGGCCCTCGATCCACACATGACCACTGAGGAGCGGGTGGTCTTTCCTGCGATCAGCCGGCTCGAGAAGACGCAGGCGCTGAGCGCGTTCGGTTCGTTCGCGGCGCCCATCCAGGAGCTGCGCGACGAGCATGACGCCGTGGGCCGACTGTTCAAGCAGCTCCGCAGCCTCACCGCTGACTACGCCGTTCCGGCCGACGCGTGCAACTCCTATCGAGCGATGCTCCAGGGCCTCGAAGAGATGGAGCTCGACCTCCACGAGCACATTCACAAGGAGAACAACATCCTCTTTCCGCGGGTGCTCGCGCTCGAGGAACAGGCGGCCCGCACCTGACCATCCGGCCGCCGTCGCGGGGATGCCCGAGGCGAGAAGAGGTCTTCAGCACTTGGTCACCATCGATGCCGCGGCTTCTGATGAGCGTTCTGACGGATGCCGTTCAGTTCACCTGACGGTCGTGCCCTTCCCAGTACGGGGCGCGCAGCTTGAACTTCTGGAGCTTGCCGGTGGCGGTCCGGGCCAGCTCCTCACGGAACTCGACCGAGGTCGGCGACTTGAACCCGGCAGCATGCTCCTTGCACCATGCGATCAGCTCGCCCTCGCTCGCCTCGGCGCCCGGCGTGAGCACCACCAGCGCCTTGATCGTCTCGCCCCACTTCTCGTCCGGGATCCCGATGACTGCGACCTCGGAGACTGCCGGATGCGAGAAGAGGACGTCCTCCACCTCGATCGAAGAGACGTTCTCGCCGCCGGTGATGATGACGTCCTTCTTCCGGTCACTGATGGTCAGGTAGCCGTCGTCGCCGACGACACCCCCGTCCCCCGTGTGGAACCAGTCGTCCGCCAGCGCGCGGGCGCTCTCCTCGGGCTGGCGCCAGTAGCCTTCGAGGATGACGTTCGACCGGGCCAGGACCTCGCCGGACTCCGAGGTGGCGAGCGTGACCCCGAGCGCGGGCTGACCGGCCCGGATCAGGTTCGCGGCCCGGTCCTCCGGCGACAAGCCATCCCATTCGGCCCGGCTCCGGTTGACCGTCAGCAACGGCGAGGTCTCGGTGAGCCCGTAGATCTGGATGAACTCCCAGCCGAGCTCCTGCTCCACCCGAACCACCGTCTTGGTCGGTGGCGGCGCCCCGGCGACGATGATTCGCACCCGGCCGCGCCCGGGTATCTCGCCTTCCCAGCCCTGAGCGGCGTCGAGCACGGCAGCGACGACGGCCGGGGCTGCACACATCACGGTGACCCCGTGTTCGGCGACCCGGCGCAGGATCTCAGCGCCGTCGATCGTACGGATGACGACCTGCTTGACGCCCAGGCCGGTCATCGCGAACGGCATCCCCCACCCGTTCGCGTGAAACATCGGCAGGGTGTGCAGGTAGACGTCGCGGTCGGTCACGGCCACGTGCATGGCGAACGTCACGGCGTTGACCCAGAGGTTGCGGTGCGTGATCTGCACGCCCTTGGGTCGCGCGGTCGTCCCCGACGTGTAGTTGATGGTCGCCGTCGCCGACTCGTCGGGCGTCCACGGCACGGGATCGACGTCCTCGGCGGCATACAGGTCCTCGTCGTTGCCGAGCACGACCCGAAACTCGGCCGACACCTTCGCGAGTGCCTCGTCCAGCTCCGGGTCGATGATGAGAACGCGAGCCCCGGAGTGCTCGACGATGTAGGCGACCTCGTCGGGCCGCAGCCGGAAGTTGACCGGTACGAGCACCCGCCCGGAGCCGACCACCCCGAAGAACGAGGTGAGCAGTCGGGCGCTGTTGTGCGACACGATCGCGACCCGGTCTCCGACCCCCACCCCGAGCTCGTCGAGCTTTGCAGCCTGTCGACGGGCCAACTCAGCCATCTGCCGATAGGTCAACGCGCCCAGTGATACTGCGGGCTGGGCGGGTTCGTCAACGACACCCACCCGTTCCGCGTAGACGCTCTCGGCCCGGTCGATGAAGTCCGACACGGTCAACGGAACAAACATGTGCTCTCCTCACTCGGTGGCCCCTTCGCACTGTAGCTGCGCACCCAACCGCCCTCCGGGTCGAGGTATTCGGCGGCGCGCCGCCGCGGCGTTTCACCTCGAACCGGGAGGCTCCACGTCGCCTCCTGGGTTTCCCTGACTCACTGACAGATTCGAGTCATGGGCAGACCCGCCACGAGCTGTCCCGTCACGTGCAGACTCATCACGGCGGGGGCCGCGGTCGATCCACGAGCGTGACCGCGCGCAGGGGCATACGGCCAGTCCTGCACGAGGTCGGCCGCGGTCTCCGTCCCGGCCAGCGGGCCACCAGCACATCGTCGACGACTGAGCCGGCGATCACCAGGAACGGACCGCTGCGCCACAGCAGGTAGGCCATCGCGCTGCCGATCGGCGCCCGCCGCGAGTCCCGGTGGTGCAACAGGACGTCGACGGTCACCGTCTCCCGGTAGGTGGTCCACTCGTCGGCGGTGACGCTGACCGGCTGGACCAGTTCGAGCACGTCAGTCTCGGTTCCGGGGGCCTCGGGCGCGAGCGCAGTCTGCCACGGTGACCGATATACGGCGGGGTCGCCGCTGCAGTCGGTCGTCACCGAGGCACCCGGGCCGAGCCGGGTCCCATCGACGACGTCGTTCCACACCGCAGCTCAGAACCCTGAAGTGGATGAGTCGGCCGATACGCCGGGTTCTGTTCCGCACCTTCGTTACCGAGCTGGTGCGGCGACGGCCATCCATCTAGGCCGACCATTGCTGGCCGGCTCGAGCGTCCTACCCGTGCACTCGACCGGGCCGGTCTTCCAGCGCTCGAAAGCACCACGTGCACTGTCTGGACTTGCTCCAGGTGGGGTTTACCGAGCCGCTCCAGTCACCTGGAGCGCTGGTGGTCTCTTACACCACCGTTTCACCCTTACCGACTGCCGAAGCTGCCGGCGGTCTGTTCTCTGTGGCACTGTCCCGCGGGTCACCCCGGGTGGCTGTTGGCCACCACCTTGCCC